>CAYNIT010000074.1:0-17169 GCA_964397205.1 uncultured Phaeodactylibacter sp. | reverse complement strand
AGCGCACAAAATAACTTCGCCTATTCTAGGTAACTTGTTATTGCGCGACCCCTTACCCGCTACTTTCTCAAGCTACCGAAAGAGCAATGGCCCTCAATGATCACCCAATTATTTTCGGAATGCCATTCCAGCCGGTACAGCAGCTTCCTCGATGTGCTGCTGAACCTCCAACCCGAACAACAAGCGGATAAGCTGCAACATCAGTTTCGCGAAGTAGCTCTGCGCGCGGTCAGTGCCATGATACAGCAAGGACAGCAACGGGAGCAGTACCTGACGCATTTTATTACCGAGGACCGTCTGTTGCCCATTGAACTCAAGCGGCTCAAAAAGCCTGAAAAGGCATGGCAAGAGGATTTCTACCGATCTTTCTCTCTCAATCAGGATGGCCGCTCCCGCATTCTATGGCGGCAAATCATCCGCTTTTTCAACTTTACGTTGGCCGTGGGAAAGTCAGAGGGCAAAACAGTAATGGCCCGGGCAGACAGCCGGGGATATGTTCAGCTGAAAAAGATCGATCAGACCCCTAACTACGCTTTTACTTTTTTGCTCAACCGAAGCGGGTATGAAGAATCTACTTACCACATCGTAAGCGGGCATCAGCAGAAAGCTCGCCAAGATACATGGAAAGGCGATACGGTTTTCCCGGATGTACATTTGGCACAAATCGACCTGCTAGACAGTAGCAATAAAGCAGTAGGTCTGACTTCTGGAGATGGAGTTGTACTGTTGGAATTGAAAAAAGCCGAATGCTTCCTCAACCGCATGCTTGTGGAAGGCAAAAACATTTCCATCACCAGCCGTATGCCTTTTGCGGCAGAGCATATCAACCCCACTGACCAACTAGGCTGGCGCTTGATCAGGACGAAGGGTAATTACTTTTTCACCTGCTCTAAGAATAGCCTCTTTATGGTAGATGGAGAACAGCTGTACATCTCCGAACCTCTTCACAAGCCAACCTACACCGACTATGATGCAAGTGATGGAGATGAGGACCACCTGCGCTGCCTATACGCTACTACCAAAGATGTATCCCTCTATCGTTTCGATAAGCGAAGCAAAACCTTTTACCTCAATCAGCAAATCAAGGTAAAAGGGCGGATTTGCGTCGCTCGCTATCTGTCGGCGAGGGTGATGTTGATTGCGCTACGGGATGAATATTGGTACTTGTACGTCCAACCAGCAGGAGGTGCCCACGATCAGTGGCGTAGGCACAAGAAATTGCCGCTGCCTAGCCAGTCTAGGGTGGTAGATGTACTGCCCAGCTACCCTTCCCGTTCGAGCTTCAGCCTGCTGTGCAGGGATGGGCAGGTCTACTTTTACGATTTGCGGGAGTGGCTGAACGTGTAGCTTTCACCGTTTCTTAGCCAAAATTTGTGGCTATTGATCTATAGAAACACCAGAGGCTCCCTCTGCTTTACTGCAAGGAAGCCTCTGATGAATAGTAGGTCATTATAATTAATCCGGCACCTCATTCGGATTCAGTAGATCATAGAACTGATCCAGCTTGGGCAGGATGATGATGCGGGTGCGGCGGTTTTTGGCCCGGCCCTCGGCGGTAGCGTTGGAAGCCAGTGTATTGTACTCGCCCCGGCCCGCTGCGATGAGGCGGTTGGGGTCGATGCCATGCTGCTCCTGCAATGCCCGGACGACGGAAGTAGAGCGTAGGACGCTCAGGTCCCAGTTGTCGCGTATGCAGCTGGTGTTGATCGGTTGGCTGTCGGTGTAGCCCTCGACCATGACCTCCAAATTGGGTCTGGACTTGATGATTTTGGCAATTTTCCCCAGCACTTCGTTAGCGCGGGAGGTGATGCGGTAGCTGCCGGTCTGGTACAGCATTTTGTCCGACAGGTTGACGAACACGACGGTTTTGTCGACTTTGACTTCCACGTCTTCATCGGCGATGCCCTCGCTGAGGACCCCTTTCAGATTAAGCGCGAGTGCCAGGTTGATGGAATCGGCCCGGGTTTTGGCTGCTTGCAGCATTTGGATGTATTCGTCCTTTTGCTCCAATTGCGAGAGCGTCTCCCGAATATTGTCGCTGGCCGATTGGGAAAGCGTGGTGAGGTCATCCACTTGGCTAAGCTGTTTGTCGCGTTGGGACCGCAGGTCTTCAATCAGAACCTTGAGGTCTTCCACCTGCTCCTGCCGGATTTCGAGCTTGCTTTGGGCAGTTTGCAAATTGCCCCGGATGCGCTGTTGCTCCTCCTGGCAGGCAGAAAGGCGATTCATGTAGTCGTTGAGGTCTTCCCCGCATTTGCCTATCTCCTGGTTGGCCGCTTGCAGCTGCTCCTGCAGCGATAGGTACTTTTTCTTGCTGACACAAGAGGCACCGAGCAGGGCAATGGCCAGACCCAGGGTGCAAAGTTTCAAATAGCTGTTCATTTGTCCATCGTTTTTTGAGATTCTCAGCTGTACTTGCTGTTAAGATGCTTCCCGCACCAGGTCTATGATGTCGTGGGTAGTCAGGATACCGGTCAGTGTATCCTTCTCATCAACGACAGGCAGGGCTCGGTATCGGTTTTCCGACAGCAGGCGCACAGCCTCCTTTATAGGAGCGTCTTCGCGGATGGTTTCCACATCCTGGTGCATGATCTCATGGCTTTTGAATGCCCGGAGCTTAGCGGACTCCCGGAACCGGTCACTTTCATGAGCGGTGTAGCCACGGAGCAGGTAAAGAAAGTCGGATTTTCCAACGATCCCAACCACTTTCCTTTCTTCATCGATAACCGGCACATGGTGTATGCGATTTTCTTTGAACAAAACGTCCAGCTCAGTGGCTGGGCTATCGGGCATAACCGTATGAGGGTCTTTGGTCATTATTGAGGAGACGGGAGCGTTTAAATCCATTGAGTTTGCGATTTTTAACTGATAAAAAACCTTGCGGTTTGCCTTCCTTCTCTGGGAAGGTTGAAGCCAAAAATAAGGGTTTTAGCTTTCCATCACTAACTTCCGAACTGAATATTCCTCAGGGCTGATATTCTGAAAGGCGATATTTCCAGATCAAGCCGCGCAATTTCCGGGCGTAAGCGGGGTCGGTGGCGTAGCCTGCCTGCTGCAGAGCCTCCGCCCAGCCTGGATAATCGTCAAGCTCCAGAGCACGCAGGCGATGGTACCGCTCCTCTTCCGACAAAAAGCGCCCGAAGTCCTGGTAACTGCGCTTTATGAGCGGGTATTTCCGAAAACAAGCCCACTCTTGATGATGGCCTTCGGCCAGGTTGTATTCCTGAGTGTTTTTGCAGTATTCCCAGCCTTCCCAGCCGGGTTTCACTTTGAGGCCGAAGTGGTTGTTGGCTTTTTTGGCCAGGTCGCTTCGCCCCCAGTCGCTTTCCAGCCCGGCGACCGCCAGCGTAATGGGCACCGGTATATTCGCTTCCCGCTCTAATTCAATCGCCAGATAGAGGTACTTGTCGACGTAAGCCCTGACTTTCCAGGGGCGCTGCCGCCGGGACTGCCAGTCGGATATAAAACTGCACACCAGCACCACCGCCAGGGCGAACAGCGCATAACGCTCCATTTTCTTAAGGCTCCATACGGTTTCAGGCATAAGCTCGTTCGTCGCTTCCTTCCATAAAGTTAATAAATGCCCGGTTGACCACCCGGTTGCCTCCCGGCGTGGGGTAGTCACCAGAGAAGTACCAATCGCCGTTGTTGTTGGGGCACGCCTCGCGCAGGCCTTTGATGGTCTGGTAAATAACTTTGACTTCTGGCTTGGTCCCCTCAGGGGTCACAATTTCCGAAATTTTATCGGAAACCGCTTCGTAGGAGAATTCCTCGTACAGCGCCTTTACCTCATTGATAATTTGCTCTTTAGGCAAGTGCTCCTGTGCTTTACAGCGTTCGTAGGCTTCCCGTAGCAAGTGCTCTTTGCCGTTCTCCTGAAGCAGAGCAACCAAAGCCCTGAAGGCGACAAATTCTTTCATGCGGGACATGTCAATGCCGTAGCAGTCCGGGAAGCGGATCTGCGGGGCAGAAGAGACAATGACAATCTTCTTGGGCTTGAGCCGGGCTGTGATCTGCAGAATGCTGTCCCGCAGCGTAGTGCCCCGAACGATGGAGTCGTCCAGCAGTACCAGCGTATCTTTTTTATCCCGTACGATACCGTAGGTGATGTCGTACACGTGGGCGACCATTGCTTCCCGTGAAGTGGTGTCGGCTATGAAGGTGCGTTGCTTGGCATCCTTTACGATCACCTTTTCCATACGTGGCTTCAGCGCGAGGATTTTCTCCAGTTTGGAGGGCTTGAGGCCTTTGCCTTTCTTCAGAATTTTGTCGCGCTTGATGTCATTGAGGCGGCCCTCCAGGCCTTCCATCAGTCCGTAGAAGGCAGTTTCTGCGGTATTGGGGACGAAGGAGAAAACGGTATCTTTGAAGTCGTGGTCTACTTCCTTCAATACCCGTTCAGTTAATTGCCGGCCAAGCTGTTTGCGCTCCAGGTAGATGTCCCGGTCTGTGCCCCGGGAGAAGTAGATGCGCTCAAAGGAACAAGCGCGGCGGTCCAGCTGCTCGATGTAAGGCTGTTCGGAAATCCGCCCGTCCTTTTTTACGATCAGGGCGTGGCCCCGTTGCAGCTCTTTGACTTCATCGATGTGCTTGTCGAAAACGGTCTGAATGGCCGGCCGTTCAGAAGCGACGACTACGATCTCCTCGTCTTGGTAGTAGAAAGCCGGCCGGATGGCTGCCGGGTCCCGCAGGACGAAGGCATCCC
Source organism: uncultured Phaeodactylibacter sp. (assembly GCA_964397205.1). GTDB lineage: Bacteria > Bacteroidota > Bacteroidia > Chitinophagales > Saprospiraceae > Phaeodactylibacter. The sequence continues at coordinate 12,464 of CAYNIT010000074.1, read as the reverse complement.
CATGGCCAATGAGGCCTGCCATGACGTAACCGCCGTCAAATTTTTTACTGGCGCGCCGCAGCAGCCGCTGAATATCGAGATTTTCGTAAATCAATTCGTTGATTTCCCGGTTGCTGTAGCCATCGGGTTTGTACCACGTATGCAGGCGCTGCACTTCATCGTCTAGGAAATGGCCGATTTTTTCAAGCACGGTGACGGTATCCGATTTCTCTTTGGGGTATTGGCCCAATTCTACCAGTTCTTCGAACAGTTCGTCTACATTGGTCAGATTGAAATTTCCTGCCAGAAGCAGGTTTCGGGTAATCCAGTTGTTTTGCCGCAGAAAAGGGTGGCAGGTTTCCACGCTGTTATCGGAATGGGTGCCGTAACGCAGGTGCCCCAACAGGAGCTCGCCGACGTAAGGCTTGTTGGCTTTTAGCCAGGCAGCGTCGTTGAGCCGCTCTTGGCTGAGCCCGTGAAAGTGGCGGTGAATCTGCTGAAAGAGGTCATCGAGATAATTGGTAGCTACGCTTCGCTTGCGGCTGATGTACTTTTTGCCGGGTTCTACATCTAACTTGATGGTGGCCATGCCCGCCCCGTCTTGCCCCCGGTTGCGTTGCTTTTGCAGCAGCAGCTGCAGTTGGTTGATGCCGTAAAAGGCTGTGCCGTATTTTTTTTGGTAGTACTCCAGCGGCTGCAGCAGGCGGATCATCGCGAACCCGCATTCGTGTTTGATTTGGTCGCTCATTAAGGCTGTCCCTTGAATGATGGATAAATTTGGTTCCTGCAAAGGTAGCCCGTTTTTGGCGGGGGAAGAAACCCCGGCCCAATCACGAACTACGAAAATTAAGGAACAGCGGGCAGATGATTGGAGTTGAATGCAGTGCCGCCTGCTTTGCCGACAGGCACAAACAGGCGGCACCAAACTTACTGGATTTCGAAGCCGCCCAGGCTGGAAGCGAACCCGATGAGGATTCCCCAGTCCCGGTATCCGCTATCGTCAAAGGAAAAGGCCAGTTCGAGCCGGAGCAACCGCAAGATGTTGTCAATCGAGTAACCAACTTCCAGATAGTTGCCGCTGTCCGGTGTGGAAAGAGTATTGACGAAGACGTTTTCCTTGAGGCCCAACAACCAAACTTCCGGAATTTGGGTCAGCAGCAACTGACGAAACTGGTAATGCAGAAATACCGAGGCAAAGCGGTCGCGTGTACTGAACTGATAGTAAGGCAGCAAGCGGTAGCTGGCTACGGGATCAGCAGTCACAAAATTCAGCTCATTGCCCATGAAATGACGGTAATCCGCGAAGCCTATGTAGTCATCTTGCAGGAATATACCGGCCTGCAGTTTGTAGTCGAGTGTGCCGCGCACCCCGATATCAGTGGTTTGAGAGATGCCCGCTTCCAGGTAGGAATAATCAGTTACACTGCCTTCCAGGCCGCTGAGCCCCTGCCGGTAAGTCAGGCGCAGTTCCGGGGAGCTGTTTGCTATGGGCTGCCGTTCGCCGTTGTACAGCCGGTATTTCTTCCAGGGCTCGGCAACGATTGAGCCGGAGAGGATCATAGCGCCTTCCTCTTCGGGCAAGCCTACCAGGCCCAACTCATTGCTCCTCGGATAATTGGAAGCATACGCTTGGTTATCCTCATTGAACCATACCTGCGTGGTGGTATTTTTCAGCGAATACCGCTTTGCCCATTCGCCGGACAAGTGTATATCCCAGTTGGGAGCAAGCGCGTGGCGGTGGCTCAGCTTTAGGAAGTCTTTTTCGTACAGGCGGATGTAATTCACATCCCGAAACAGGTTCACGTAACTGCTGAAAAAGAAGGAAATGGGGTTGCGGTCGTTGTATTGGTAGATGTAGCGCCCTCCCTCCAGCTGAGTAAGGTGCCGGTCGTTCTCAGGGCCATACTCGTAGCTGGCTAGCCCTTTGCCAGTGAAAGCCTTTCGGGAAAAAGCATAACGCGGTGTCGCCGTCAGCTGGAACGCGTTGCCGCCGCGATTATTGGCGTATACAAAGTTGGTATGGATGCTGAAACCTTCGACGGGGTTGAAGAAAGTTTTGTCCACAATGCTTTTGTGGGAAAAGCTGCTGTTCGCCCCCAGTCGGTAGCTCTTACCGCCCAGTATTGGACCCAGCAGAGGGATTTTTCCGATTTCATCCCCCTCCAGCGAGTCCTGCTGCTCTTCTTCTGCCTCTGCTTTAGCGATGCTGTCCCTTAGTTGGTAACTGCGCTCCTCTATTTCGGTAAGCGGCACGGGCCGGATTTTATCCCAGTAAACGGAATCCCGCTTGTAGGCCATCGAATCAACCGTATAATTGGTTTCCTCGACGATTTGAGGCTCTTCTTGTTTTTTGCGTTCCGCTTTAGCGTACTCGCGCATTAGTTGGCGCATTTCTTTGCGGGTCAGTTCGCCTCCAGTTTCCAGACGGGTTTGCAATTCCTTTTCCTCGGAAGTGGATTCCTGAATGGCAGCGGCCCGCTCTTCTTCTATTTTTTCATCGATGAGCTCGAATTCGGCATCGAGATCGGGATTGAGCGTTACCTCGTAATCGCTCACCGTAGCCAGGTAGTTGTACTCCACTGTGAAGCCCATAATGGTACCCTCTACGTCAAACTTATGGCTGACCGGCATCCATACCCGTTCCTGCACAGGCGCATAAACCTGATCTATATCAAAGCGGAAGCCTTGGTTGATGGTGCCCAGGCTGAGGCTGTGGATGCTCCATAGGCCTTCTACAATGTAGAGCGACCCCTCGAATACGCCATCCCCCTCAGAACGGGGAATGACCTTGATCTTATTGACGCCCCGGCCGCGGTCCATAAAAAAACCTTCGTACTCAAAACGGTAGTAGGCAAAAGCACGGGGAGAAAGCGGCGAAATGGAGTTGCCGATCTTAGGTTCATAGAAGCTGCCGTTGATGTAGCTGTTGGGAGAGGAGTTGTTGTCATCACCCGTCGTGTAAATGGAGATGACGCGCTCCGTAAATTTGCCCGGGCGCTCGTAGCTGATTTCGCTTACCGACTCTGAGGTGAAAGCGAAGGAGGAATCGATGCCTTCGTTTTCCAGTCTTTTGCGCAGAAAGAAGGGAGCTTTTTTCAGGCGGCCAGTGCCTTTGATGTACACCCGAGCGCTGTAAGCGTCAAGTTGTTTGCGGTGGTAACTGGCTTTGGCGATGGCTTTGCGCATTACAGTGTAGGCGGGGTCCTCCCGGCCTGACAAGACATCCACTTCTTCCAGCTCGAGCGCCTGAGTGCCGAGCGTGACATTAAGCTGCTCAAAGCGGTTGCCAATGGCGATTTTTTTGGCTTGGGTTTCGTAGCCCAGGAACTGGAAAATTAGGGTATAGCCGCCGGGCTTCAGGCGTATTTCGTACTTGCCCTTTTCGTTGGTGGCAGTGCCGCTGCCTGTTTCCTTTACGAAAATGGTGGCAAAGGACAGTGGTTTTCCCTCTGGCCCAGTAACGGTACCGGAGACCCCTCCCTGGCCTAGGAGTGCGGTGCTCAACAGGAGAGCAGCAATTGCGACAATGAGTGTTTTCATGCTTTATGGTCGTTGATGTTGAATAATTCCGCTCTAAAAGAAAGCAGACGAAGCGGAGTACTCCATTTTTTTTGGCTCAATACCGGCATTTTTTTGACGAGCGGCTGCGCCAAGCGTGCAAGATAGTGCATCGTATACCCAAAGCAACCGGAGGACAATAACTATTTGCTCACTCGCTTGTTGTAATCTGTTATTTGGTCGCCGGAAATTTTTGTATTTTAGACCAATCACTATCATCATTTTGTTATGGCATTCATTAGATTCTCTAGGCTCCCGAAGCATCAGCAGTACCAGTACAAGCCTCGCTATTGGGATCCGCAGAAGGAAGAGCTGGAAGAGCGCCTCAAGCAGGTGGAAAATATGAAAGGAGGAGACGCTGAAGCGATTAAGGCCCGGCTGGCGGGCGGCTTTCGCCGAGGGTATCAGCAAGGGGGCCAGAGCCGCTTCCGCAAACAGCAGGTGATGCGCTCCAACCTAGTACTGCTGGGGCTGATCCTGCTTCTGCTATTTTTGTCCTATATGTTTATCCGTGTATATTTGCCCGAAATCGCTGCTTCCGTAGGAGGATAGCGAGGCGCAAAATGCCTGATTTTTTAACCAATTGAGGAATCTCCGATATGGCTGATATCATTCAGCTGCTGCCCGATGCCATCGCCAACCAAATTGCAGCTGGCGAGGTCATCCAACGCCCGGCTTCTGTGGTCAAAGAACTGATGGAGAATGCCATCGACGCGGGCGCCTCTGATATCCGGCTGGTAGTCAAAGACGCTGGCAAAGCGCTGCTGCAGGTGATCGACAACGGCTGCGGTATGTCTGAAACAGACGCTCGCATGGCCTTCGAGCGCCATGCAACTTCCAAAATTCGGCAAACCAATGACCTCTTTTCGATCCGCACCATGGGCTTCCGGGGGGAAGCGCTGGCCTCGATCGCCGCCGTTGCCCAGGTAGAAATCAAAACGCGCCGCCATTCGGATGAACTCGGCACTCGCTTGGTGATTGAAGGCTCTGAACTGATCAAGCAGGAACCTTGTCAGTGCCCACGGGGAACGGCCTTTTCTGTCAAAAACCTCTTCTTCAATGTGCCGGCGCGCCGGAATTTCCTAAAGTCTAATTCCGTGGAAATGCGGCACATTGTGGATGAGTTTCAGCGTATTGCCATTGCGCATTCCGATTCGTTTTTCGCCCTGCACCACAACGACAACGAAGTCTTTCACTTGCCGCCTGGCAAACTGCGTCAGCGCTTACTGGGGCTGTTCGGCAAAAATGCCAACAAGAAACTCGTGCCGGTAGAAGAGGAAACCGAAGTCCTGCGGCTGAGAGGATACGTGGGCAAACCAGAATTCGCTAAAAAAACCAGAGGCGAACAGTTCTTTTTTGTGAACGACCGCTTCATTAAGAGCCCCTATCTCAATCACGCCATCGTATCTGCCTATGAAGACCTTCTGCCTTCCGGCACCTACCCGCTGTACGTGATGTTCATCAACATAGACCCCCGCCGCATCGATGTCAATGTGCATCCTACCAAACAAGAAATCAAATTCGATGACGAGCGCCTGGTCTACAATTACTTGCGGGTAGCGGTGCGCCATGCCCTGGGCCAACACAGCATCACGCCCACCCTTGACTTTGATCAAGATCCTACCTTCTCCGGCAACCGCATTCAACCCCGTGCGCAGCGCGAGGAGACCGTCTCTTCTACCGGAACGCAAGCTCGGGGCACTGACAAGGCCGATGCCATTTCGGAGCAGCAGCGCCGGGCTCGAAACCTGAAAAACTGGGAGGAGCTGTACGAAGGCCTGGAGGAATTTGACCAAACGGAGGCGGCATCGGATGATATGACGGACCCGGCCCCGCACCAACCGCTGACGCTGGAGAGCGACTGGCATGGAGATCAGCAGGCTGCCGGCGGCGCTGCGGCTGCCCGCGAAAGCAGCAAAGCGCCCAATCAGCTGCACAACCGCTACATCGTCAGCCAGATCAAATCAGGCATACTTCTGCTCGATCAGCAAGCGGCCCACGAGCGTATCCTGTACGAGAAATACCTGTACGTTTTGCGGCAGCAGCAAAATTCTACGCAGCAGCAGCTGTTTCCACGTACTCTGTCCCTATCGCCGGCCGATGCAGCGCTGCTCAAGGAGCTGCAGGATCAAATCAACCTTTTAGGCTTCGATATCGAGGAGTTCGGCGCCAACACCTTCGTCATCAATGGGGTGCCCGCTGAACTCGCTGGCAAACAGGATGAGCAGGTGGTCATCGAATCTCTGCTGGAGCAGTACAAGGGCAATCTGGAATTCCAACTGGAAATCACGGACAATCTGGCGCGAGCCATGGCACGCAGCGCTTCCATCAAGAAAGGGCAGCCCCTGACGGCCGATGAAATGCAAAGCTTGATAGATCAGCTGTTTGCCTGCGAGGTGCCCTACAAAAGCCCCTCGGGGCGCAAGTGCTTCATCAGCCTAGAGCTGGAGGAGCTTTCCAAACGTTTTGATTACTAAGCTGTTTTTATACCGTACTAATCTCAACCGCTGATGTTCAGAATTACAGAAGTCGTCAAGCACTTGCTGATTATCAATATTTTAGTGTATTTTGGCTCTATGCTGCTGGGCGATCCCTCCGGCGGAACGATGAAGGCGCTGGTCAACGAACGGACCACCGATTTTTCGGAATGGGGGCGTTACCGGCTGGCCATGTTCTTCCCTTCTTCGGACTATTTCCGGCCGTTTCAGATCGTGTCCCACATGTTCATGCACGGGAGCATCAGCCACCTGTTTTTCAATATGTTTGCGGTGTTCATGTTCGGCCCGCCGCTAGAGGCTACCTGGGGCCCGCGCCGCTTTTTGTTTTACTACCTCCTGACTGGATTTGGCGCGCTCGGGCTGCACATTTTGGCACGCTACATAGACTTGACTACAGGCAGCACCTCCGAGCTCATGTCAAATGTGCCGATGCTAGGGGCTTCTGGTGCAGTATTTGGTATACTTGTAGGGTACGGCATGCTATTCCCCAACAGTGTAATCCAGCTACTCATCCCTCCCATACCGCTTAAAGCTAAGTACTTTGTACTCATATACGCAGGTATTGAACTATTCCTGGGACTTGGCAATTTTAATACCGGAGTAGCCCACTACGCTCACCTTGGAGGAGCCCTGTTTGGTTTTTTACTGATCCTTTACTGGCGAAAATTTGGGTCAAGCTTATAGAAGCAGCCATTCATCTGAAGTGGCAGCGGATTGGCCCAATTTGGTTGGATAAAATGATCGGAAGCTAGTAACTTTGTGGGGGTAAAGCTGGGTCGCTACTGTTTTTAACTCACGAATTCGATATAATAATGCTGCAGTCAATCTGGGACGACGCGAAGCGAGAACTCAATCGGGGCAATATGATAACCCGCTTGATCATCATAAATGTGGCCGTTTTTGTAGTGATCAATCTGGTCAACTTAGTGCTTTTCATTGGCAACGGCGCTACCCCCTCTTCTCTTTACCAGGATATTTTGCACTTCTTCTGCATGTCTTCCGACTGGAAGTTTTTCCTGACCCATCCCTGGGGCCTGTTCACCAGCATGTTCCTGCACGAGGGCTTTTGGCACCTGCTATGGAATATGCTCTTTCTCTATTGGTTTGGCCGCATTGTGGGGGACTTTATCGGTGACCAGCGCATTTTGCCGCTCTACCTGCTGGGCGGTATCGCCGGAGCCGTGCTCTTTTTTATTTCCGCCAACCTCTTGCCCTACGGCGCCGGAGGTCGTTTTGCACTCGGTGCTTCAGCAGGTGTCATGGCCATTGTAGTTGCAGCCGGTACTATTTCGCCGGATTATGTCATGCGTTTGCTGCTGCTGGGGGATGTGAAGCTGAAATACATCGTGGCTGTATTGGTTTTTCTCGACCTTATACTGATTCCGCAGGGGGGTAATACCGGCGGGCACTTTGCACACCTGGGTGGTGCCTTCTTCGGTTGGCTGTTCGTAGCGCAACTGCGCAATGGCAATGATTTCTCAGAGCCAGTCAACAACGTGCTCGACAGCATTCGGAATTTTTTCATACGCTTGTTTTCCGGGGAGCGGAAGCGCAAACGCCCCAAGGTAGTTTACCGCAACCCCAACCGGCCCAAGCGGTCGGGCCGGGGCAATGCCGCCTCGGACAGCGGCTCCAAAGAAGGGGGGGCATATCAGGAAAAGCTAGACGCGATCCTGGAAAAAATCAAGAAATCGGGCTACGACAGCCTTACCTCGGAGGAGAAAGAGTTCCTTTTCAATGCCAGCAAGAAATAGCATGCTGCTTTAAATTTCTGGCGCCCTATGATGAAAATGCTCCGGTGGGGAAATGTACTCTTGGTACTGGCAACGCTGCTGAGCTATCTTTCCCCCTATGTGAGCCCGGCCACTTTCTGGCCGCTGGCTTTTTTCGGGTTGATTTATCCATGGCTGCTGCTGGCTAATTTGCTTTTCCTCGCATTTTGGGCGCTGCTGCGCAAATACCAATTCTTATTGTCTCTGGCCTGCCTGTTGCTCGGGTGGAACCCGATCATGCAGTTCTTCGGCCTGCACCTCAACTCGTCTCCGAAGGGGGAAAACGTCCTTTGGGTCAAATGCTTCAACGCTCATGGTTTCCTGGATGATTTGGAGGGCGGAAAGCGATACCCGGCCGAGCGCTTGCCAGAGGTGTTTCCGGTACCCCCAGAACTCGATGTATTGTGCCTTCAGGAATTCCCCTCTGTGAAGTGGGCAAGGAAGAACTTCCTTGCCCACTTCACAGAGCAAACGCCGCTGCAACACAAACTGGTCAGCTCCAAAGGCGCTCTGGCTATCTTCAGCCGCTATCCTATACAAGGCAGCCACACCCGCTACTTTTTTGAGGACTCCAATGGCTACCAATACGCCGACTTAGAAGTTGGCAACCATACGATACGGGTCTTCAACCTGCACCTGCAGTCCAATTCAGTTTCTAGCATGGCCTCGGAGGTAGCCCGAGATGGCAACTTGCAAGAGCGCGAAACTTGGCTGAATATCCGAGCCATGGCGGCTAATTTCAAGCGTTCTGCTACCAAACGGGCCACACAAGCCGAAGAAATCGCGCAAGCCATAGCCGACAGCCCGCACCCGGTTGTCCTCTGCGGCGACCTCAATGCAGTGCCACAGTCTTATACCTACCATCAGATTGCGCAGCACTTGGTGGACGGCTTCCGCCAAGCCGGCAAGGGCTTCGGCACCACCTACGCCGGGGCGATTCCGGCCTTGCGCATCGACTATATCTTCCACAGCCCGGTTTTCAGGGCACTGGATTACCAAGTGGCCAAAGAGCAGTTTTCTGACCACTATTCCGTCAGCGCAGCGCTGCAGTTGAAATGAGAGCCGCCGACTTTTGCTGATTTCCTTGATTTCGGGCGTAGAGCTTCTTATTTTTGCGCGGTCAAAACTGAAGCCTGCATGGAAAGTACGCTTAAGATATACAATAGCCTTAGCCGGGAGAAAGAAGTTTTCAAACCGATCAATGAGGGGCAAGTCGGCATGTACGTCTGCGGGCCTACCGTGTATAGCGATGTCCATTTGGGGAATTGCCGCACCTTCACCAGTTTTGACGTGATTTTCCGGTATCTCAAGTACCTCGGCTATAAAGTACGGTACGTACGCAACATAACGGATGTCGGCCATCTGGAGGGCGATAACGATGACATATCAGCTGAAGATAAAATTTCCAAAAGAGCCCGCCTGGAGAAGCTGGAGCCTATGGAAATCGTGCAGCATTACACAAACGGCTTTCACGCCATGATGCGCACCTTCAACAATCAGCCTCCCAACATAGAGCCGCGGGCCACGGGCCATATCCTGGAACAGATCAATATGGTCAAAGCCATACTCAAAAACGGCTACGCCTACGAGTCCAATGGCTCGGTTTATTTCGATACCGTGAAATTCGCCCGGGAAAACGACATCTACGGCAAGCTTTCCGGCCGGGTGATCGACGACTTGCTGGCCGAATCCCGCGACGACCTTAAAAACCAAGAGGAAAAACGACATCCCTCCGATTTCGCTATCTGGATCAAAGCGGATCCCAAGCACATCATGCGCTGGGAGTCTGAGTGGTCGGAAGGCTTTCCGGGCTGGCACCTGGAGTGCTCTGCCATGAGTACCAAGTACTTGGGCAAAACCTTCGACATCCACGGGGGTGGCAACGACCTGAAGTTTCCCCATCACGAAAACGAAGTGGCACAAAACTACAGTGCCTGCCATTGCGCTCCCGCCAATTACTGGATGCACGGCAATATGCTGCTGCTGAACGGCCGGAAAATGGCCAAGAGCGACGGCAACACCATTACGCCACAGCAACTCTTTTCGGGCGAAAGCCCGCATATCAGCAAGGGCTATAGCCCAATGGTGGTGCGCTTTTTCATGCTGCAATCGCACTACCGCAGTACGCTCGACCTGACTGACGAGGCGCTGCAAGCCGCAGAAAAAGGCTACCGCCGCCTCATGGAAGGCAATAAGCTGCTGCAGGAAATGCAGCACCCCGGGGGAGGGCAAGCTAGCGAACTGGACGAAGAACTGCGGCGTATGATGGAGCAGGTGAAAGTGGAAATGGACGATGACTTCAATACGCCAAAGGCGCTCGCGGCACTCTTCGAATTGGTCACCAAAATCAACAGCCTAAAAGCAGGGCATCTATCGCTGAGTGAGGTCAGCGAAGAGACGCTGCACCGGCTGAAGCAAACGTTCCACGATTACATCTACGAGGTATTGGGCTTGAAAGATGAAAACGCAGCTTCCGGGAGCAAGGACAATGGAACGCTCGAGGGGGTGATGGACTTGATCATAGAGATCCGGCAGGAAGCCCGCGCCAGAAAAGATTTTGATACCTCTGATAAAATCCGGGATGCTTTGAAGGAACTGGATATCGTCTTGAAGGACAGCAAAGAAGGAACAACTTGGACCAAGGCGTAGGTTGTTCTTACGCCTTGCCCTGCACCACGGCTTCGCGAGCAGCCTTCATCGGGATACCGATGCACTTTTTCTCCATGTAAGCCATCATCTTTTCCATCAGCGCTCGGGTCTGATCATCCAAAGAGGAGACCTCCTTATGGAAAACCTCGTTCAGCGCTTTTTCCTTTACGGCCTTGATTTCGGTAGGAACACTGCGCATGGCCAGCTCGATCTGACGCTGTTTGACCAAGGCGGGAACTTCTTCCAGGTAGTTCGTCAGCACCTTTTTGGCGCGCTCCACTTCCCGCTCGCGGAATGCCAGGTTTTTCTTAGCCAGATTGCGCAGGCCTTCTACCTCGATGTACTCTAGCGTGAAGTCTTCCGTTACCAATTCATCGACATTATTGGGTATAGCTAAGTCGATGACTACTTTCCGGTCGGATTCACCATTGAGCAGGCTGCGGTAAAGATCGGTGGTAATGATGGGCTCCGTTGCGCCAGTACATACAATCATACAGTCAAACCCCTCCCGGTAGTTGGGAAGCTCGTGCAAAGGAAGGGCACGCCCTCCGGTATTGTTTGCCAGCTGTTGGGCTTTTTCCAGGCTGCGGTTAAAGACTGTGATGTTGGTAAAGCCATGCTTGACCAGGAATTTCCCAACCAGCTGATTGGTCTGGCCAGCGCCTACAATCAGCAAACGGCCCTCTTTTTGGACGTGGGCGCGCAGCATCTGCTGTATGGAAAGGGAAACCACAGAGATAGGCTTATCGCCAATGCGGGTTTTATTGTAAACGGCTTTTGCCGCTACCACAGCTTGCTGAAAAGCGATGCGGATGTAGTCGCCAGCAAGGCCCCATTCCCGGCACTGCTCGTAGGCTTCTCGAATTTGGCGAAGTATCTGCCGCTCCCCAATCACCAGTGAATCGATAGAGGCAGCAACATCTAAGAAGTGCTCTACAGCTGGCAGCCCGTCGTATTGATAGACTACTTCCTCTATTTGGTCCATCACTTCGATGGGCATAGTGGGGTTGACGCTCTGAAAAAAGCGGGCAGCGAAGCGCTCGTCTAATGGCTCGGAAGTGGTAAAGAAGTACATCACCCGATTGCAGGTGGGCAGATAGAATAACTCGTCGAGATGAAATTGTTGCTTGAGGCTCTCCAAACGGCTTTTAAGTTCTTCCTGATTGGATGCTTTCAGCACGAAGTCGCCAATTTCCTTGAGGTTAGTCCGCTTGTGAGTTACTGTTAAAATCTTATAGTTCGCCAGCATGAGCCTTCAATTCAAGAGTTATTCACAAAAATAAATTCTGGTTATCGGTAGTATGTCACGAAACTGCAACATACTTCAACAAAACTATTATCTGCTATTACCTCTCTGAATGACATTTGTCACTGCCTGTAGAGAGCTTACGCAAATATGACAGTAGCGCCTGAGGTTGAAAGTTGGCTTGAATGGCATTCCATCCCTTGCTATGCCTGAGCTTTGCTTTTGCCGAATACTTTGCAAAATCATTTGTAAGAAGTACGCCCCGGCGAACAGAGCCGTTGTCAGGCATCTGTCATAAAGGTGAACACAAGAGGATGCAGCAGGCTGAACGGTATGCAAGCCGACATTCTAGGCACAGTAGGCCGGCATTGAGGGTCGGCGCTTACCAGAATTTTGCCCTTCTAAACCTCCCGCTACCGGCGCGGAGCAGGCGTTTTGCTCGCACTCGGCAAGGGTGGTTTGTCCGCTCCTTTCACATCAATAGCCAACCTGCCTGAAATTGCTTCGAATGGCCTCGTAAAACCATCGACAGCAGGGTATCAGTGGGGCTCAGCCTGATGGCTGAACGAGGCTGGGAAGGAGCGGAAGCTTGGAAAATGCCGATGAAATCCCTCCTACTTGGTAGGTGGTTCTAGAAAGCACAGAGGAGCGGATGCGGGCCGCCCCATCAGAGCCCCAAAAGGCTGGCTTAGGATCTGCGCAACAACAAGTTAGGGGTCGCGCAATAACAAGTTACCTAGAATAGGCGAAGTTATTTTGTGC
>CAYNIT010000073.1:5927-17290 GCA_964397205.1 uncultured Phaeodactylibacter sp. | reverse complement strand
TATAGTTTTCACGCCACTGTGCGCTATGTGCCTATGTGAACCTATGTGTTTAAAACGGTGCGGGGGCGGGTGGCGGCTTTGGGTATGGGAAACACATAGGGACATAGGACACATAGAATTATGCGTCCCGCCTATGTGCTCTATGTGCCTATGTGTTTAAAAACCAAGAGAGTGCGGGCGCTTCGGGGGGAATGGAAACACATAGGAGCATAGGACATATAGTTTTCACGCCACTGTGCGCTATGTGCCTATGTGAACCTATGTGTTTAAAAAAAAGCCTAAGGCGTAGAAACCGACACCGGCAACACCTTCCCATTAAAAAAATGATGCCCCTGCAGCGCAAAGTAGCTCAAGAAGCCCCCCATCTGCTCGCTGCTCACCGGGGCTTGCATGCCCGGAAACGCCTCCGCCAGCATCTCCGTCTGCACGGCGCCGAGGGCCAGGCAGTTGACGCATACGCCAGCTTCTTTCCATTCTTCCGCCAAGCACTCCGTAAGGGTAGCGATAGCGGCTTTGCTGACGCTGTAGGCCAGCAGGCCCGGGAACTTGGAGCTGCCCTGATAGCCGCCCATGCTGCCGATGTTGAGCACGTGGGCTTTTTCCGCATTTTGCAGGAAGGGGCGCAGCATCTGCAGCAGGTGGGCGGGGCCGTAGAAGTTGACGCCCATGACGTTTTCCCAGTCCGTATTCGTGGTTTCGTGAAATTCCTTTTTGAGGAAGTAGCCGGCGTTGTTGATGAGCACGTCCACCGTTTCCCAGGATTCGACGATTTCGAGCAGGGGGCGGGCATCGGGCGCGGTGATGTCGTACTTCAGGTATTGCAGGTTGTCGCCGGCTTCCTGTTGCAGTTCTTTCAGGGCTTTCTCGTTGCGGGAGAGGGCGAGGACGCGGTGCCCGTCTTGAGCGAGTTGCCGGGCGGTGTCGCGGCCGATGCCCCGGCTGGCGCCGGTGATGATGATTTTTTTCATAGTTTATTGTTATTTTTTAATCCAAATCGCCCAGCTGCGGGCGGATGGTCAGTTCTTCGATTACGGCATTCTGCGGCAAATGATAGGCATTCCAGATGGCCTCTGCCACCTCCTCTGCCTGCAGCAGGCGGTCTTCCGGCAGCTCCGCGCCCTCCCAAGTGGCCGACCAGGTGGGGCCGGGCAGCACGGAAGTGACGCGCACCCCTTGTTCCCGAAGCTCCATGCGCAGCGCATCGTTGAGGGCCTGCAGCGCAAATTTAGTAATGGAATAGGAAGATTTGCCCGGGTACACCCGCCGGCCTGCCACAGAAGACAAATTGAAAATATGGCTTTTGCCGGCCAGCAGCGGCACCATGCCCTTGCTCAGGTAGTAGGGCGCAAACAGGTTGACCTGCATCATCTGCTCTAGGGCCTCGTCGGGCTCCGAAAGCAGCTCCCCGGGCAAGAACAACCCCGCGTTGTTGACCAGCACCTGCCAGCCGGTGGAGAGCCCTTGCAGCTCCTGCAGCAGGTTTTTGACCTCCAGCTTGTCGGACAAATCGCGCGCGTGCACACTCACCTGGCAATCCGGCGCTACCGCCAGCAACTCCTGACGGGTTACTGCCAGCTCCTCCGGCGAGCGGGCGACCAGCGCCACTCGGGCAGCCGCGGGCGCGAAACGGGCTGCAACCGCCCGGCCAATGCCCTTGCTCGCTCCGGTAACGATGACTTTGGTTTCCGTTGGCATACCAGCACAACCAGCGGGCAATAGGCATTGTTCTAACCCAACCGACTTTGTGCTGCCCCTAATAAACTTTTGCCCCCTTCCTCTTTTTTATTCTAAACCTTCTACATTTGCGCAGTTACACACTGTACTGAAATGACCTTATGTTTCTGAAAAATATATTCTACCACCTCGGCCGCTACGTCATGATGCTCGGCTCCGCCCTGTCCCGGCCGGAGAAGCTGTCCATGTATTACAAAGAAACCATGCGGCAGATGAACGACATCGGCGTCGGCTCGCTGTTCATCGTCTGCCTCATTGCAGTGTTCATCGGGGCAGTGACCGCAGTGCAATTTTCCTACCAGCTCGACGGCACCCTGGTTCCCGTCTATTACATCGGCTATGTAGTACGGGACATGACCATCATCGAGCTGGCGCCTACCTTTACTTGCCTGGTGCTGGCCGGCAAAGTAGGCTCCAATATGGCAGCGGAGATCGGCGGCATGCGCCAGAAGGAACACATCGATGCCATGGAAATCATGGGGGTCAACACCGCTGCCTATTTGATTACTCCCAAGGTGCTGGCTGCTGTAGTTGTCATCCCGCTGCTGGTGGCAATCGGCGCATTTGTGAGCATCATCGGTGGCTACGCCGCCGCAGTGCCCACGGGCGTAATGTCCGATGCCGAATACATCAAGGGCGTGCGCTCCTTCTTCGACCCCTACAACGTCAATATGATGTTCATCAAAGCCGTGGTCTTTGCCTTTATCCTGACCACCGTTTCCTGCTACCAGGGCTACCACGTCCGGGGCGGCAGCATCGAGCTGGGCGAAGCCAGCACCAATGCCGTAGTGTTCAGCGATATCCTGATCCTGGTGGCCGATTACATCATCGCAGTTCTCCTCACCGGCTAATCCAATGCTATGATTCGCACCGAAAATATATTCAAGTCTTTTGGCGATAATGAAGTCCTCAAGGACATCAACACCGAATTCTACAAAGGCCAAACCAACCTCATCATTGGCCGCAGCGGCGCAGGCAAAACAGTGCTGCTGAAACTGCTGGTCGGGCTGCTCACCCCCACCGAAGGCAAGGTCTGGTACGACGATACCGAATTCTTCAGCCTTGGCGGTAAAGAAATGCGGGCCCTGCGCATGAAGGTCGGCATGTTGTTCCAGGCTTCCGCTCTCTTCGACTCTATGACCGTGGAGGAAAATATCCGCTTTCCGCTCGACATGTTTACCAACCGCAGCTACAAGGAGAAACGCAAGCGGGTCGACTACTGCCTCGACCGCGTCAACTTAGGAGCCGTCAATGACAGCTACCCTTCCGAAATCAGCGGCGGTATGCAAAAGCGGGTGGGCATCGCCCGGGCTATCGTGCTGGAGCCCCGCTACCTGTTCTGCGACGAGCCCAACTCGGGCCTTGACCCCAAAACCTCCATCGTCATCGATGAGCTGATCAAAAGCATTACGGAGGAGAACGACATCACCACCATCATCAATACCCACGACATGAACTCCGTAATGGAGATTGGTGAAAACATTATCCTGCTCTACCAGGGCGAAATCGCCTGGCGCGGGCACCGGGGCGAGGTGCTGGAAAGCGAGAACGAGACCTTGCAGGATTTCATCTTCGCCTCCCCCTTTCTGCAGCGGCTGCGCGACTCTGCCCTCGAGAAATAAGCAAAGCAGTTGGACAAGGAAAGTAGCCCAACTGTCGTTTATTTCACCTGAGCTTTCAACCCTATGAGTAACTGCCGTTTCATACTGCCGCTGTTTGCCTGCCTCGCTATGGCTTCCGCTCTGCTGCCGGCTCAGAATGCCCTGACGGACAGCCTGGAAACGGCTTTCTACACAGAGTCTGTGGACAGCCTGCGCTGGCAAGCGGCGATTGGCTTATCGCAAGAATGGGCCTTCATCCAAGCCGATACCGCCATGGCCTGGGCAGAACGCGGCCACCGGATCGCCCGGCAACTGCAGGACCCGCCGCGGATCGCGCAGAGCCTTTACCAACTCGGAGCTGCCGCTTATAGAAAGCGCGAGCTCCGAAAAGCCATGGACTACTTTCTGAAAGCCTTGCAGCGATTTGAAGCACTGGGCGACGACCGCCGCCGTATGGATACCCGCCTGGAAATCGGCCAAATTTACCGGGACAGAAAAGAGTACGGCAAAGCCCGGCGGTACCTGGACGAGTTTCTCCACTTTTACCAACAGCAAGGCCAGCCCGAAGCCGCCAATATCATCTACGCTCTCAACCAGTACGTGGTACACTTCGAGCAGACTGAGCAGACCGACTCTATGCTGCACTACGCCCGGGCTACCCTAGAAGCCGCCCGACGGTACGAACAGGACAAATACCTCGCCAACATCCATAACAACCTGGCCTCTGTTTACCTCTACGCTAAAAATTATGGTAAAGCCCAGCACCACTTCAAACAAGCTGAGCGCATCGGCTTCGGCACCAATAAAATCGGCCGCTTTTACAACTTCTACGCTCTAGCGGACATGTACCGCTCCCTACAGCAGGCCGACAGCAGCGCCCACTACGCCCGCCGGGCCCTATCCGTCGCCCGCTCCTTCGGCGACCTGGAAAAGGAAGCGCAGATCCACCTCTTGCTGTCGGGCCTGCACCAAGACAGAGGCAATTACCAATCCGCCTACTTCCAGCTCGACACCTTCATGCAACTGAAGGACTCCCTCATCGCCCAACGGCATGAGCGTGACTTGTCGGAGCTGTCCGTTAAGTACGAAACCCAGGAGAAGGAAGCGCGCATTGCCCAGCAACAACTAGAACTGCAGCGCGCTGCCAACCGCCGCAACCGCCTGTTGTTCGCAAGCGTATTGGGCTTTTTGCTGCTCGCTGGCCTGTTCCTCTACCTGCGCCACCGGCAGCGCGCCCGCGCCCGGCAAACCGCCCTGAAATTGCAGTACCAGCAGGCCGAAGCCCAGCGGCTGCGCGAACTCGACCAGCTAAAGTCTAACTTTTTCGCCAACATCAGCCACGAATTCCGCACCCCGCTCACGCTGCTGCTCAGCCCCCTGCGGGAAATGGCCCGGGCCAACTTCCGGGGAAATGCCAACCGTTACTTGAAAACAATGGAGCGCCAGGGCGAGCGCTTGCTCAGCCTCGTCGACCAAATGCTCGACCTCTCCCGCCTGCAGAGCGGCGCTATGCCCCGGCAATCCGAACACAAAGACCTGGGACAGTTCGTACGCCTCACCGCTGCCGCCTTCGAAAGCCTGGCCCAACAGAAAGGGATAAGCTTGCAAGTGAATCTGCCTAAGCAACCCTTGCCGGTCCTGCTCGATCCCGACAAGCTGGAAAAAATCCTCAATAATCTGCTGAGCAACGCTCTGAAGTTCACGCCAGCCGGGCAACACATCTGGCTCTCGCTCTCCGTAGAGGAGACAGCGCACGAGCTGCGGGCCCAAATCCGGGTCAAAGACAACGGCCCCGGTATCCCCCCGGAGCAGCTGCCGCACATTTTTGAGCGGTTCTACCAGGGAGAGCCCCAGCAGGGACAGGAGCAGAGCGGCGCGGGCATCGGCCTGGCGCTGAGCCAAGAGCTGGCTCACTTCCTGGGTGGCACCATAGAAGCGGACAGCGAGCCCGGACACGGCAGTTGCTTTACACTGCGGCTCCCCTTTGCCAAAGCAGCCGCTGCCGAAATACCGGCCGCTCCCCTAGCTGAAGCAAAAACAGCCGAGGCCTCCTCCACCGCCGACCGGCCGCTCGTACTGATCGCCGAGGACCATGCCGAACTGCGGCAGTACCTTCGAGGCCAGCTTTCGGAAGACTACCTTATCTTGGAAGCTGAAAACGGGCAGAAAGGCCTGGAACTGGCCAAGTCGCGAATGCCGGAGCTCATCATCTCGGATATCCGCATGCCCGGCATGGATGGTTTGGCTTTCGCCGAAAGGCTAAAACAAGCGGAAGCCACCAGCCACATCCCTATCATCTTGCTGACGGCCCTGGCGGAACGGCCGGACGTGCACGCCGGTTTGTCCACCGGGGCTGATGCCTACCTTACAAAACCTTTCGATACCGAGGAACTGCGCATCCGCGCTGCCCAACTCATTCAACAACGCCGAGAGCTGCGGGAAAAATTCGCGCGCGCCCTTAAGCAGAACGAAGCTACCCCCAAACTGGCTAATCCCGCTGATGCTGCCTTTTTGGACAAAGTGGAGCAGGCTGTCCAACAACGCCTAGACCAGGAGGATTTCAGCATCGCTGAGCTCGGCCGCGAACTGGGCATGAGCCGCAGCCAACTGCACCGCAAAATCAAAGCGCTTACCAACCAATCGCCTTCTGTATTCGTCCGTACCCTCCGCCTGCGGGAAGCTTACCGCTTGCTGCGGGAGCAACGGGGCAACATTTCGGAAATCGCCCACGAAGTCGGAATGCCCAACCTCGCTCACTTCTCCCGTTCCTTCAAAGAGCTGTATGGCAAACCGCCCAGTCAGGTGTGAAGCTCTCTCGGACATGACCGCAAAATGCGACATAGGCGCAAAAGCCTCTCAGGTAAGTTGTATTCACAAACAATTGACTTACAGTAACTTAACAAACCACACAACATAAAGAAAAACATTTGGGACATAGCGCAAAGCAAGGCTCGGCGGGGCGTTGCAACTTGCGGGCGTATTGTACCACCAAACTGATGTCATCTTATGAGTGCACTGATAAAGATAGCATGCTTGCTTACGCTGGGCTGGGGCTCCTCCGCCCAAGCACAGCAAACGGTCATCGTCAACGGGCAACAACTGCCATCTGCCACCGTGCAGCAATTGGAAAACTTCTACCAAATCAAAATCCAATCCGGCCGCTACTGGTATGACCCTTCCTGCGGGCTGTGGGGATTAGAAGGCGGGCCAGCTCAAGGAGGTATGATGCCAGGCCTGCGACTCGGCGGGCCCTTGCGTGCCGATGCATCGAGCGGCCAGACGGGCATCTTCATCAACGGCCGGCAAATCAATCAGAGGGAGCGCGCGCAGTGGGAACAACTGACCGGCCCGATCACCCCCGGCCGATACTGGCTCGATGCCTATGGCAATGTGGGTATGGAAGGTGGGCCCGCCCTGGTCAACTTGCTGGCTCTGGCACAGCAAACGCCATCCCGGCCCAACCCTTCTGCCAGCCAGCAAAACACCGGCAACAGCAACACCTTTTACCGCAATTTCTATACCGATACCGGCAGCGGCAGCAGCAGCGATGGCTTTTACATCATAGGAGAAGATTGGTCCTACTCTGATTTTTAAAACTTATCGACATGCAAACAAGATGGATGCTGAGGCTGACTCCTTTGCTCATAGCCCTGTCGATGACGGCATGCAGCAAAGATAATTCCCAGCCCAACGCACAACCGGAAGAAAGCCTCGAAAAACCAGAGCTGGAGGCAGAAATAGAGCAGCAATTCCCCTTTACGCCCAACCAAGCCTTCGGAGCGATTTACCGCTGCGGGCGACTGGGCTCTCAGCTCGACTGGTACTTCTTATTCACGGAGGATGGCCGCCTGCAGGTGCTGTTCACCACCGACCTGCACGAGGATTACGTATTCGAAGGTAGCTACACCTACCAAAACGATGAAATCAGGCTGCAAATGGCGGGAGGCGCCGACAGCCCCTTTCCGCAAGGTTTGGACGAAACCTCCACCGTCATTATGCCCAAGCTGGGATTGGTCGCTGCCTTCGCCACCCCACAGATGATCTGCATCTGCCAGGGGCACAACCTGAACGCGGAAAACCCGCCGCAGGCAGAAGCCAACTACGATTGCCCCACCATCAATGTGCAGGCGGCCACGGATGAGGACAACGCAATAGAACTGATGCACCGTAGCGTGCCCTTCGAGATGGCCGTGCCCGGCTCCATTTTCCGGCAGCAGGACACCTACGTCGATGGGCTTACCAACCCTTTGGTACGGCGCACCTACGGCATCTACCGCCTGCAGGGCAACCGCTTCTACGCCAGCTTCCGCCTTGCCCAAGACCTGGCGGAGTATGCGGAGCCAGAGCAATTACCGGTGGCTATTCAGCCGGGGGTCCCCTTCGAAGACCACAATCTGATCAGCGGGCGTATACAGAACAACTATCAGGAACTGACCGTAGACCAGCTCTCGCCAGAATCCGGCCCCTGTCAGCTGCGGTAGCCTGAGAAAGCCTCGATACGTACTGTGAACAACGCTGCTGTCTGTTTTAGTAAAGCATTTAGTCAAGCATTATTGCCAATTCCGCTGGGCGGCCTACGCTGCCTGGCGGATTTTTTCGTGGCATTTGGGCAGCTCTGCCAGTGGTTGCGGGATGCCATTGGGCTTGCTGCGGCCAAAGGCAGCGCGGCGGTAGCGCAGCAACAACAGCCAGCAAAGCAACAGTTGGGCTCTCATGGCAAATTGGTTTTGCCTATACAACTGCTCCGGCAGCATTGGGCTTGCCCACCCTCCTGACAATCAGGGGTAAGGGTTGAGGGCAGGACAGCAGCGGAGATTTTCCTCCTTTGGCGCAGGGGTGAAAAATAACGCCTCCCCCCTTGCTATTGTCCCCCATTCGGCTGTATATTTGCAACGCTTTACAAAAAAGCGTCCTAATGAACCACTTGCCCAAGTGGCGGAATTGGTAGACGCGCTACCTTGAGGGGGTAGTGTCCTTTCGGATGTGCAGGTTCGAATCCTGTCTTGGGCACGGAATCAAAAGCCCGATCAGTAGCTGGTCGGGCTTTTTAATGCCTGCTCCCCTTCCATGTCCCTCCGTACCGGTAGCCAGGCTGCTGTTGGTGCTCTTCGCAGCAGGCTTTACAAACAAATTTCCAGGCTTGTCCTTTTTGCAGCTGTACGCGGTAAAGTACGGTACGCTCTTCTCCGCAAGTCGCACAAATCTTCGTCTTCATATCAGCGCATTTTCGTATCGAGAAGGAAATGGGCGAAACCGGCCATTGGTTCAGCGCCTTGCCCTCAGATCACCGGCAAGCTGGCAAATTCACCGCGCAGCACCCGGGCGGCATCTGCCTGCAGCCATCGGTCCAATACAGTAGCGTAGATGCGCCGGAAGTCGATTTCGTAAACCAAATCCTTCTGATCCAGCTTCGCTAAATCAGAAGGGCCGTTGTAGAAACCAGCTTGCTTTAACCCACCGCCCATCAGTAACAAATTGTTGGCAGTGCCGTGGTCAGTACCGCCGCTGCCGTTCTGCTGCACCCTCCGGCCAAACTCAGAAAAAGTCAGGATCAGCACATCCTGAAACAGGCCGTGGGCCTTCAGGTCATCGGTGAAGGCTTTCATACCCCTGGCGTATTCCTGCAGCAGCCGCTGCTGCTTGCGGCGCTGGAAGGCGTGCGTATCGAATCCGCCCAAACTGAGGTAGTACACCTGAGTAGCTGTATCGGCAGTAATCAATTCCGCCACCTGCCGGAGGTCTCTGCCAAAACGGGTGAGTGGGTAGTTGCCCCGGGCGCGGTGTACCTTTGACTGCTCGTACAGGTAGTCGGCAGACTGCTGGGTATCGATAAGCGTTTTGTACAGATAATCAGCCGGCGCTTCCTCCGGATGGCTGTGCTCCGCCACGGTTTTCAAAAACGGATGCTGTGCGGCCCGTCGCAGGCGTTTGGCATCGCTCATAGCAAAGCCACTGCGCCGATCGCCCTTCATAGCCAGACTCAGCCCGTCATCTACTTCCAGCGCGTGGTGAGCGGGCTTTCCGCTGCAGTCGTTATCCAAGTACCGGCCCAGCCAGCCGGTATTCCAGTAGTCCCGGCTGCTGCTGCCCGACTGCCAGATGTCCATAGAGCGGAAGTGGGAACGGTCGGGGTTGGGGTAGCCTACGCTGTTTATGATGCTCAGTTCGCCCACATCGTACAAATCGCGCAGGGCTTGAAGTGCAGGGTGCAGCCCCAGCTCGTCGTTGAGCGGCAACACCTCCTGCTTCGGGATAGCCAGGCTTGGGCGCTCGCGGTAGTATATATCGTTTTGGTAGGGCACTACTGTATTAAGACCATCGTTGCCGCCGGACAATTGTACGACGACCAGTATTTTCCCGCTGCGGCTTCCGCTGGCCGGCAAGCCGCAGTCAGCCCGCAGAAAGGCAGGCACCATGAAGGAAGCCGAGGCAATGGCGCTTGATTTCAAAAAATCTCTTCTTCTCATTGGAATTTTTTTTCTGGAGACATTAGCAAAGCTGGTACTCCGGCAGGCTCATCAGCCGGATGGAGAGCGTCTGCACAAATGCGGCTGTGCTGGCGCCGGATACATGAGGTTGCAGATCTTTCCAGCGGATACGGGGCGGGACAGCCAACAAATAGCTTGCCAGCGTCTCAAATGCTGCTTCCTCATTTTGCCCCTCCACCAGATCGTAAAGCGGCTGCCAACGAAATTCAGCTTTCAAGCCCCTCAGTTTCCGAAACCCTTCCCGCTCCGGCTCTTCCTTGAGTTGAAACGAAAACTCCGAAGCACGGTACAGCGCCTCCGGCAGTTGCAGCCGCACCATAAGGGTGGAATTATCAATCCAATTGCGGCCGCCGGGCCAGCCCGCTACATTGGGCGGATTGAACAGCACCTGCCCCAGCGCCCGCTGCAGCCCAACCAGCTGCCGGGTGCCCAGCCCCCGGATGCCCAGCTGCCGCATCATGCCCGCCAGCAGCTCCACCGGCGACTTAAACTTACTGCCCATATGCCGGGATGCGTAAAACCAGTCGCTGCACAGCATCTCCTGCATCAGGCGGCCGATATCGTAGCCCGATTCGTAGAATTGGCGGGACAGTTCGGCCACCCGGTTTTCGTCCACTTGTTCGTTTACAAAGTAACGGTACAGTTTACGCGTGATGAACCGGGCGGCATCCCGTTTTTCCAAAATAGCATCGATGACATCCTCGCCTCCGAAGCGCCCGCTTTTGCCGAAGATAGTCTTGCTGCCGTAGTCGTGCTGCCGGGCCCGGAAAACGTACTCGCCCCGAAGGTTGCTCGACCAGCCCGTGAAGGCGCGGGCAGCTTCTTTTACGTCCTTTTCGGTGTAGTGCCCCCGTCCCAGGGTAAACAACTCCATCAGCTCGCGGGCGAAGTTTTCATTAGGTTGGCCTTTGCGGTTCTGCTGATTGTTGAGGTAGCGGATCATACCCGGGTCGCGCGCGACGGCCAGCAACAGCTCCCGGAAGTTTCCCAGCGCATGTTGGCGGATGCTGTTTAGTTGCTGCACCGCCAGCTGCCCGAGACGGGATTCGCAGGCGAAGTGCCCGTGCCAAAACAGGCACATCCGCTCCAGAAGAGCAGGCTGGTCCTCCTCCGCCATGCGCTGCAGCCAGGCGGCGTTCTGCTCGGCTACCCGGCCGCGCTCTGCCTTGAACAGCTCAGCGCGCTGCTCCCGGCTCATGGAGCGCATACCGGAAGAAGCAAGGCTCGATTCCGGCAGCGGTAACGCTGATGCCTTACCGGAATGTCTGAGCAACTCACTCAGCGCTTCGTCTCGGCGCCAGCTTTGCCGCCTTTGCCATTGCTGCGGACTGAGCCCAAAGCCAACCCGGTGGTAAAGGTGATGGATGTCGTTCATGGATGGTAAGCCCTGTTTGTGAGATATCAGACAGCCGGATAGAGCGAAGGTTTAACAGCATATTTTCAAAATCTTCCTGCCAACCTGTTAATCCCATCCCCACACCTACGACTACTCCATTCGATACGATCCAATAATTCAAAAAAGCGAATGCACCATGAGGAA
>CAYNIT010000073.1:0-5827 GCA_964397205.1 uncultured Phaeodactylibacter sp. | reverse complement strand
AACCGGCTGATAGATTACCGCATCGTCGTCACCAATGGCGATAATGAGAAGCGGACTTCTACTGTCACTTATTCCACCCGCCCCTATCCTATGCCGAACGTACCTGCTCCAGTCTATGTCCGGGGCCATCCGGATGATGTCTTCGACGCAGTATTGATACCGGATACCGATATTGACGACATGGACGACTTCCGGGACGAGTGCAAAGACATGATTGCCAATACCGTTTACCGGGAGCCTACCATGAAACTATTTAACCATCAGTTCAATTTTTATATTAACCCGGAGCGCGGCACAGCAACCGACTTTGACGACATCGGTACCGATGGTACGCACCAGCTGCCATCCAATAACAGCAACCTGGCCTTTGCCGAAGTCCGGGTACTGATGCACCAGGAAATACTGCGGGACTACGCTATGAGCGGGGGCATTTTCTCAACTGAAATGGATCGCCCGCAGACTTTTATTCACGAAGCGGGTCATGCTATGTTCAGCCTGCGCGATGAGTATTGCACCAGCAACTGCAATCCCCAGTCTACTATCCCCAATGTATTCAGCTCCCGGGCGGATGCGGAAGCAGCGGCGCCAGATTACGGCAAGACCGCCAGTGATGTAAAACGGACCTGCTCCTCTTCCTCCGCAACCGACTGTTTCAAAATCTGCGAAGACGACTGCCCGATGATTTCAGGCCCGGCACTGTTCTTCGACTACGACCGACCCTGCGAGGACCGAACCATTTACGAAATCCTGAACAACGCCATAAATTGATAAGCCATGAAAGCATTACTTTTTTGCATCACCATACTGCTCTGCTTTGCCCTTCCTAGGACGCAAGCGCAGGTCGCCGATCCGGACGAACGCCCAGTCATTGTGGAAAAAGACCCTGTCGACAACCGAGATAAAGCGGAAAAGAACACCCGCCGTTTTGACCCTGGCTACTTTGTAAACCCTGAAAACCGGCATATCCTACTCCGCCTGGAAGTTGGCCCAAATCAGCAATTATCGGTTGCCGGCGCCCAGATACAGCAAGGAAACGCCCCGTACCGCCCCGCTGAGGCCGGCAACCTCAGCGTCCGGCTCAGGAACGCCAATGGCGAACTGCTCGGGGGCTTCTCCATAGAAGACCCCACTTCGGCACGCAGCTGCGAACCGGAAACCGAGCGCACCACTGCTGTGCCCACGGGCTCAACTTTCGAACTGGCTCTGCCTTACGCTCCCGATGCCACCATTCTAGAACTGGCTGGCCCTAAAGGTGAACAGGAACTTGACATCAGCGCTGCTATCAAAAGAGCCATATCCGATCAATAATCCCAATCGTTTGACAACGACTCACCTCCCCGCCAACCGCCGACAACTATCATCCCAGCTCGGCGGTTGGTTTTTCCCAGGCATACCTTCCAAACTCTATGCGCCCACTTTAACTTTTCTAAGCCACCCGCTCCAGCGTGGCTGTCAAATACCGCCAGAATTTCTGCACCGACTCAATGCTTACTTTTTCATCCGGCGAGTGGGCGTGGCGGATGGTGGGGCCAAAGGAAATCATGTCAAGCTCCGGATAATGCTGGCCAATGATACCGCATTCCAGCCCGGCGTGCACCGCTGATACCTTGGGCTCTTCCCCGAATAATTCGCGGTAGAGCGACTGCATCAGGCGCATGATTTTGGAATCGGCATTCGGAGCCCAACCAGGGTAGTCGCCATCGTTCTGAACGGTAGCTCCGATGCTTTCTAAGGCGGCGCGCACCGCGCTCGCCACATCGTGCTTGCCAGACTCCAGGGAGCTGCGCTGCAGGCTCTGCGTCACAAAGGAGCCATCTTTAAGGATGACCCGGGCCAAGCTGGTAGAAGTCTCCACCAAATCCGGCAGCTCCGGGCTCATGCGCCAAACGCCGTTGGGCACCGCATACAGGGCAGATAAAGCTTTTTCCTGGTCCTCAAGGGCCATCACTTTCTCCGGCAGATCCGTGGGCTGCGCTTCGATCTTCAAATCGGGCTCTACGGCAGCGTACTCCCGCTGCAGCTCTGCCCGGCGCTTGGCCATCGCCTCCTGGAATGCCGTTACCTTGCCCTCCGGCAGGACGACTAAGGCGGTAGATTCCCGGGGGATGGCATTGCGCAGGCTGCCCCCATCGATAAAGGCCAAACGCAGGCCGTAAGCGTTCCCGGTTTTGTACAGCAGGCGGTTCATCAGCTTATTGGCGTTGCCCCGCCCCTTGTGGATGTCCATGCCGGAGTGGCCACCCCGCAGGCCGCGGACGGTAATTTTCAGAGCTGTACTGTCTTTAGGTGCCGGCTCTTCCCGATATTCCCAATGCGTGTTGCTGTCGATGCCGCCGGCGCAGCCGATGGTGATTTCGTCGTCGTCTTCGGTATCCAGGTTCAGCAGAATGGAGCCTTCGAGCAGTGTGCCGTCCAGGCCTTTAGCGCCGGTCATGCCGGTTTCTTCGTCGATCGTAAACAAAGCTTCGATGGGCGGGTGTTTGAGGTCATCGGCTTCCAGTACCGCCATAATAGCGGCTACGCCAATGCCGTTATCTGCGCCCAGCGTAGTGCCTTCGGCCGTAACCCAGTCCTTTTCTACCCTACTACGGATGCCCTCAGTATTGAAGTCGAATTCTGTATCGGCATTTTTCTGGTGGACCATATCGAGATGGGACTGCAGCACCACCGTAGGACGGCTTTCCATGCCGGATGTGGCGGGCTTTTTGATCACTACGTTGCCCTTGGCATCCACCAGCGTAGGAAGCTTTAGGGACTCGCCGAAGGAGCGCATGAAAGCAATGACCCGCTCTTCCTGTTTGGAGGGGCGTGGTACCGAATTGAGGGCTTCAAAGTGCTTCCAGATGGGCTTGGGCTCCAGTTCGAGGGTTGGGTTTTTGCTCATATCGTAAGAATAGCTTATTTTTAAAGGGAATAATCAGCCGCTTCGGCTGTCCAAGCGGAAATCTAGCAGAAAATTTCAAAATCCCCTAATGATGCGAGCGAGAACCTGCCCAAAGTGCCAATATAAATACAGCTTACAGCGGTATTTCAGCAAAATGCTGTTCCGCAGCCTTGGCGATACCTGGCTCTGCCCGAACTGCGGCACCGAGCTTCAATTCCGCCGTCAGCGGCGGCTATTCATCGCTCTTAGCTTTGGCTTGTGGCTCATCCTGCTGATCTTGCTGAAAAATGCCATCGGCCTGACAGGCAAAGAAAATCTTTGGCTGCTGCCCCTGCTGCTGTTCGGCCTTGTGTCTTACCTCTTCGACGATTTCGAGCTGGCAGCTTAGGGATTCACTCCGTGCTGCAACAGCCAGCAGTAGTGGATCTTCGGGTTGCGGAAATCTTTGGGGATGGTTGCTCTAGTAATATCTTTGATCCGCCCGGCTTGCAGCTTCTCCGGCTCCAGCTTGAATTTCCGGAAATTGGTAGAAAAATACAGCAGCCCTTCCGGTGCCAGGCGCTTCAGGCAGGCGTTGATCAGCTCGGGATGGTCGCGCTGCACATCAAGCACCTCTTCCATGCTTTTGGAATTGGAAAAAGTCGGCGGATCCAATACAATGATGTCGTACAGCCCCTGTACGGGCTCCTGCAGCCAAGCCTTGGCATCGGCGCGGAGAAACTCGTGCTCGGGCCCATGCAACCCGTTCAGCTCCATATTGCGCTGCGCCCATTCCAGATAGGTATTGGAAAGATCGATGGTTGTGGTAGCCACAGCACCGCCTGCGGCCGGACAGGTAGCGGCATAGCCTTTTCGGCAAAACTACGGCATTTACAGCCGGCTTCAAACTTCAAACCCCTCCTCATCCAGCACACGGCCGTTGATGCAGCGCACAATCCGGGCTGGGAAGTTCTCCAGGATGCGGTAATCGTGGGTAGCGAAGAGCACGGCAGTGTCGTTTTCCTGAGACAGGCGCCGTAACAGCAGCAGGATGTCGTCCGAAGTCTCGGGGTCGAGATTGCCGGTGGGCTCATCCGCAATGAGCAGGGCTGGGTGGTTGAGCAGCGCGCGGGCCACTACGACCCGCTGTTGCTCTCCGCCCGACAGCTGATGGGGCATTTTGCGTTCTTTGCCCTGCAGCCCAACCTGTTGCAGCACTTCTTTCATGCGCGCCCGCATCTCAGCTTCATCGCTCCAGTTGGTGGCTTTGAGCACAAACCGCAGGTTATCCTCTACCGAACGGTCAGATAGCAGGTTGAAGTCCTGAAAGACAATGCCCAGTTTGCGGCGCAAATGCGGTATTGTCTTGCGGTTGAGCTCGTGCAGGCTGAACTCCACCACCACACCTTTGCCCCGGCCGGGAGGCAGGGCGCCGTAGAGGGTCTTCAGCAAGCTGGATTTGCCGCTGCCTGTCCGGCCGATAAGGTAGACAAACTCCCCCTTGGTAACGTTGAGCGTGACATCCTCCAAAACACGGTGGTCTCGCTGCTCGATGTGCAGGTCTTTAAGATCAACTATGGTGCGGTCGTTCACGGAATCGATGGGTTCTGTAATGTTATCAAAAATACCACCCCGCAAGGTAAAGATAAGCCGCCCCACTGCCAAACCCACTGCCGCGATTTCCTGACAAAAATCACCCCCGCGTTGCCCGACTCCACTTACCTTTGCCCTTCCGGCGAGCGGGCATTATTGACAGCATTTTGACCATATGGCAAAGCCCCTGGGGAACTAACAAAATGAATTTTTGTATTTAATTTTGAGTTTCGAACTAAGAATACTCAATGCAATCAACCGAACCATGAAGAAAATATATATTGTTGCCATCGTTATGATCGCTGTTGCTATTGGTTTGCTGACCAGTGCTGCCGACGACATGAGCACTTACGCTACCTTTGAGGATGCTGCCGTCAGCGGTGAGCGCGTCAAAATAGCCGGCCAGTTGGCAAAGGACAAGGAAATGTACTATGACCCGGAAGAAGACCCCAACTACTTCAGCTTCTACCTGCGCGATGCCAAGGGCAAAGAACGTAAAGTTGTCCTGCTTTCTGAGAAACCGCAGGATTTCGAACGTTCGGAGCAAATTGTGCTGACCGGCAGCATGAAAGGGGATGAATTCGTTGCTACCGATATGCTCATGAAGTGCCCCTCTAAGTACAAGGAAGAAGAGGTCTATATTAAAAGTAAGGAAAGCTAAATAGCCGGTTTGCTAAGTGGCGGAGCGCTAATCTGAAAACAGAGGCTGCCAAGGGTGCTAGCCTCCTTGGGTTCCCGCCCGTGCCAGCAACAAAGGATTGACAAATAAACGAGGCATTCATCCATGCAGGATATTCAATACGTAGGAGAACATTTAATCCCCAAATACATTGGCCAGGCGGGCATTACGCTGGGTTTCGCCACCGCGCTGCTGGCAACCGTAGCTTACTTTTTCGCCGCCCAGCGGGAAGAGAACAGCCCGGAAGCTGACAATTGGCTGCGCATCGGGCGTTGGTCTTTTGGCCTGCACGGCCTCTCTGTATTCACCCTGATCGGCACAATATTCTACGTGATGGTCAACCAGTACTACGAGTACCAGTACGTTCAGGCTCACGTATCGGAAGACCTGCCGATGAAATATATTTTTTCCGCCTTTTGGGAAGGGCAGGAAGGCAGCTTTTTGCTGTGGATGTTCTGGCATGTGGTACTGGGCATGGTGCTTATGGCAACCGCTAAACAATGGGAAGCCCCTACTCTATCCATTGTCGCTCTGGTGCAAGCTTTCCTGGGTTCTATGATTTTAGGTGTCTACATTGGGTTTGGGGACGACCCTACCCGCCTCGGCATCAATCCGATGATGCTGCTGCGCGAGGTGGTAGACGCGCCTATTTTCAACAGCGCGGACTACGTGGAGCAAATTTCCGGTACCGG
>CAYNIT010000072.1:0-17391 GCA_964397205.1 uncultured Phaeodactylibacter sp. | reverse complement strand
CCTCATACTCGCTCAGGTCAATCTCATCATTCCAAACCACGCCGTAGCCCCCATTCGCCAGGCGGGCTTGCTGAAACAGCGCTTCTTCCCGCAGCGGCCGAAAGGCGGGATGTTGCAGGCGCTCCTTCAAGTCGTAAATCTTAATCGACCCCTCTTCAAAAATGGCGAAGAGGCGGTGATTGGGTAAGGGGAGAATGTAGGTTAGCGCAGGAGGGAAGTCCATGTCTTTTGTTTTAATCATCAAGGTTGTGAATATCCGGAGGAGTTCTACATTTTTTTAAGCTCCGCTTTTCTTGGGTTTCCCTATCATACGCGATCGCGTATTTTATGCTATAATTCGCTGCAATTGTTCTCGAGCCTTTGCACCGGATAACGTTTGCCCCTCGTCAGCTTGGTCCAGCCCTTTTTCAATTTTATGCAGCACCACCAAGCGCTCGACCAGATCATCTATGCTGAATTCATCCGGCAGCTGCTTGGCCAGTGCTCTGCTCAAGCCGCCGTCTGAGTACAGGAAGGGCAAGCCGGCTACTCCTTGATCAAGTCCACCATCTCCTCCACCGAAAGTTTAGCGCTGAGGTTGGTGCCGGCCAGGAGCTGATCGGCCAGTTCGCGTTTCTGGTGGTGGAGGGCTACGATCTTTTCCTCAATGGTGTTTTCGCTGACCAGGCGGTAGACGGTAACGGGGCGCTGCTGGCCGATGCGGTGCGCCCGGTCGCTGGCTTGATCCTCTACGGCAGGGTTCCACCAGGGGTCGAGGTGGAGGACGTAGTCGGCGGCGGTAAGGTTGAGGCCGGTACCGCCGGCTTTGAGGCTGATGAGGAAGAGTTCGCCTTCTCCCCGCTGGAAAGCATTGACGGCGGCCTCCCGCTGCTTGCCGGGGGTTTGCCCATCCAGGTACTGGTAAGGGATGCCCTGTTGCTTCACCCATTGCTCCACCAGGCGAAGGTGCTGCACAAATTGACTGAAGACCAGCGCTTTATGCCCGTTGTCGAGCAATTCCAGCAGGGTTTCGTTGACGAGGGCCAGTTTGGAGCTTGGCAGGTGGCTGCGGGGCTCTACCAGCAGCGGGTGGCAGGCAGCCTGCCGCAGGCGGGTGAGCTGCGCCAGCAGGGTGAAGCGCTTGGAGGTGTCGTCGGCGGCTTGAATCTCGTCCAGGGCGCGGCGGCGCAGCGCCTCATAGAAGGCCGTCTCTTGTTCGGACAACTCTACTGTCAGGGTGATCTCGATCTTAGCGGGGAGCTCGGTGAGCACCTCATCCTTGCGGCGGCGCAGGATGAAGGGGCGGATCAAGCGCCGCAGTTGCTCGCGCCGCTGCTCGTCGCCGTCCCGCGCGATGGGTTTGGCAAATTTTTCGTTGAAGCGCTTCCAGGAGCCCAGCAGGCCGGGGTTGAGGAAGCGGAAGAGGTTCCACAGCTCGCCGAGGTGGTTCTCAATAGGCGTGCCGGTAGTGGCCAGCTTGAAGCCGCCCTGCAGGCTCATGGCGATTTTGGAGCGTTTGGTGGCGGCGTTCTTAATGGCCTGGGCTTCGTCCAGCACGATGTTGGCGAAGGTCCGCTCCGCCAGCGCATCCCCTACGAAGGGCAGCAGGCCGTAGCTGACCAGCAGCAGGTCGCCCTTGCCCAGCCGGCTGATCTTCCGGCTGTCCTTGCTGCTGTCCAGCAGTTGCGCATTCAGGGAAGGGGCAAATCGCCTGGCTTCCCGCATCCAGTTGCGGGTTACAGAAGCCGGGGCGATGACCAGGCTGGGGCCTTCCTCGCGGCGGGCAGCCAGCACCGCCAGCGCCTGCACTGTTTTGCCCAGCCCCATATCATCCGCCAGGCAGCCGCCGACGCCCCAGGCGGCCAGGCGCATCATCCAGCGGAAGCCCTCCTGCTGGTAGCTGCGCAGCTCGGCCCGGAAGTCCTTAGGCAGCCGGGGGCGGATGCGCTGGGCCTTTTGCAGGCGCTGCATGCGCTCCGCCCAGGCAAGATCAACCTCTAGGTCGCCCATCTCCTCAGAAAGCTGATCCAGGTGCTGGCCAGCCAGCGCCGGCAGCTCCAGCTTTTTACCCCGTTGGTGCAGCAGGCTGTCGAGCTCGCGCAGCTGCTCCCGAAAGCGGTCGGTGAGGGCTACAAATTCCCCCTCCCGCAGTTCTACGAAGGGAGAATCGGATTCCTGTACATGCCGCAGCAGGCGCTGAAACTCCAGCACTTCGGATTCGTTGAGTGACAGCTTGCCGTCCAGCGCGAACCAGTCATTCTTTTGCTGGACCTGTATAGAGAGCTGGCTCATGTCGCTGATGCCCGCGAGGTGTACCCGCTCGCCTTTAGGGTGCTCCAGGCGTATCTGGCCGTTTTCCCGCAAAGGGAAAAGCTCCAGCAGCACCTGTAGGCAGGTTTCGGTATCATCCACCTGCCATTCATAATCTTGCGCCGGCAGTTCCTGCAGGCTGGGGCAGGCTTCGATGACCGCGTCGGCCAGCTGGCTTTCCTCTTCCAGCGATCGCTGGCAGGCTACCCTTCCTTCCTCGGTCTGCAGCATGCGGAGGCTGCGCCCTTCTCCGGGCTTGAAGTAATGGGGTTCAGGATGGAGCGGCTTGACGTAGAATTCCAGCTTGAAGCCTTCTCCGAAGGGCAGCAGGTGCAAACAGGGCAGAGGGTCGCCTTCTACCTGGGGCAAGTCTTCCTGCTCCAGCTCAGCCGGCGACTGCACCGGCAGGTGGTGCCGCAGGTCCTGCAGGCTGGCTTCCAGCCGCTTCCGCCCTTCCCGGGGGATCAGGCTGCCGCGGCCCACCGCACGGGCAATCTTGGCTTCGCTTTCGTTGATCTTGTAGATGGTATAGCGGGTCGGGGTGGATTTTTCCACCACATAGCCTGGTGCAGTTGTATGGGGTTTGAACTGCAACCGCAATTGCTCCCCTTCTTCCTCGATGAACAGCTCGGGCTGCCCTCGGCTCAACTCCAGCGGTATGTGCTGCTCGCTGTCCAGGTAAACATACGGGTGGCCGGCCAGCAGGTAGAGGGCATGGCCGAAGTCGAGGCTGAGGTCGTACTCGCTGTAGTAGTACATACTCGACAGCGCTTCGCCATGCCGGGTGCGCAGCGCTTCATTGACAGTGCGGTCTTGCCGCGTCATACTCGTAACCTCCTGCCGCTGCAGGCTGCTGAGATCCACTTTGCGGCCGGGAGACCAACGGCCGCGTTTGCTCATTTTTTGCTCCTTGGGCTGCAGGTTTTCATTTTCCATATCTACGAACCAGGCCAGCCGCTTGGCGCCGGCTTTGGCATTGTGGTTGTTGGCGCCGCTAAGATGGGTGCCTACCAACTCTAGCGCCCGCAGGGTGCGTTCCCATGGGGCCTGCCGGGCTACCATGGGCAGCAAATACTGTATGCCCTGCCGCTCAGCCAGCACCATTGCTGTGACCCGCCACTGATCGCGTTCGGGCGATTGGGGAAACAGGGCTGCCAGGAGGTTGGCTGCTTCTCCGGCGAGCCAGTCCAGCCCGGCTGTTTCCCATACTGGAAGTTGCTCCCGGAGCGGGGCTGTCCAGCTTTCCTCTGGCGTAATGCCGCACCAGTAAGCAAAGAGCAGCAGCCAGAGCCGTTCCAGGGGGTGCATCTCTTCGTCCATCAGGTCGCAGAGGGATTGGCTTGCTTCTTCCTCCTCCTGCCCTTTTTGGAAGCTTAAAAAAGCGTTCAGCCCGTTGAATAACAAGGGAAAATGGCTGTAGCGGATACTCCTGATTTTGCGCTGCAGTTGGGGGATGGACGTAGCCCCTTCTTTCCAGAAATGGAAAAAGAGACACAAAGCTCCCCAGAAGTCCTGAGGCAGCGGGTAGTTATCGGGTTGCAGCCATTCAAAAGCTTGGGCCGCCTGCGCTGTGTCCTGCCGCAACAGTGCGCTGAAGGCCCGCAGCCCGATACCTTCCACCGATCCTTTTAGTGCCTGACAGTATGGATTCTGCGGTTCCCAATCTACACCCTTAAGGGCCAGCGTGTGGGAGAGCAGCACCCGAAGATAATCCCCCTCTTGCTCATGCAATTGCCCGGTGCCTAGCAGCGTTTGGCAAACCGTATCGAAAGTGTCCAGCTTCCATTCTTGCAGATGTTGGAAAGCCATACCCAGGCATTCCGTTTGGAAAGGCAGCGGGCGCTGTTGTATAAACTCCGGGTCGATGGGCAGGGAGAAATGATCGATTTGGTACTGCAACCGCTGCAGCCGCTGGTCTTCTAGTGCGAAAGCTTGTTCCAGCAGGCCGGACTGCTGGTGGAATAAGTTAGCTTCATCGCTCATGTAATGCAGCCGGATGCGCTTGAGGAGACGCTCGCGGTCCTTTTCCCCAATAAAGAAAGTGTGGGCACTGCGGTGCAGCCCTTCTTCCCGTCGCAGCCCTCGAACCATTGATTTGAGCTGCACGTGCGCATTCAAGTATAAATGCCGGGCAGCAGGTTCATTCCAGGCTTCACAGGCATAGGGGCGGGCATTCTCAAAATCAATATATCCTTGCGATTGCAGCCAGTCGAGCTGCCGGTTGATCAGGTCCAGGTCAAACTGCGGCCCTCCCTCCGGGCGCAGCTGCATTCGGCTGAGCACACCCGCTACCGTCTGCCGCTCCAATGGCAGCCAGGCGACCGCCAAGACAGACAATACCCAGTAGGCATCATTGGGCAGTTGGCTAACCTGCGCTTTGCGCTCTTCGTAGGACAGTTCGCGGCTCATGAAAGTCGTTGCTTTATTTGTACGGAGCGTGCAAACATACTGCTCCTTGACCTAATAACGAACCTGAGAGCAGGCCGGCTCGTTCAAAAATCGCAAAAAATAAATAGCGTATGAATGTCACCGAGCAATTGATCCAATCCCACCTTATAGAAGGCGAAATGAAGCCCGGCCAAGAAATTGGGCTAAAAATCGACCAGGCACTGCAACAGGATGCTACCGGCACCCTCATCATGCTGGAGCTGGAGGCCATGGGGCTGGACAAAGCCCAGACGGAATTGGCGGTACAGTATGTAGACCATAACCTGCTGCAGGGCGACCACAAAAACGCTGACGACCATCTCTTTCTGCAAACCTCCGCTCAGAAGTACGGCTATTGGTTCAGCCGGCCGGGCAATGGCGTAAGCCATCCGGTGCACATGGAGCGCTTTGGCAAACCTGGCAAAACCATGGTAGGCTCCGACAGCCACACGCCTGCCGCTGGTTCGCTGGGTATGCTGGCCATTGGCACCGGCGGCCTGGATGTGGCTGCTGCAGTGGCGGGCAAACCCTACTACGTTCAAATGCCGAAAGTCATGGGCATAGAGCTGAAGGGCAAGCTGCCGGACTGGGTCAGCGCTAAGGATGTCGTACTGGAAATGCTGCGGCGCTACGGTGTCAAGGGCGGGCGCGGCTATGTTCTGGAGTACTTCGGCGAGGGCTTGCAGGAACTGAGCGCTATGGACCGGCACGTTATCGCCAATATGGGTACAGAATTGGGCGCTACCACCACAGTCTTCCCCGCTGATGAAGAAGTGCAACGTTTTCTCAAAGCGCAGGGGCGGGAAGAAGACTTCACTGCCATAGAAGCCAGCTCGGATGCTACCTACGATGCCTACGAGACCATTCACTTGTCAGAGCTGGAGCCGCTCATCGCCAAACCCAGCAGCCCCGGCAATGTGGTGCCAGTACGCGAGGTAGCCGGAGAGCCGGTGCATCAGGTGGTCATTGGTTCGAGCGCTAACCCTGGCCTGCGCGATTTCTGGGTCGTATCCGAAATCGTCAATGGCCGAATGGCAGCCGCCAACGTCTCCTTCGACATCAACCCCACCTCCCGGCAGTTGATTGAAAACTTGTCCCGAACGGATGGCTTTTTCAATCTGCTGCACGCCGGCGCGCGCTTCCACCAATCCGGCTGCATGGGCTGCATCGGGATGGGGCAGGCTCCCGCGAGCGGGAAAGTCAGCCTACGTACTATGCCCCGCAATTTCCCCGGCCGCTCCGGCACGCTGGATGACCAAGTCTACCTATGCAGCCCTGAGACCGCGGCAGCTGCCGCGCTGACCGGCGAGATCACAGACCCTAGGGATTTAGAGGAGCGCTACGGCATGAGCTACCCCAGGTTTGAGGAACCAGAGCAGGAGATCATCAACGAGCAGATGCTGGTTGCGCCCCCGGAAAACGGAGTGCCAACCGAGGTAGTAAAGGGGCCGAACATCAAATCGTTGCCCGAATTTGAGCCTTATCCCAATGCCTACGACGCGCCTGTCCTGCTGAAAATGGGGGATGACATCTCTACAGATGAAATTCTGAAAGCCGGGGCAGAGGTGCTGCCGCTGCGCAGCAACATACCGGAAATCAGCAAGCACGCCTACGCCATTATCGACGATACCTTCTACGATCGGGCGAAAGACGCACAGGAAGCCTGTCCGGGGCATATTGTGGTCGCTGGCGAAAATTACGCGCAGGGGTCAAGCCGGGAGCACGCTGCTCTGGCCCCCAAATACCTGGGGCAATTGGCAGTTATTGCCAAAAACTACGCCCGCATCGGCTGGCAAAACTTGGTCAACTTTGGCATTCTGCCTCTGGAATTTAAAGACCCCGAAGACTACGACAAAATCGAACAGGGCGATACCTTGTCCATAACGTCCGCCCGGGAAGCTATCCGGGAAGGCAAAGACATTCATGTCCGCAATCTGACGCGGCAGGAGGATATCGTGTGCCGGCATCGCCTTAGCGGGCGGCAGGAAGAGGTGTTACTAGAAGGGGGCATCATCAATTACTTCCGGGACAAAACGCTTCCGCTATAAGGCCATAGGCTGCATTCTTGCTTCCGTTTTTGAGTCTTTGGTGGTCAAGCCGTCGTAAGTTGGTTCGCTGATGAAGGCTGGAAACCTGTGGTGAGGCTTACAGCCAAAATCAGCGGGCAAAAAAGCAGAAATTGGCTTATCAAAGACGCTGGGGTTGAATCGCTAAGCTAGACCAATAGCTACAAGTTCAGCGCATACAGATTTTTACCTTTTTAACATTTTTGAAAACTAGCCTTCAGAATCCTATATATTAATAAATAGTTTTAAATTTATACGCAATATTGAATTTTTTTCTAAAAATTATCGATTTTGTAAGTTTGTAGGTGCATGTGTTGTGTCTCAATTGTTGCAGATTTGAATAAAAATTAGATTTTGGCAGAAAATTAGGCTAACTAATCATTACTTTTATGAACATTAATAAGAAGCCTGCATCTTAATACACAAGTTGTAAGCTTTAGGTTGCTTCCCCCATGTTTCAGTTGATAAACACAAAACCGATTATTGCTGAGCTGCTAATGCCTTGAACCGGCGAAATGCAGCAGTAGTGTCCTTTCACAGATATGCACATATACTAGAAATCAAACACAACACACTAAACTTTAACCCTTACCATTTTATGTGCAATACAAAATCGAGGGGAATAACTCTGGCAAGAGAAGACGAGGTCGTAAATGCGGAGATTGCTAATCCTCAAGACGAGCAGTTTATACAAAACATTCGCGAGAAAGTGCGTGAACGGCTCTCACGAAATGATTTGAACGTTGAAATGATCGCTTCCCAGATGCTAATGAGTGAACGGAAGTTTTATCGCGAAGTAAAACGCATTACTCACTGTACACCCAACCAACTTATACAGGCTTGGCGGTTGGAGCTTGCCCGAGAGCTGCTCCAAGATGGAAGCGTTCAAAATTTGCAACACTTGGCTCAACGCGTCGGCTATGCCAAATCCGATTATTTTTCCAAACTATACGAAAGGCGATACGGAGAAAGCCCTAGCGCTTATATAGATGTCTACTAGCTATCCAAGTAATAGGTGTGTAGCAGTGCTTCTGTTTTTCCCTATTCAGGTTTTGCCATTGGTAGATGCCTCCAAGATTCAGAGCCTGTAGTGGTAAAGGAGACAATTAGCTGACTATCTGTTTTAGGTGCAAATATAGGGCAATCAGTTGTTTGTAGCCTAGTAAAGTGATCGCCCAATCTGTTCCTTCAACACTATCTGTACAATAAGCCTGCATGCAATTGCTAACCCATTACATAACACAAGCAGCAGCATCTAAAGCGGCAAGGCGTTTTTTCTTATTATCAATGGATGTTCCGTCTCGTCGATGATTGATGCACTGTAAAGTAAACCATCAGTTCATGACAGTTCCTTCTACCCTTAATTCGAGCAGTAAGCTGACCCCTGCACAACAGCAATGGCTTGACAAAGTAGACGAAATCATACAAGAACGGCTGAGTGATTCCTCCTTTGTAGTGGCTCAAATCGCAATGGAGCTCTACACAAGCGAGCGGCAGTTTTACCGCAAACTGAAGAAGCTGACCGGCAAGACGCCCAATCAGTATATCCAAAGAGCCCGTATTAAGAGAGCTTACGATATGCTGGTCTCCGGCTATTCGGGCGAATTAGACCATTTGTCGAAAGCGGTTGGATACCAGCGGGCGGATTACTTTTCCAATCTGTACGAGCAGTACTACGGGCGGCGGCCCATTCAGGAGATCAACGAGAATAAAGCGCAGTAGAGCTGAGGCCTGAGGTTTTGGCAGGATTGTGGGAGGAGGTGTCAGGATAATGAGGACAATGTCTGGTACTTTTGTATTGTAATCTTTGAGAGAGCAAATATTGAGCAGTAGAAAGCGTCGAGGTTAAGACAGTTAACCATCAAAGCAACTTCTTCCACTCCCCCCATATTGCTAGTTAATCTACATACCAGCAGGTCGCTTGCTAGTTTGACTGTTTGTCATTTGGTGGGTGGCTGTCATGTTTTATTGCCAATGCCTTGCTGGGCACTAGCAAGAACAGCTTGGTATACTATGTCTTAATTGTAGTCATTGCGAGCCGAAAGTGTGCGCAATGGGCTCCTTCTTAGTGCCTTGACGTAGGGAAAACACAATTTTTAATAAATTTTAAACACAAACCTTTAGAACAATGAAAAAGGTAATTTTAACACTCTTCGCTTTTGCTTTTGCAGTAGGCGTTACATTCGCTCAAAGCAACGATAGCGATGTCAAACAAGCCGGTAATAACAACGGTGCTACCGTTGACCAAACCGGCAAAAACAACGAGAACTTCCTCGATCAAAACCAGTCGATCGGAAGCGATGGCCACAGCGCGGAAGTAACACAGTCTGGGGTGGATAACTTCAGCTACGTCACCCAGTCCGGACGCGGCGCTCAAACTGACATTGACCAGACCGGCGATGTAGATGGTAACAACCAAGTGCGTCTGAACCAGCAGTCTTACTTCACGGCAGACATTGATCAGACGGGTGACATTAACAAGGTAGGCTTTTTTGAAGATGCAGATGCTTCTGGTACACAGCAGAAGAATGGCACCTCTTTCCCCGGTACTGGCGGTAGCCTGACCGTTACTCAGACGGGTAACGAAAACGAGGTAGGCGTTGACCAGGAGAACGATGTGAATGCTACTGTCACGCAGTTGCAGAACAGCAACAACGCCGATATTCGTCAAAAGAACCTGGCAGGCTCAAGCCAGTCTAACGATGTAATTGTCAATACGGATGGTATGGACAACGATGCTCGCATTGTTCAGGATTGGACAGCAGTCAGCGGCGGCAACTCCGTAGACCTGAGCCAGCTGGGTGACGATAACGATGCTGATATCACCCAAAAGGGCGAGGGTAACTCTGCTGTTTCTCAACAAAACGGAAACCTGAACACGACTTCTGTAGAGCAGCTGGGGTCTAACAACTCCTACAGTGATTTTATGACTGGTACTGGTAACAACAGCAACGTGATCAATGCCTTCCAGGATGGCTCCAACAACGACGCGCGCTACGAAATCCAAGGTAGCAGCAATGATATCATGTCCGATCAGCTTGGTAGCGGCAACAAGATTTTCATCAACATGGACGGCAACGGAGTACCAGGCGCACTGCCTAATGCCGGCGGTACAGTTGATAACAACTCGCTGACATTGTACCAGGATGGCTCCAATAACGTTATTTCTGGCGCTATGGCTGACCAGAGCGACACCAACACCGTAACAGTTACTCAAACGGGCAGCAGCAACAAGGTGTCTTCCAGCGGCCAGTTCGCTCAGGATGGCATTCTGATCGGCGGTGATGACAACACCATGACCATCACGCAGGACGGCAATGACCATACTTCTCTGAACTCTCAGATTGGCAATAACAACAACCTGACTGTTGACCAGTCCAACAACTAAAAAAGTTCGGAGGCGGCTGAAGCGAAAGCATAGGCTGACGAAGTTCTTTTTAAGATAGAAACGAAGAAGGAAGATGGGAGGCTATACCAAACGGTGTTAGCCTCCCTTCTGTAGCGTAGTTGAGCATAGATTCCTTTCTTCCAAGTCTATCTGCTTAGTAAAATCCAAACTTAATGAATAAGCTATTACTCACTATCGGCATTCTGTTGTTGATTTGCAGCTGGTCATCTGGTCAGTCGAACCTCTCAGAGGCCGTAGTGGAAGGCAATGAAAACAAAGTAGAAGTAACCCAGCGTGGCCAGAGCAATGTCTCGTCCACTTCCCAAACTGGCAACGACAACCAAGTCTACGTAAGGCAGATAGGCAGCTCCAATACCTCCTCCGCCGGCCAGATCGGCGGCAATGAGAATTACGCCAATGTGCTCCAGGATGGCAATGGCCACAATTCCTCCATCGGCCAGCTTTTGGGCAATGAGAATCAGGCTTATGTAGAACAACGCGGCTTGAACCATACCTCGGTAATGGGGCAAATCGGCGGCGACCTCAACGAAGCCTATGTAGATCAAGGCGGTACCAACCACCTGTCGCTGATCGGCAGCCTGTTCGGGGACGAGAACACCGTTTCCGTCCTGCAACGTGGCAATGACCACTTCTCAGAGATCGGAGTGACGGGCAATACGAACGAGATTGTAATTGATCAACGCGGAGGCAGTCACTTTTCCACGGTTGGCGTACTCGGCAGCAGTAATACAGTCGGCGTGCAACAAACCGGAAGCATGCACATCTCCGAGGTTTCAATTATTGGAAATGGAAACGAATGCAACATAAAACAAGGCAACACGCCTTAGCAATACCCGTGTGGCCTCAGCGCCATACGGGCCTTTTATTCAACCTTAAAGCACCGACCTATGATGCGTCTGCTTTTTATCCTAACTTTTCTTATCGCCACCCTCAGCCTGTCATACGGGCAGCAGGGAGATGCGCCAGCGCCTCAGCAGCTCTTTGACGACGGCCTCAATTTGCAAGAGCTTGGCCTTAATCAGGGCTTAGGCGTTCAGCAAGAAGGGGACAATAACCAGATTCAGGTAGAGCAGCAAATCCCGGAGTCCCAAAGTGTACAACTGCAGCAGATCGGAGACTACAACAACATTTCCTTTGACAACGGCGGCGCTGCCAACGAGTTGATGATCCGTCAGCAGGGGCTTTACAACCAAGCCGACCTGGGCGAATTCAGCGGCAGCAGCAACCGCATGCTGATCCGTCAGCAGGGCAATCAGAATGTTTATACTCGAGAGGGTATAGGAGGGCTTGTGCCAGCGGTGGATGGCGTTAACATGGTAATAGACCAACAGGGCGACGGCAACCGCCTGCAGCAGGTGGAAGACGGCCTCACGCCTGCTACCCAGAACCCTTTCATCGTCCGGCAAAACGGGGGCGCTAATGTAGAAATACAGTTCTCCTCCTTTCTCCCGGGCGGCAATCAGCAATAAGCTCAATTTGCTGGGCTTAGATAAAGGCCTGGCAGGAGCGGAAAATGTAAATAGAAAAAGATATGCGCGTACTAATGATGGCACTAATCCTGTGTGGGTTATCCCTGCCGGCCCACGCCCAAGGCAATGCCGAAGAAGCGATACAGGCAAAATTGAAGCTAGCTGAAACGGATGGGCTGCTGGAATTATCTAGTCACTGTACCAACAATTCCGGCCGCACCCGCTCGCTGTCTTACAAGCTGAAAATGCTGCGGGTGGATACGCGCGGCAACCGCTCTTCTTCTAAGCAAGGCGGTATGTTTGAGCTGGCGGATGGCGCCGAGCGCCTGCTGTCAACCACTTCCGTCAATATTGACGATGGAAGTTATGTGCTGGCGACCCTGGAAATATACGAAGGGGAGGAAAAGCTGGCCATGGCTCGCCAGGTGATAGGGGAAATCCCTGCTGAAGAGGGCAAGCCAAAATCTGGGCAGGGCAGAGGTGCCGTGCCCAGCCCCGATGCCGGCCAGGACCGCTATGGTTCCAGCGGCCAAGATGTACAGATCAACATGGGTTTCATAGCGGATGACACCCGCACCCGTGCCGGCAGCCAATTCTACGATGTATTCTACCGCAGCTGGAAAGAGCCGCAGGTGGATATTGACTATATCATCCGTATTGAGGAAAGGCCAGCGCGGGGCAGATCCACCATAATATCCGTTTCGCTAGATGGGGAGGAGATTTTCTCCCGTATGCTGCAGCCCAAACCCGAGTACATCGAGAGGCTGGCGGTAGGCGTAGCTAATTTCACGTATCAGAAAGTCGTGCAGAAAGCCCAGGTGGGCGATGCACTGGAGCACGAACAAGTGGGAAGCGATATGTACTGAACAGTGCAGTACGGCTGAAAAACTGCCCGCTTGGCGGATTCAGCGGCGCGGCTTGACAAAAGCTCTGTGATATAATTAGCTCCAAACGCAGTATCCCCCCGAGCAAAGATTTTGTTTTTTTCCAAACTCTAATATTCATTCACTATGACAAAGATTATTTCCACCCTTGTTATCGCCTGTGCGCTCGTAGCCCTTAGCGCTGACGGTTTGTCCGCTCAGGATTTCACCTACGAGCCTAAGAACCCTGCCTTCGGCGGCAATTACCTGAACTACAGCTGGCTGCTCAACTCAGCCAATGCCCAGAACGGGCTCACAGACCCGAACGCGGATGCCTCCAGCCGTTTTTCTTCCCGCAACCGTTCTTCCCTCGATAGCTTTACCGAATCGCTCAACCGGCAGCTGCTGAGCCAGATTTCCCGGCAGCTCATTACCACCCAATTTGGCGAGTTCGGGCTTGAAGAGGGGACGTACAACTTGGGCGACTTCCAGGTGAACGTCACTCCGGGGGCGGACGGCTTGAACGTATCCATTATCGACTTCGCCAACGGCGGCCAAACCCAAATCACCGTCCCCTACTTCTAGGGTTTCCAGTCTGTTGCCCCCCACAACCGTATAACCAATTTTCTGGCGGAAGAATAGAGTTTGGATGGCTTGGCTGCCCGGACCCCCTCGGGGCAGGACCTAGCATACCTTTATTCTAAGTCTTCAGGGCGGCTGAGCTTTTTCCAAACCCGCCAGGCTGTTCCAAACTCTGTTAATTGCCATGAATGCCAAAACTTTACTGCTGGCTCTGATGCTGGGCCTGCTTGCCCTGAGCGGCTGTGCTCCCTACATGAATCAGCCGCTGAGCAGCTCCCCTGCCCGCCTTGGGGAGGAAACTGCCATCACATCTGACCTGCGGTCTTTACCCGTACCCACGGAGCGGGTGATCGCCGCTGTATATAAATTCCGTGACCAATCCGGGCAGTACCGCCCCGCTGAGGTTGGCGCCAACTGGTCTACTGCGGTGACCCAAGGCGGCACCAGTATTCTCATCAAAGCCATGGACGATTCCGGCTGGTTTACGCCCATCGAGCGGGAGAACGTGGGCAACTTGCTGAACGAGCGGAAAATTATCCGCTCCAGCCGGCAACAGTACCAGCCTAATGCACAGGGGCCACTGATACCGCCCCTGCTCTTCGCAGGTATCATCCTGGAGGGCGGCATCGTCTCCTACGATGCCAACATCGTCACGGGCGGCGCCGGCCTGCGGTACTTCGGCGCCGGCGCTTCCGGGCAATACCGGCAAGACCGCGTGACGGTTTATCTGCGGGCCATTTCTACTTCCAATGGCAAAGTACTCAAGACGGTATACACTTCCAAGACCATCCTTTCGCAAGCTATTGATGCTGGTTTGTTCCGATTTGTCCGTTTTCAGCGGTTGCTGGAAGCTGAGACCGGCTTCACCTACAACGAACCCTCCGAAATGGCGGTGACGGAAGCCATAGAAAAAGCCGTATATGCTCTGGTTATGGAAGGTATGATAGACGGCTTGTGGGCTCCTGCCCCGCAGGATTCCTCGCGGGCCCAGCGTATGGTCGCTGCCTACAAAATGGAGCGGGAAGAGATGAAAGAAACCCAGCTGCTGGGGCGGCGCATCGAGCAGCGCAATAGCTTGGGCAGTTTCCACATAGGCTTGAGCAGTATGATCTACGACGGCGATTATCCGCAGGCGCGGCTGCGGCCCGGCGCAGAGCTGGGGTTTGGGCTTAGGATTTCTCCTCGGCTGCAGGGGCAGGTCAACCTGGGCATCAGCCGACTGGAAGTAGCCTCTGAGCTCTATCAGGAAAACATTGCCTACGGGGATGTCAACCTTATTACACGCCTGTTGCCT
Source organism: uncultured Phaeodactylibacter sp. (assembly GCA_964397205.1). Lineage (GTDB taxonomy): Bacteria > Bacteroidota > Bacteroidia > Chitinophagales > Saprospiraceae > Phaeodactylibacter. The sequence continues at coordinate 2,992 of CAYNIT010000072.1, read as the reverse complement.
GGAGAACGCATATCGCCCTACTTCATGTTTGGAGCCGGAGGAGTTATGGATCGCTTCAATACCTTATCAGGCAATAATACTGGCGGCTTTTATTTCAAGATGAACGCTGGGGTGGGCACAGAATTCTACCTCAATGACTGGCTGGGATTGGATGTCAGCGCAGACCACAACTATTTATTCACCGATGCACTGGACGATATGAAATCCGGGCGGTACAACGACCTGCTGTGGCGCCTGCGTATCGGGGCTAAAATTTACATCAACCAATGAAAGCAAAGGTAGCCATGAAAAAAATCATTTTCTTAAGCGTGGTGGCCTTGAGCGCCCTTTGCTGGGGGTGCCAGGAAGACCCGATTGAAATGGAAGGATTCGGGCGGCTGGAAGGAAGGCTGTTGGATGAAAACACCTTTGCCCCTATTGAAGGGGCTGTAGTGACCACGGTCCCCGCTACCGATGTCTTCATCTCCGATTCTACCGGGCGCTTCTCTATCGACTCCTTAAGCGAAGACAGCTACACCATACGCGTTAATGTAGATGGGTACAGGGAAGGCATTCAGAATGTCAGTATTGAGGCCGACCGCACCAGAGAAGCCACTATCTTGATGGCTCAAGAGGAGGAGGAGGAAAATGTTGCCCCGAGTGCTCCGGCCAATCCCTCTCCTGCCGATGGCGCACAGGGGCTGGAGCCTACCGTGAAGTTGGTTTGGTCGGACGCGCGCGGTGAAGCGGACGATACCATCCGCTACGATCTATTGCTGTACTCCAGCCAGAGCCTGGAAGGTCAATTGGTGGCTGAAAGCTTGACGGATACCACCTTTACTGTTGAGCAATTGGAGTACGGGACGACTTATTTCTGGCAGGTGAAAGCAGACAATGGGGAATTTGCGCCAGTATACAGCCCTACCTGGGCTTTTTCCGTCAGGCCATTCCCGGACTACCGCTACCACTACGTCAGGCGCGACAGCGCAACGGGCGAGTTGGGCATCTACACCGGCACGGTCAATGATTTTGGCGGGAACAATATCGAAGAAATCCTGCTGACCGAAGGGCTGGGCGATTGTTGGAAACCACGCATGAGCCCGGACCGCCAAAAGGTGGCATTCCTTTCCTTCAGCGGTACACAGGTGCATCTGTTCACGATGGGCCGCGACGGCCGCGATGTGCAGCAGGTGACCGATGAGGTGCCGGTGATGAGCTATGATAGTGAAAAAATTGACTACGCTTGGTCGCCTAACAGCGGGCAGCTGCTGTACATGAATTTTAACAAAGCTTACAAAATCAACGCAGATGGGACCGGCCTGACCGAGTTTGCGGAAGCGCCCTCCGGCCGGGCTTTCACGGGAATGGACTGGAGTTCGCATCCCAACCATGTCGTAGCGCGCGTTCGCGGCAACAACCATTACGAAGACGAACTCTACCTCATCAATGCGCAGGGCGTATTGCAACCGCTGCGGGCGGATGAGCCCGGGGCATTGGGCAATCCTATGTTCTCGGTGGACGGCACGCAGGTGCTCTACAGCTATGATCAGAGCGGCAGCCAAAACCCCAATGGCCGGCTGATTGACATGCAGCTTTTCATCATGGAGGTAGACAACCCCAGCGATACTCGTATGTTGGATGCGCAAAAGCAAGAGGGTACTAACGATATTGAGGCGCGTTTTTCCTCGACTGGCGGCAAGATCATCTGCACCAATGTCCCCAACGATGGCATTACTGCTCCCATTATCTACCAAATCGATATCGATGGCATTGACCGCTATGCTCTGTTCATCGGTGCCTCGATGGCGGATATGCGGTAGTTGCCTGGAGAATGAGGAAGCATTCTTGACCAGCCGTTGCACTGCACAAGTGGCCAGTAACAGCGTGCTCGACTATTTCGTCGGGTTATAATGGCTTGCCCATCGAGCTTTACGCCTTTCGTTGCTAGTGCTTAACAAACGGAATAGCCACCCGGTATTGCCCAGACCCCAGGCCTGCCCAGTACTGCCCGGCCGGCAGGCCATGGAAAGGCAAAAAATGGCGGTGGATGCCTTTGGGCAGGTGCCCGAGATCCAAATAGCCTACGAGCTTGCCCGCTGTATTGATCAATTCCAGCTGTAGCTGGCTCTTTTCCGAAAGAAGGACTTTTAGCTTCAGGGCATTTTCTACCGGATTGAACGCGAGCTCAGCATCAAAAACTGGGGGGCGGCATAGGGTGCCGCTTTTGGCTTTGAGATAAACGCAGAACAACCCATCGCATTTTCGGTTTTGCTCCCCTGCATCAGCGAGCGGCAGCCGCAGTTCGGTGTCGCTCGGCTTGGCTGCTAAGTAGCCAATTAGGATGCTGTCTCCTGGAGCGGGAAGTTCAAAGGGCTGAACATAACCGGAACTTTTTGTAGTGATACCGATGGGCAGGAAGGAGGGTTGCTCGTCGAGCGAGGCAGGCAATTCTCCTACTTTTTCAACAATGATCTTGCCATGGGGATAACGGCTGATGCAGCCGACGCGGTCATCCGGGGGGATGCCCAAGCCTTCCGTCTTTTCAGCAGCGGATAAAGCAGGAGCACCTCCAAAAACGAGGGTGTGCTCGACGCTGTCGGCGATGCTGAATAAAGAGGCTGTGCTGAAATGGCAGCGATTAAGGGAGCGTTCCAAACTGTCTCTTACATAGTAGCCTTCCGGCAAAGTAGCAGCGATAGCGGAGGAACGATGCCGACTGTCGCTCTGCCCAAATTTTGGCAATTTGGAAAAATCCAGCATGGCCGGCGCAGCGGCTTGTACGCCCGGGAAAACTGACTTTTTCAGTGGAACGACACTGATGCTGAATGGCGATTGAGCACCAGCCTGCAGCGCGAGCAGGCTGATGAACAGCAGGGTTATGATCCTCATCTTTGTGCGATATTTGTTAAGTCAAGATGGGCAAAACACCTGCTACAACCGCTGACTACACCTCATAGTAAATCCACAGCAGTAGCTAGGGGTAACTGCCCAAAGGATAGTGCGTCACAGCGGT
>CAYNIT010000071.1:0-17600 GCA_964397205.1 uncultured Phaeodactylibacter sp. | reverse complement strand
CTTCAACGACGGCGAGGTCTTCCTCCTCAAGGGGGATGTGACTTTGATGCGGTGATGAGGATGGCCAAAAAGAGAAGCCCCGGCAGGATTCAAATACCTGCCGGGGCTTTTATAGTCCTTACATTCAGGCTAACTTGGCCATATCGCGAACCAGGATTTTTCCCCGGTTGAAGTAGATGAGATCGGACTTTTTCAGTTCGTTGAGCACGAGTGTTACGGTTTGCCGGGAAGTACAGGTAATATTGGCAATATCCTGATGGGTTAAGGAGTGCTTCAACAGCATTTCATAGCCTACCTGCTGGCCTCGTTTTTTAACGGAATCTTTTATAAATTCTATGATTCGGGTCCGCGCGTCCTTGAAGATTAAAGACTCCAGTTTGTTTTCTGCTCTGACCAGCCGCCCGCCGAATAAGTTCATGATGCTGTTGCAAAGGTCGAAGCTGGTGCGCATGAGCTTCTTGAGGTCGCTCACCTTTATTTGGTAGAGGTGCACATCCTCTTTCAGCGCTTGGGCGAAATCTTTGCGCCGCTCCTCCCCGATCAAGCCCAATTCCCCAAACATGGCAGTGGGATGGATTAGGGACTTGATGATTTCTTTGCCATCGGCGGAGTGTGTGCCGATCTTTACTGTGCCCCTAGCTAAGAAAAAAATATGCTCGGATGGGTCGCCCGGCATATAAATAAAAGTGTGCTTTTCTTTCACTTGATGCTCCATCATATCGGCCAGAATCAGCTTTTCCTCCGGGGACAGCACGGAGAATAAGGGAAAGAGGTCAATAAAGGAGGACTTGGCTTGCGCATTCATACCATCTCTGTTTAGTGTTAATTCGCAAAACGGGCTTTCCGCTCCTTGTTTCGCACTTGCAATTAAGGAGACACTAAATTCGGATATCCCCCCTACGGAAGGGAGAAGTTTTTGGCTGCGCCGCCAAAGCCGAATAATCTAAAAGGGTAAGATCACCTATTGATGAAGAGCGAGTCAGAGGAACCGCTGTAGCCAGCAAATATGCCCTGCCCCCCCTCCACATTATCCTGAATGATGACGGGTTCAGAGAAGGGCTCTCCGCTTGAGGCTTTTTGGCGGCTTAGAGAAGCGAAATACTGGTAGTAAGCTTCCGTCACCACTCGGAGCTCGACGATCAGCTGTTTGAGATGGAACCTGCCCGGATCATACTGAAAACGTACCGGCAGCTCGTAGCTGAGGACCTTGCCGTTGAATGCCTCATCGCTGAGCAGGATGCCGCCATCGAGGTGGGCTACTTTAGAATTGGTGTTGATTTCAGAATCGAAGACGAGTGGCTGATAAACCAAATCCAGGTAGATGGTATCCCCGTCGATGATTTCGAACGCCCTTAACTCTTGAAGCAAGCTGATGTGATAGTAATTGTTTTCGGCACCGGGGTCCTGAAAATCGATGGTTAAGTTACAGGAAAGCTTTAGTTGGCTCGTGCCAGGCACTTCTTTGATGCTCAGTTCTTGCATATCTGTGCGCAGCAGGTCGATAGGTGCTGGTATTTTGCTTTCTGCCGTAACGGTCTCGTAGCCCGGTGCGCTCACTACTATGGTGTACACCTTGCCGGCCTGCGGCACCAATTCGTTGGTGGCATAAAAGGGGATATCGACTTCTTTCTTAGAATCTGAGTAAAAGGTGAGCGTTTCGATGTAATGGCCATCCTCTTCGTACAATTCTACGGTAGCGTTTTCTATATACGGTTTATCATCTTCGGACTCCAGTATGCTGCGCGTTTTGGTCACTACGACATTCAGCGCACGGTTCGCGGTAAAATTGCTGATGATAACCAATTCGCTGGAGTTTCCGAGAGTAGAAAGGTCAGTAGGCTTTTGACATCCTGAAAGAATCAAAAGGAGCATTGGAGCAATAAACGAAGAGGTGAGCCGCAGACCTTGCATTACCGTAGACAGTTTTGTTCATACTACCAGCGAAGACTGCAATACCGGCTGGCAAGACAGGCTACTGGGTTGCTTTTTCAATGGCAACTTTTGCAAATATACAATTAAAATTTTATTGAATAGTTCAGAGAAGGCAGTAAAGGCAGCAGGCCTACCGATACGAAGCGGTTCTCCTGTTCGATATCATCGCCATTTTGCACGAAGGATGAACGGAGGTCATAGTAGAGGGGGTTATGCCGGTTGTAAGCGTTGTAAACGCCTGTCTTGAGCAGGTGTACCGAGCTTTTTGCCTCGAACCGGAAATTGAGCCCTACATCCAGCCGGTGGTAGTAGGGCATTCGGAGGCTGTTGCGGCCCTCAAAGGAGACCACATTTACAGGGCCATTGTTGGGCAGAGGAATATCAGCCTGACTGGCCGGGAGCGAAAAGGCAAAACCGGTACGAAACACATAAGTAGCGGCAAGCTGCAGCCATTCTTTAAATTGATGCTGCAGGCTAAGGCTAAAACTGTGCCGGCGGTCGAAGCGGTACGGAAATGGCTCGCCGGCGTTTAACCGGTTGAATTGCCGGTTTGCCCAGCCCAAGGTGTAAGAGGCCCATCCTTTTGTGTTCCCGAGCCGCTTTTCTACCATTAGCTCCAGGCCATAGGCTTGCCCACTGCCAGATGTCACGTTGGTTTCCCAGTCGTTTACAAGCGAAGCGCCTTCCGAAAAGCTGAGCAGGTGAGACAGACGCTTGCCGTATATGTCGGCAGTCAATTGCCAAGTTGGAGAAAGCCCCCAACTCAGCCTTGCGCCGGCTTGCCAAGTTTCCGCCGGGCGCAGGCTCTCTGTAGAGGGCACCCATACATCCGTAGGCAGGCCAACTGTAGTATTGTGCAGCAAGTGGGTGAACTGTGCCATCTTGCTCAGGTGGGCCTCTACGCTCCAATCAGGACTAGCTTGCCAGACCAATCGGAAACGTGGCTGCGGGGACCAGTAGATTCGGCCGGGCAACTGAAAAGCAGCGAGGTGAAGCCCGGCGTTCATACTCCAGTGGCTGCCTATATCAACTTCATTCTCTAGGTAGAGTCCATACTCTGCCGATCGGTAGCTTTGCTGCGGCAGCTCGGGCAGGCGGGTCAGCGAATCCCCCTTCTGCAGCACGCTGTCCACCAGAACTCCTGGCTTGAAGTGGTGGTGCAGCGCACTAAGGCCAAACCGAAGCTGATAGGCGGGAAAAGCCCGGTAATCAAAATCCAATCGGAGCCCAAAATCGTCAACCTCGCTTACGTAATACCCCAGGGTAAGCGTTTGCTCCTTGACTGAACCAGAGGCAATAGCCTGAAGCGAATCGGCTTCTTGGTAGCTGATGTCCATTTCCAGCCCACTGTAGCTGGCGGTCAAACTGCCGAACAGCTTGTCGCCAAAGAGGTGCGTCCAACGCGCTGAAGCTACTTCATTGCCCCAGCTCAGCCGATTGTTGTAAGCTTGTTCGGACCGGTAAAAAACTGGTGAAGGCACGCTTTGGTCTCTGGCGAAGAGGGTGTCGACGCGCGCGCCTGAATCCTGAAATTCATCCCTGCCCCGGTAATAACTCAGAAAGAGGTTGTCCTCCGATGATAGCTCGAAATTTAGCTTGCCGTTGAAGTCGTAGAAATCGTAATCCAGCAAATCACTTCGGCCGTTTTCTCCCCGCAAATTTTCGGTAAGCGGCCCCAGGTACCATCCTAACTAGCTCCGCCGCCCAGACAGTATGAAGCTGCTCTTGTTTTTTACGATGGGCCCTTCCACGGTGAGCCGGGTGGAGAGCAGCCCAACATCTCCTTCCGCCCCGAAATGCTTCCGGTTGCCTTCTTTGGTCCGCAGATCAAGCACCGAAGACAGCCTGCCGCCGTAACGGGCGGGAAATCCTCCTTTGTAAAGCTTAGCCGTACGGATAGCATTGGTGTTGAAAACCGAAAAAAGGCCAGCCGCGTGATTGATGTTGTAGACGGGCACCCCATCCAGCATGATGAGGTTTTGGCCATTGCCGCCGCCCCTTACGTGCAACCCCCCGATGCCATCCGTGCCCGTTTGCACTCCAGGCAGCAGATACATGCTGCGTATAAGATCTGGCTCTCCAGCTAGAGCGGGCAGCTGCTCTACCTCATCAGATTGAAGGGTGAGCGAGCCATCCGGCTGCGATATGCCACTGCCCGACATACTCCTGGCGCTGATGACCTCGATAGGCTCCAAAGTTAAGTCAGCCGAAAGATCATGGTCCATGCGCTTGTTCTCGGACAAGTAAAACTTCAGGGGCAGCGGCTCGTACCCTACGTAGGACAAAACGAGTTCCACTGGGCCGGCCGGCACCGTCAGGCTGTAGTAGCCGTACTCATTAGTAACACTTCCCCGGCCGGATTTTTTTTCCAAGACATTGGCGTTGATCAGCCGTTCTCCAGTTTTGGCATCCCTGATAATCCCGCTGATGGTGTAGTCAAGGCCCGCCGGCAAATAGATCACAATTTGTGCCCCCAACTCTCTGTACTCCAAAGGCGTATCCCGCAGCATAGCCTGCAGGGCATCTCGCACTGTGCCTCCTTGTATAGCAACCTCTACTTTTTGCTCTGGAAGCAGTTGGTTGGTAAAGGAGAAGCGCACGCCTTTTTCTTCGGAAAGCTTGTATAGCGCTTGCTCCAGCAGCATCTCTTCTGCTTCAAAATCCAGTGGCAGTTGCAACAAAGACTGTCCCGCTGCGGAGCAGGAAAAGAAAAGGCCAAACAGTAAACAGATCAGGAGCCGCTTCATCGGGATCATTTAAGATCATCAAAATAGACACTTTGCCGTAGTTTAACAAACTGCGATCAGAAACAGGAAGTTGGCAGCACTAGATTATAAACAGCCCGTGCCTGACTGAAATTCATTGAATTGTCTGGTTTTTGCCGCAAATTGTAGAATTCCTGCCGGAGAATCCGGCCGGGTTTTTACCTTTGCCAAGGATAAAAAATACCCTACGAAAAGATGTATAAGCCATTTTTCTGCCTATCCATTCTCCTTCTTTTTCTGACAGCCGGGTTAAAGGCTCAGCCGATAGGGAGCGCCCCGGAATTTCAGATGCAAAAAGCGGAACTGGAAGCCCATCTGCGCTTTATTGCCTCCGACGCGCTCATGGGCCGGCGCACCGGCGAGCCTGGCAACGACGTAGCCGCGGCATACCTGGCTGCTCAGTTCCAAGCCTACGGGCTTAAGACGCCTCCTGGCTCTGATGACTATTACCAAAAAGTCCCCTTCCGAGCAACGACCCCGCCCAAGTCAGCAAGCTTGGCCCTGCAGGGAGCCACCTACGCACAGGGCGAACAGCTCCTGATGATGATGGGCAACCTTCCTGCTACAGAAACCCAAGCCGTTTTCGCTAATTATGGTTGGGTGGACGAGTCAAAGGGCTACAACGATTACGACGGCCTGGATGTGGATGGGAAAGTGGTCTTTGTACTGCCGGGCACGCCCGAAGGAAAGAACCCGGGTACCGTATTCAGGTCCATGAGCGCTAAGCGCCAGGCGGCTCGGGAAAGGGGTGCCGTAGCTCTGATTGAACTGTTCCGCTTGCCGGGCGTTCCCTGGAGTTTTTTCAAAAATTACTTCAATAAGGAAACCTTGGACCTTGCCGACGATGACGACACCGGAGCGGAACCGCCCTTGGCTTACGGGTGGATCAAAGAAAAGAAGGAAGCCGCGGTCAAGAGGATGCAGGAAGGCAAACGCACCAAGGTAAGCCTTCAATCCAGCGGCTACGCCCAGCGCCGGCTGTTTTCGAACAACGTGATGGGTATCATAGAAGGTACGGACCCGGAGCTGAAAGAAGAATATGTCTTGCTGAGCGCCCACTACGATCATGTGGGAACCGGCGAAGACGGTGGCGGCCCCTTTACGGAAAAGGACAGCATTTTCAACGGTGCCCGCGACAACGGCATGGGAACTACCGCGCTCTTAGGAGCAGCAAAGGCTTTTGCCCAACAACCGCCTCAGCGTTCCATTATCGTCCTGGCCGTCACCGGAGAAGAAATTGGATTGCTCGGCAGCCAGTACTATGTCAACCATCCGCTGATCCCTCTGGAGAAGACAGTTTTCAACCTCAATACCGATGGCGCCGGCTACAATGATGTCACCTACGTCTCTGCTTTTGGGTACGGCCGGACCGGTACAGACCAACTGATTGATGCAGGGGCTAACATTTTTGGGCTCGACGTGCTGCCCAACCCCATACCGGATCAGCGCATCTTCGACCGGTCAGACAATGCTTCTTTCGCCCAGGCGGGAATCCCAGCACTTTCGCTCAGCCCCGGCATCACTGAATTCAACCAGGAGGTCATAAAGTACTACCATCAGGTTGTGGACAATCCGTATTCGATTGATTACGATTACCTCCTTAAATATGCCCAGGCCTTCATACGCACTGCCCGGCTCATAGCTAATGCCGATCAGCGCCCCATGTGGATCGAGGGCGACAAATACGAAGGTGCAGGCAAGGAATTGTACAATCGCTAAAATTGCTTTCCAGCCCTGGAAGCCAGGCGCTACAGAACAAGAGCCTGGCTTTTTCTTTTTGGCCTGAGGGCCCGGTGAAGAACAAGCTCGTCTATTCTGAGCCACCTATTATTACCCGATCCCTAAAACTTTTTCGCTGCTTCCCCGTAAAATGTTTATGACGTATCAGGATTCTTTATATATTTGTCCTTAGAACACGCTTTGAGGGTTCTGCATTCCTACATCACAAACACTACACTACAACCTTTGAAGATGACTACTCAGAGTCTGCATTAAACAGATATGCCACAAAACAAGGAGCCGCTCGCTGAGTGATTCAGTGCCGCGGTGCTCGGTTATTGACAACCGGTTCCCCCCACTCTGCCTTGAAAGAGGCCCCCTCCCCCCACCGCTGCCAAGACTTCCCTAGTATAGGTATATCTGTGCATCTGCAGCCTCGCGGCTTGCTTAACCCAAGATTGCTCAAATAAACCTGAATCTGATGAAGTGTTTGGTACTTACTCTTAACCTGTTGTGCCTGTATATTCTGGCGGGCGCACAACCCTCCAACATCGATAGCTGGTGCGGTGCCGTACAAACGCCGGCTTCTCTCCAAAAAATGGACAGCCTACAGCAAGATTACCTGGATTACGCTCAGGCCTTCCAGGCTAATGCAGCCATGACTATGCCCGATATGGTGCCTGTGCAAGTACACATCATACGCCGCAGCGATGGCACCGGCGGATTGCCGGAAGCTGATTTCAATGCCGCTTTCGATGATCTCAATGATTTCTACATCAACGCCAATATGCAGTTCTTCCACTGTTCGCCCATCAATTTTGTGGACAGCGACGCCTATTACAACTTCAGCATATCAGAAGAGGGCAGTTTTTACAACACCTATGGTGTAGACAGCGTACTCAATATGATCATACCAGGCGGCAGCCTGACCACTAGCTCTGGGGGGGGCATTTGCGGTTACGCTTACTTCCCATGGTCCAATGGCCGCGACTTGATCGCCGTGGCTGCTTCCTGTATGGGCAGCGGGAACACTTTCGCCCATGAGGTTGGGCACTACTTTGGCCTCTATCACACGCATGGCAAAAGCAACTGCGGGGGCATTACTGATGAGCTGGTGGATGGCAGCAACTGCTCGAGCGCCGGAGACGATGTCTGCGATACGCCAGCTGACCCTGGCTTGCTCGGCCTGGGATGTTCTGGCTACGTAGTCAACAACAACTGCGAATATACCGGCGGTTTATCAGATGCTAACGGCGACCCCTTTGCCCCCGATGTCTCGAATATCATGTCCTACGCGCCGGGTTTTTGCCGTACCGACTTGAGTGGCGATCAGTACGCCAGGGTAAGTTTTTATAATGAAAACGCCCGGGATTACCTGGCCTGCGGCTCCAGCCCCGGCAGCTCGGCCGGAGAGCGGTGTACCGAAGCCATTGAACTGACAAGCGATGGCACTTATTCAGCCGATGGGCCCTCCAGCGGGGCAGGCTGCCATAATTGCAATGGCGCTACCCACGCTGACTGGTTCTACTACGAGGCGGCGCAAACCGGCCAAATCAGTATACAGAGCTGCGATGGCGGAGTTGATACCCGAATTTGGGTATACCAAGGGGACTGCCAGAATCTCATCCCCATTGCTTCCGGGGATGACGAGTGCCAGATGGCGCCTAGTGCCTCTCCCTTCGCCAGCCAGGTTATCATGTCAGTACAGGCTGGGCAGCGGTATTATTTTGAATGGGATGACCGCTGGTCGAGCAATGGTTTTGATTTTGACTTCAGCTTTTCAACGGTATGCCCGCCGCCGCAAAGCGTCAATAATACGTCCCTGGGTTATGCCCACGCCAAATACGAATGGCAGGCGGTCCCCGGCGCCGACAGCTACGACATCCGCTATCGCCCCAGCACCAGCGGCTGGACCGTACTCTCCGGGATCACCGCAGAAGAGCACGTTTTGCAGAACCTCACGCCCTGCACCATATACGAGTGGCAAATCCGAACTGTCTGCAACGGGTTCGTCAGCGATTGGAGCGGCTCCTACGTTTTCAGCACCGAGGGCTGTTTCAACAACTATTACTGCTACTCCTACGGTGCCAGCTCCAATCAATGGATCGACCGGGTCACACTGGAGGAAATCGATAACATCTCCGGCAACAATTATGGGTTTGCTGATTTTACCAATCAATCCACCCCTTTACAAATCGGAGAAACGTATAACCTTTTTCTGCGGGCAGATGCCAATGACCCCGCCGTACAAGTACACTGGCGGGCCTGGATCGACTTTAACGATGATAAAGACTTCAACGACCCCAATGAAATGGTGCTCGAAGCCATTGACGGCGGGCAAGCTGTGGTCAATAGCGATATTGCAGTGCCAAGCTCCGCATCGGTAGGGGCAACACGGATGCGCGTCAGCATGAGCCTCGGCGGCTTTGCCGACCCTTGCAGCACCGGCCAAGAACGTGAGGTAGAAGATTACCAAATAGCAATCACCCCTAGCGCTACCCTTGCCATATCTCCTGCTTTTCTGGACTTCCCCAGCGATGGAGGCAGCCAGGAGGTAGCCGTGAGCTCGAATACGGATTGGGTCGTTATTGAAAATACACCCTGGCTAGAGGCCAGTCCGGATAGTGGAGCTAACGATGGCACGGTTTCCTTTTCCGTCAACCCTAACCTCAGCACCAACAGCCGGGAAACCATCGCTATCATCAGCGGGACGGGGGCTGTGGACCAGGTGGTGACCATTTCTCAGGCGGCTTCCCCTCCGATTTTGAACGTCACCCCGCTTGCCCAAATGGTAGATGCTCAGGCTGGCCAAGTCAACCTCCAGGTCCAATCCAATGTAAATTGGTCCGTCGGCTCGGACAGCCCCTGGGCTAGTGTATCCCCTGCCTCCGGCAATGGCAACGGCACCGTCATCGTCGATTACGATGAGAATACCCTGCCCAGCCAGCGGGTCGCCACCCTTACGTTTACCAGCTCAGGGCTGCCCGCCGTTAGCGCTACGCTGACGCAGAGTTCAGCGCTGTCCTCCATTGAGATCGACCCGCCCAACCAGCTAGCGGACTATTCCGCCGGCTGCGTCGACTATAACCTGACCAGCAACGTGAGCTGGTCGGCCTCCACCAATGCCGGATGGGTTAATGCCATTCAGCCGGCAAACGGCAACGGCGATGCCACCGTCACCATATGCTTTGATGAGAACACCTCGCCAGACCTGCGGAATGCCTTGCTGACCTTCAACACCACCAACAGCAGCGCCTTGGCCACCTTAACCCAATCGGGTACCAACAACTCCCCCCCCTGGCCGGTTACCCCGACGGGCACCAACCATACCGTTCTGCTGCCGGACACCCTCTCGGCTTCCCTCGGCAATCTGCCGCTCAGCCCTGCCGATTGGATCGGCTTCTTCTACGAGGACGATGGGCAGAGGCGATGCGCCGGTGCTGGCCAGTGGAACCCCAGCGCCAACTCTTCCGTCATCGTTTACGGCGATGACCTGCAAACCCCCGAAAAAGAAGGTTTAGACGAAGGCGAATTCTTCTCCCTGCGCCTGTACCGGGCAGTAACGGAAGACACCATCGATATAGAAGGCACCTTTGCTCCCATAGGCGGCATCATCACCCATACCGAGCGCTTCGCCGTCAATGGCCTAAGCTTGCTGGACAGCATCTACGCGCCATCCACTACTCCTCCCTGGCCTGTGACGGTCACTGGCAACAACCACACTGTAATCATACCTCAAAATTTGGCCAGCGACATCGACGGCCAGCCTCTGGAGGAACAGGATTGGATTGGCATTTTCTACAGCGTCGGAGACAGCAGCAAGTGCGGCGGCGCCGGGCAGTGGAATAGCATGGCCAACTCGGTCATCCCCGTTTACGGCGATGACCTGCAAACTCCCGAAAAAGATGGATTCGATAGTGGGGAAGCCTTTACCGTTAAAATTTGGCGCGCCTCGGAAGATACCACCTACGAAGCCTCTGCTGTCTATGCTCCCCTCAGCAGCCTCATCACGCGCACCGACACCTACCTGGCCAACGGCATCAGCCAGATCAACGAGCTGCAGGTAGACCTGGAAGTAAGCCTGGATATACCGCTGGAAACGGGCTGGAATATGATATCCTCCTGGGTCATCCCGGAGAACACCAGCCTTTCTGCGCTCTTTGGCCCCGTACTGGATGACATTATCATCGTCAAAGATGCCGCTGGCAATTCCTTCATACCAGATTTTAACATCAACTCCATCGGGGACTGGGACTTCCGGCAGGGTTATCAGGTAAAAATGGAAGAAGACCGCGTCCTGGCCGTCACTGGCCAGGCGGCTGCCGAGGATACGCCGCTGCCCATTGCCGATGGCTGGCAGATTATCGCCTATTTGCGCAGCATGCCCTCGCCTATAGACGTGGAGATGAGCGATATAGCCAACAGCTTGCTGATCGCGAAGAACGGCATTGGCGCCACCTATATCCCTTCCCTGGGCATTGATGAAATCGGGGATATGCAACCGGCTAAAGGCTATCAGCTGAGGGCTACTGCCTCTGACACCTTGTACTACGGCCCCAGCAATTTCGCTCCTGACTATCCGGCACCCGGCGCAGCGGCGGAAGTGCGGGCTGCTTCCGCTGCCGAAGTGCGGTCGGACAACAACGCCACCCTCATTATACCCGCTGGCCTGGCCAAAGGCTGGTTGAAAGCCGGCGACTGGATCGCCGCTGTCGACGAAACGGGGGAGCTGGCCGGCCGCGTACGGTACGAAGGCGAGCACACCGCACTGGTGGTCTGGGGAGACGACCGCCGGACAGAAGAAAAAAGGGAGGGCTTGCAGGCCGGAGCGCCCTTTTTCCTGCAACGACTGCAGGGCCAGCAGCTGAGCGGCCCGCTCTACCGGCCCATTTTTGAAGAAAGAGGAGATGCCCGGTACCAGGGTAATGCCGTCTGGGTGCTGAGCGGATTGGAGGTACAGCATCCGGGCGAAACGGAAGCTATCTACTGCACTCCCAACCCTGCCAAGGATTGGCTGGAAGTAAAGTTCTGGCAAGCCGAACCAGGCCCAGCCAGGCTGATGCTCTACAACCAAAGCGGGCAAGCAGTACGGCAGCAAAACCATCAGTTGATGCAGCCTGGCTGGCAGCAAGCGCGCCTCAATGTGCAACTGCTTCCAGCCGGCAACTACTGGCTGCAAGTGCTGAGCGGCCGCCAAAATTTACGGCAATCTATTGCCATTTACCGCTAAACCTCAATCCTCTTTTTTTACGAGGGGAGCTGCTTCGGCGGCTCCCCTATTTTTGTGCAAAACGAGGCTCGATTTGCATTTTCCGTGTAGTCGTCGGATTTTAGCGCCCAAAATGTACTTATGCACCAAGTTAAGCTTCGCATCTTTGGGAAGGTACAAGGCGTTTTCTTCCGGGCTTCCACCCAAGCTAAAGCGGAAGAACTCGGGCTGAGAGGCTGGGTCAAAAATGAGCCCAACGGCAGCGTGACGGTGGTCGCGCAGGGAGAAAGCGGGGCCGTTCAGCAACTTGTAGAATGGTGCCATGAGGGCCCGAAGTACGCCTCCGTCTCTAAAGTCGAAATTGAAACAAATTCGGAAGAACTCGAGCCGGGCTTCCGCATACGTCAATAATAAACTGCTTCAGAAAATGGTAAGGGTACGCCGGGGAGAAAGCAGAGATCTGCCAGCGGTGCACAGGCTGGTGGGAGAATTGGCTATTTATGAAAAAGCCGAACGGGAGTTTACGGCTTCCCTGCAAGATTACTACCGAGATTTCGAGAAGGGGGTTTTCCACATCCTGGTTGCAGAAGAATCAGAGCAAGTCATCGGCATGGCGCTTTACTACCTGGCCTATTCTACCTGGAAAGGCAAGATGCTCTACCTGGAAGACTTTGTGGTGCAAGAAGCCCAACGCCGAAGAGGAGTGGGCCAAATGCTGTTCGATGCCTTGGCCGAAGAAGCCAAACAGATGGGCTGCCGCTTGCTGAAATGGCAAGTGCTCGATTGGAACAGCCCCGCCATCGCTTTCTACGAAAAGCAATCCGCCACTATCGAACAGGGGTGGTGGAATGGGAAAATCTTCCTTTCCAACCCCTTAGCCTAGCAGCACAGCGCATGTAATCAAAAAAACTGTCCACCTGCTTCTCGACAACGTCTACCCTTCCCATAAGCTAGTTAAAAAATTGACTTCCAATGCTTTAAAAAAATAAATCCCGCCGAATTCTGCCTAAAGTCAACCCTACGTATATAAAAAACCCTATTGATCGCTCTCGCTCTTGCTCCTATCTTTATACCAACAATTAGGAAACGATCTACATTTTTAAACCTTAAATCACAAAATCATGGCTTCCACAAAATCATATTATGACCAGATCCTGGAAAACCAGACCAAACTGTTCAACGCAATGGCGGAGTACACCAACGCCGTTATGGAGACCGTAATGCCTACCAAAGAGACCGCCGAGCAGGCCGGAGAAATCATGAACGACTACTACAACAAGGTATCCGAAATGCTGGAAGGTATGGCCTCCAAAGAAAAAGTGGAACAGTACCAGAAGGACTTCTGGACCGCCTTTACCGAGGACTACACCAAGAGCATGGAAGTCTCCATGGACCTCTACAAGAAGTCTGGCGAGTACTTCAAGAACATGTGGGCGACCAATACCATGGAAACCCAGCAGGAACGCACTAAGAAACTTACAGAACTGTACCAGAACTCCCTGAAGGCGATGTACGACACTACTACAGCCAACTCTCAGATAGTTCGCGAGTACTTTGCTTAAACGGCGTCCGATTCAATCCGCTCCGGGGCATTTGCCCCGGTGAGGATTGGCCGTGCATTTCCTAACGCTCCAAACGTAACCGTCATGAGCAATCAATTCGATAATATAGTAGAGGGGCAAAAAAAGATCATGGAATTCTGGTCCAACCTCTCCGATCAGATGACCAAATCCTTTACGCCCGACAACAGCACCCCCGCCGAAGCTGGCCAAGAGCTGATGGAGGACTGGTACAAAAAACAGCAAGCCTTCTTCCAGGAGGCGATGCAGACTGACCCACAGCATGCTCTGGAGAAAGCGCCTGAACACATGAAGCGCTACATGGAGCTGCAAACAGAATTCACCCAGAAATGGGCAGATTTCTTCCGGGAAAACGCCGGCAAAATGGGGATGCAGATGCCTGACATGGGCAGCTTTTCCGACCCTACGCAGTATTTCCAGGAGGGCATGAACTATTGGAAGAAGTGGATGGAAGGCGGCAATCAATGGATGAGCGATCAGGTGATGGAGAAGATGCCATTCAACATGCGCCCCCATTACACCAACTTCATGGAAACCTACAACTTCCTGTCGAAGTACTGGGAGCCTATGCAGCGCCTGATCCGCAATGGGTTGTACGATCAAAGTATGGTCAACAAGTACTTCAGCCCCGATGCCTACCAGCAGCTGATCAACCAAATGATGGGCTTCCGCCCAGTCGGCAATACAAGCGAGGTGATCGAGTATGTCAACCGTTGGTTCGACCAGTACACGAAATACGCCAAAAGCCAGGGTGAAGAATGGAATTCCGTGGCTGAAACCTGGAAGGAGAAAATGGAGGCTTTTATGAAGAGCGGCAACATGCCATTCTTTGAAATGGCTACGGAATTCAACAACCGCCTCCGCGATCAGCTGGCACCCTTCAACAACATCGCTGCTCAGGGCCGGGAAACGGAAATCAGCAAGCTGATGCAGGACATTCAGTTCCAGTACATTGCCTTCATCCTGAGATCTGCCGAAATGCAAGGGCAAGTGTACGAAGCCGGGCAGTTTGCCCTGCCTGATACCTTGCGCGATTTCGCTGAGAAGTACAAGGCAAAGCAAGAAATGCCTGACTTCCAGACTTTTTTCCAGCAGTACGTCAACAAGCTGGAAGAGGCGCTTTTGGAGGTCCTCCATTCCGAAGAGTACTCCAAGCTGCAGAGCGAAGTATCAGCCCTAGGCACTACCATGAACCAGCAAAGCCAGAAAGTGATGGAGCTGACATTCACGGATCTGCCTTTTCTGACCCAAAGCGAAGGCGACGACATCGCCAAAGAAACCAGCTCCCTGCGCCAGAAGGTCCGCAGCCTCGAACAACGCCTGGCAGAACTGGAAAAGGGCCTGCTTATGAGCGGTAAGCCGGTGGTAGAGAAAACCGCCACAGCAGAAGCGCCCAATGGTGCAAAAAAAAAGTTGATGGATAAGATCGGCACGGCTTCAGCCTCAGATGCCGATGACCTGAAGCAGATCAAGGGGGTCGGCCCAAAGCTGGAGAACATGCTGAACGAGCTGGGTATTTACACCTTCAAGCAAATCAGCAAGATGAACAGCGCCGACTACGACCTGATCGACGAACTGCTGGGCGCTTTCCAGGGCCGCGCTAAGCGCGACAACTGGGCACAACAAGCCAAGTCCCTGATGTAATCGGGGGGATCTTTGAAGGGCTGTAGAGATAGCCTGAGCACTATTTTCTGCCGCTCCTTCAACGATTGTTTTTCCTAATCAAATAATTGCCAGAAAAAACAAAGAGATGACAACGAATAAAGGCTCCAACCCTAACTTAGCTGACCGCATCATTGAGCAGGTTGACACGGTCTCAGATGCCATGCGCAACATCAGCGATGTCAAAGATGTAGACATTGCTACCACCCCTCGGGAAATTGTCTGGGAAGATGGCAAAGTGAAATTATACCGCTTTGAACGCGATACGGAGCCGGCAGCTAAAACGCCGGTCCTCGTCGCTTACGCCTTGGTCAACCGCTGGGAAATGATGGACCTGCAGCCCAACCGCAGCTTCATTCGGAAACTGCTAAGTGAAGGCATGGATGTCTACCTAATCGATTGGGGCTACCCTACTAAGGTTGACCGCTACAAGACCCTGGAGGATTACATCCTGGGCAACCTCAACGACAGCATCGATTATATCCGCCAAGCGCATAATTTAGACAAGATCAACCTATTGGGCGTTTGCCAGGGCGGCACCTTCAGCCTGATCTACTCAGCGCTGTACCCGGAAAAGGTCAAGAACTTGGTGACGCTAGTTACTCCGGTCGATTTTGACAACGAGGAAGGCTTGCTCTTCAAGTGGGCCAAGGATATGGATGTAGATGCCATTGTAGACGGCTTCGGCGGTATCGTGCCGGGCGACTTTCTCAATACCGGTTTCGACCTGCTCAAGCCAATGAACAAAACCCGGAAGTACATGGCGCTGCCCAAAACGCTTTCGGATAAAGGGCGGCTGATGAACTTTCTGCGCATGGAGCATTGGGTAGCCGACAGCCCCGCACAGGCGGGAGAGACCTACCGGCGGTTCATCAAAGATATGTACCAACACAACAAACTCATCAATGGCGAATTCGAACTAGGCGGGCGAAGCGTAGACCTCAAAGCGATCAAAATGCCGACATTGACCATCTATGCCAAAGAGGACCACATCGTACCGCCGGATACGACTAAGCCAATCAACGACGCGATCAGCTCTAAGGACAAAGAACTCATGGAGTTTCCCGGCGGGCACATCGGTGTCTTCGTGGGGGGGCGTTCTCAGAAACTGCTGACTCCGGCTATTGCCGAATGGTTGAAAAAGAGAGATTAGAACACTACTTTTTAATATTAGCTACAATTTTTATCTGGTAATACCTGGTTTTAATTTGGTTAGGGCTGAGCTGGCTGCGGGTAACTGCGGTCAGCTCTTTTGTTTTGGGGCAGTTGACGGATGCATGGCCCCAGCTTGCCAGCAATTTCCTACCTTTGTCTCTTGCATTTTAACCGTTTCAGTAAGAACTGAAAATTCAGCAAGGCGTTACCACAGTAGTAAATTAAAAACCACCTCAAGATGCAAACGGCTCGCAAGGCAACACACCTAATCGAAGACCGTGGACTGGCTGCCCCACTGCGGAAGATCGCCGAAAAAACCCTGATGCAGCAACGCATCACTCCCGAAGAAGGCCAATTCCTATTTGAAGAAGCTGAGATGGGATACCTGGGCACCTTGGCGAATTATCTGCGCGAGCAGCGCCACGGGCACCGTACCTACTTCAACCGCAATTTCCACGTCGAGCCGACTAATGTCTGCTTGTATACCTGCACTTTTTGCTCCTACTCCCGCCTCATCAAAAAACGGGATGAGGGATGGGAATACAGCCTGGAGGACATCATGGACATCGTCCGCAAGTACGATGACGAACCCGTCACGGAGGTACATATCGTGGGGGGTGTACTCCCACAGTACGATGTTAAATTCTACAGCGATTTGTTCCGCGCCATAAAGCAGCACCGGCCCAACTTGCATGTGAAAGCGCTGACCCCCGTTGAGTACCACTACATTTTCAAAAAAGACAAGATCAGCTACGAGGAGGGCATGAAGCGCATGAAAGAAGCGGGCCTGGATAGCATGCCCGGTGGCGGTGCGGAGATATTCCATCCCGAAATCCGCGATCAGATTGCCGGCGGCAAATGCAGCGGCGAACAGTGGCTGCGCATCCACGAAATATGGCACGAATTGGGCGGCCGCTCTAACGCCACCATGCTCTACGGCCACATCGAGGGCTATGAGCACCGCATTGACCACCTGGAAAAGCTCCGGCAGCTACAGGACAAAACCGGTGGCTTCCAAACCTTTATCCCCCTGAAATTCCGCAATCAGGACAATCAGATGAGCCATGTGCCCGAGTCGACGGTCGTCGAAGATATGCGTATGTACGCACTGAGCCGCATCTACCTCGATAACTTCCCCCACATCAAAGCCTACTGGCCTATGATTGGACGGATGACTGCACAAATGCTCCTGTCCTTCGGAGTCAACGACATTGATGGCACCATAGACGACACCACCAAGATTTACTCGATGGCGGGCTCCGAGGAGCAGCATCCTGCTATGAGCACCCGCGAGCTGGTCAACCTGATCCGGGCGGTCGGGCGGCAGCCCATTGAACGCGACACGCTTTATAACGTTATTCAGGATTACACCGACCACGTTTTCGAGGAGGACGAGGTCTTCAAGGGATATGTTTCCCTACCGGTTGTAAACCAATAAGATGAGCAAAACCGTATACATTGTCCGACACGGCGAAACCGAGTACAATCGTTTGGGCATCGTACAAGGAGCCGGCGTTGACGCCAGCCTGAACGATACCGGGCGCTTGCAAGCCCAAGCCTTTTACCAACACTATCAGC
>CAYNIT010000070.1:0-18079 GCA_964397205.1 uncultured Phaeodactylibacter sp. | reverse complement strand
ATCTGTGGAGCTTGTTTGCCCTGAGCTTTTTGCTGTACGCCAACACGCTCGGCCACGGCTACGCCCTCGATGATGCTATTGTTCTTTACGACAATATGTTTGTAGAGCAGGGCATCAGCGGCATACCGGGTATCCTGAGCAAAGACACCTTCTTCGGGTTCTTCAAAGAGGAAGGCAAGGCAGCGCTCGTGGCCGGCGGCCGCTACCGCCCTTTCTCTTTGATACTGTTTGCGCTGGAGGTAGAGCTGTTTGGGCAGAACCCCCTCGTTGGGCACTTACTCAACGCCATTTTTTACGGCTTCACGGTCCTCTTGCTTTACCACTGCCTGCTGCAGCTCTTCCAGCCCGAAAAGAGAGCCGTACAGGCCTACTTCATCGCGCTGTCCACCAGCCTGCTCTTTGCGGTGCACCCTTTGCATACCGAGGTAGTAGCCAATATTAAGGGCCGGGACGAGATCCTCGCGCTGCTGGGCAGTTTGGGCGCCCTGTACCTGTCCTTGCGCGCCTACTACCGGGAACAACCGCTGCTTAACCTGGCGGCAGCGGGTGTTTTCTTCCTCGGGTTGCTCTCGAAGGAAAATGCCATCATGTTCTTGTTCATAACGCCCCTGGCGTACTGGTTTTTCACCAAATCGGAGGTAAAGAAAATCGCCGCCCAAACCGCCCCGTTGCTGCTGTCAGCTGCCGTTTTCCTGGTGCTGCGCTTTTCCGTGCTAGGCTTCGGCTTCAGTGAACCCACTACCGAGATGATGAACAACCCCTTCGTGAAGGTACAGGGCGGGGAGTACGTGCTGTTCACCGCGCAGGAGTGGCTGGCCACGGTAATGTACTCCCTAGGCAAGTACCTGCAGTTGTTGTTCTTCCCGCTGACGCTTTCGCACGATTACTATCCGCGGGCGTTGGGGGTAATGACCTTTGGCGACTGGCAGGCCATCCTTTCCCTGCTGTTGTACCTGGCATTGGGCACCTACGCTCTGCTGCGCTTGCCGAAGAAAGACCCGATGAGCTTCGCTATTCTTTTTTATCTGATCACCCTGGCCATTGTCTCCAATCTTTTCTTCCCGGTGGGCACCCACATGGCAGAGCGCTTGTTGTTCATGCCGTCCGTGGGCTTTTGCCTAGCGCTGGCAGTGCTGGGCTACCGCTGGGCGAAGCAGGCAGCTCCCGTTGGCAAAATCCCGGCATTTCGCCGGTTTCGCCCGGTGCTGGCCGTATTGGCAACCGTATCCCTGCTTTTAGCCGTACGTACGGTAGCCCGCAATCCAGTTTGGAAAAACAACTACACGCTCTTCCTGACCGACGTGGAGCATACGCCCAACAGCGCCAAGCTGCGCAATGCTGCAGGCGGAGAATTGCTCACCCAATCCGTCAAAGAAGAAAACGCCGCCGAGCGCGTTCAAATGCAGCAGCGGGCGGTCGGGCACCTAGAAGAAGCCATAAGCATTCATCCCCAGTATAAAAATGCGTACCTTTTGCTGGGCAACGCCCACAATTACTTGAAAAACTACGAGCAGTCGATCGCTTACTACCAAAAAGCTCTGGAACTGGACCAAGACTACGAGCAAGCACGCAGCAATCTGGGCATCACTTACAAAGATGCTGGGAAATACTACGGCCAGGAACGGCAAGAACTCAGCAAATCGATTCAGTACCTGCGCAAAGCCTACGAGATACTGCCGCAGGAATTCGAGGTGGTTCGGCTGCTCGGCGTAGCCCATGGCATGCGGGGCAATACCTCCAAAGCTGTGGAATATTTCACCAAAGCAACTGAATTATCCCCGGAAAATGCCAATGCCTGGTTTGATCTGGGGACCGCTTATATCAACGCCGGGCAACCGGCACTTGGACAGCAGTACCATCAGAAAGCCGTAAAAATGGACCCCTCGCTCGCCAAACGCCTCGGGGGAAATTAAAGGATACCGGTAACGGAAAAAAGAGAAGAAGATGAAGAAAGACCGTGGCATTTACCTGTTGCTGAGCGTGATCGTCGGTACGGCCATTGCCTTCACCACCCACGAGCGGCCACAAACGGGCCCGCCCCCGGAGGTGGTTTGGGCGGATTCTGTTTACGAAAGCATGAGCGAGCAGGAGCGGCTCGGCCAGTTGTTCATGATACGGGCGCATTCCGATAAGGGCGAAGCCCACGAACGGCAGGTACGCGAACTCATTCGCAAGTACAAAGTAGGCGGCCTCTGCTTTTTTCAGGGCACGCCGGAGCGGCAGGTGGCACTCATCAATGACTACCAGGAAATCGCTAGCCCGCTGCCCCTGATGGTAGCCATCGATGGCGAATGGGGGCTGGGCATGAGGTTGAAAAACAGCACGATCAGCTTTCCGCAGCAGCTTACGCTGGGGGCTATCCGCGACAATCGGCTGATCTACGAAATGGGCGCGGAAATTGCCCGCCAACTCAAACTGGTAGGCGTACACGTCAATTTCGCACCGGTAGCCGATGTCAACAACAACCCGGCCAACCCGGTCATCAACGAGCGCTCCTTCGGGGAAGACCGCCTCAACGTGGCGGTCAAAAGCTACAACTACGCGCGGGGTATGGAGGACCACGGCATCATGGCTTGCGCCAAACACTTCCCGGGCCATGGCGATACCGATGTGGATTCCCACCACGACCTTCCGGTCATCCGGCATCCGCTAAGCCGCCTCGACAGCGTCGAGTTGTTTCCCTTTCGGGTGCTGGCGGAAAAGGGCATCGGCAGCATGATGGTGGCGCACCTGCACGTCCTGACTTTTGATGAGCGGGAAAACCGTCCGACTACCCTTTCCTACAATACCGTTACCCGGCTGTTGCAGGAAGGGCTCGGTTTCGATGGCTTGATATTCACTGATGCGCTGGAAATGAAAGGGGTCACCAAACACTTCGACCCCGGAGAAGTGGAAGCCGAAGCCTTGCTGGCCGGCAATGACGTGCTGCTATTGCCCGAAGACATAGAAGCGGCTTTACGTGAAATTCGGGCCTACTTGAAGGCTGGCAAACTGCAATGGAAGGAGCTGGAAAAGAGCATCAAAAAAATTTTGCGGGCCAAGTACCGGCTGGGCCTGCGCCGGTTCGAGCCCCTGCGGGAGGACAGCCTGCGCGCCCGCCTCAATACTGGAGAAGCCATAGCGCTCAAACGGCAATTGCTGGCCGAAGCCCTGACCTTAGTCCGCAATCCCAATGACCTCATCCCTTTCCGGGATATCAGCGGTATGCAGGTAGCGTCGCTCAGCATCGGCGCCGAGGCGCCAACGCCCTTTCAGAAACGCTTGCTTGATTACAAACAGATGCCGGTACTGCAAACCGATAAAAGCGTGAGCAAAAGAGAAGCCGAGCAACTCCTACAGAAATTGGAGGCCGCCGAGCTGGTGATCGTAGGCCTGCATGGCATGAGCAGCAGCGCCCGCCGCGATTTTGGCATCAGCTCCAGCACCCGCCGCCTGCTGTATGACCTCAGCCAGCGCAAGAAAGTGGTGCTTAGCGTATTCGGCAATCCCTACAGCTTGCGCTACTTCGACCGCATCCCATGGGTGCTGCAGGCCTACGAAGAAAGCCCGGAAATGCAAGCGCTGGCCGCCGAAGCCCTCTTCGGAGCGCTGCCGATCAAAGGGCGGTTGCCGATTACCGCTTCCGAAAAAAGCGCATTCGGGAAAGGCGTATTCACCCGGCAGTTGTCCCGCTTCGGCTACGCGCCGCCCGAGAGTATGGGGATGGACAGCGCTACCCTGGGCAAGATCGACCGGCTGATGGAAAAAGCCATCGCAACTCGAGCTACGCCGGGCGGAGTCGTATTGGTGGCGAAAAACAATAAAATCGTTTACGAACGGGCATTCGGCCATCATACTTACGAAGCGGAAAAGAAGGTAAACAAACACGACCTCTACGACCTGGCTTCCCTGACCAAGATCGCCTCTTCCACTTTAGCCGTTATGAAACTCTACGAGCAGGGCAAGGTGGCGCTCGATACCCCGATAGTGCGCTACCTGCCAAACCTGGAAGGCACAGATAAAGCCAAGCTGTGTCTGCGCGATATCATGGCCCATCGCGCGGGCCTGAAAGATTGGATCCCTTTTTACAAACAGACGGTCTACAAAAACCGCCGCCGGAGAGTGCGGCACCGTTCAGCGTTTTACCGCTCCGAAGCCGAACAAGGCTACAGCCTAGAGGTGGCGGAGGACTTGTATTTGCGCAATGACATAGCCGATTCCATATTTCAAGCCATCCGCCGCTCCCCTCTGCGGCCGAGCCCGGGCTACAACTACAGCGACCTGGGGTTTTACCTGATCGCCGAAATGGTAGAAGCCTTGAGCGGTATGCCGTTGGATGAGTACGTCGATCGGCATTTTTTCCAACCGCTGGGGCTGCAGACGGCCTGCTATCGGCCCCTTGAGCGGTTTCCAAAAGCACGGATCGTCCCTACTGAGAAAGACCGTTACTTCCGTTTGCAGACCATACATGGCTACGTGCACGATATGGGAGCAGCAATGCTCGGCGGCGTGAGCGGCCACGCGGGCTTGTTCGCTGATGCCAAGGATGTCGCCATTCTCCTGCAAATGCTGCTCAACGGCGGGCACTACGGCGGGCAGCGCTTCCTGCAAGCGCATACCATCCGAACATTCGCCCACCGCCATCCGGAGGGGACCCGGCGCGGGCTTGGCTTTGATATGCGGCAACTCGACCCGAGCAAATGGATCAACCTGCCGGCTGATGCCTCTAAGGCTACCTTCGGCCATACTGGCTTTACCGGCACCTGCGCTTGGGCGGATCCGGAGGAAGAACTGGTGTACGTTTTCTTGTCCAACCGGACTTTCCCAACGATGAACAACTACAAACTGAATAAACTTCGCACACGGCGCCGCATTCTGAGCACCGTGTACGAGGCTATTGATCAGTATCAGTATTTTACTGCGCTGCCCATGGGATCGAAGGAGCGCTTGGCTAAAAAGGACTAACGCTTAATCAATTTCAGGCTGTTTTGCCGCTGCCCATCGCTGATTTGCACTTGATACAAGCCCGCAGGCCAGTCTTGTACGGCAATGCGGATGATCTGCCGGCCTGGCTTTACGGCCTGCTGTTGCCGGTACACGGCCTGGCCCATCAGGTTAAAGGCGGTAATGGCGAAGACGCCAGCATCCTGGCTCTCCAATTCCAACTGCACTACTTCTGCCGTGGGATTAGGAAAGGCGCGGAAATCGCTTAGCAGAGGTGGCACCTCGTTGCTGTTGTTGGGTTCGCCTTCGGCGATGGTTACGGGTTGCTGTAGAAAAGCCGAGCCGTCGCCGCCGGAGCCTGCGCCGTTATTCGCCGCCACGACAGAGCTGTAGAAGCGCACCTCGCCCGTTCCGGAAGCTGGCGCAGTCCAGTCTACCTCGAAGACATTGCTTTCGTTGCGCTGGCTGTGCTCTGGGTACTGCCGGCCGTTGAGTGGGGTGATTTGCACACCATTGGGGGGATTGCTAAAGGAGCCGGCTTGAGCGTTGTCGCTCCCAGCCAGGGCGACGGCTTGGAAACCAAAGGAAGCAGGGCTGCCCGTATGATTGGCGGTCACGCGTAGCTGGTAAGTCTCGCCCGGTGTATACTGCTCAATCGGGTTGCCATCGTCCAGAATAGCTAATTCGACAGATGGCGAAAACGCTCCGCTGGAGTGGCAGGCGGTACAGGGCGCATTGCTAAGCGGGGAATTGGTGCGGTCTGCATTCTGCACTTCCGCTGCGCCGGAGCTGTTGTTCAGCAATAACAGGGCACCGCCCGCCAGTAAAAAGAGGGTGTAAATAATCTTGAATTTCATGAATTGAGATTTTGATATAACGGTATGTACTGGCCCGAGGGCAGAAATGGTTGCGTAGCCATCGGAACGAAGTATGGACAGAGGGAATGGGGAATGGTTTAAAATCTCAGTGGGTTTCAACGGAATTGTAGCCGTAACTGCACTCGGGTATCTTACCAAGGACCCCTTCGTAGAAGGCATCGATCTGCTCAAAATCGGCTATCTCGTTTCCGGTGGGGTGAAAGGGCGCGCTGATAACCACCCGCTTATGCTGCCAATCTAATTGCGCCATCAAAATAGGAACTTCAGCGCCAAGGGCAATGTAATAAAAGCCGGTGTGTAAACGCTCAACCCTTCGGCGGGTGCCTTCGGGGGCTATACAGAGCGCGAAGGCATCCTGTTGCCGGAACACTTCTACAGCTGTTTGAACGTAGCCATGCCGTCGGCTCCGGTCTATCGGATAGCCGCCCAGCCACCGAAACAACCAACCGTAGGGCCGCCGGAATAGGCTGGCTTTCCCAAGGTACTTAACGTCAATACCCAAGGCTGCGCGCGCGAGCATACCGATGGGGAAATCCCAGTTCGAAGTATGCGGCAGCACAATGATGACATACTTGGGAGGCAAACGATCGTATTGCAATTCGATGCGCCAACCCAAAAACCGGAGCAATCCTCTACTTATAGCCCTTAGCATACGCTTAAAAAACTGGTAAACGTACTTGATTACTGTGAAATATGAGCCAATTCTGGCACTTCTGTAGCACTTGAGAATAAAAATACGACTTTTTGTGAATAAATTCGCTGTAACAAAACATCGGCTTTTCCCGTAAATAGGCATATTATCGCAACCAGAAACCGAAGGGGGGATCACAAACAGCTAGAGCAAAGCCCCTCATTTTGCCCATGAACATCTTTGCAAAAAATAGCGTCATTTTCATCCTCCTGCCATTAGCGCTTGCTCTGCGGGCACAGGCCCCGGCTCCGGCTTCTGCAGATATCGAGCTAAGCGTTTCGGTGCCGGGAGGCTTCTATCCTGGTCCGGTGGAGCTGGCCATCGTCAGTCCGGGCACCCGAGCTTACTACACCCTCGACGGCACCGACCCTACCGATGAAGAAGCAGAACTTTACCGCGGCGAGCCGCTGCGCATTAAGGAAACCACAGTGCTGCGGGCCATCGCTGTGGGGGCCGACGGTAGCCGCAGCGCCATCGTAAGCCATACTTACTTTATCGGAGAACCAGCAACCGAGTTTCCGGTGGTATCTATCGGCATTACGCCCGACGTCCTCTTTCATCCTTTTGAAGGCCTGTTTATGCTGGGGGCCAATGCCGTGGACTCGGTTTGGAAAAAGCCCGGCGCCAACTTTTGGAGCAAGCGGGAAGTGCCCTGCAGTGTGGAGTTGTTTGAATCCGACGGCCGCTGCGTCCACCGCAGCCTCTCCGGCTTCCGGCTGTTTGGGGGGATGAGCCGTTTGTTTCCACAAAAGTCGATGGCAATCGTAGCGCGGGATGAATACGGCGCGCACCGCATAGAGCATGAAATATTTGGGCCGAAAGGGAAAGAGGAATTTAAATTTCTGGTGCTGCGCAACTCCGGCAGCGACTTCGGCAAATCCCACTTCCGCGATGCTCTGATGACGAGCTTGGTAGAGGATTGGGATATTGAAAAACAGGATTACCGCCCCTCTCATGTGTACATCAATGGCCGTTACTGGGGCATTTACAACATACGCGAAAAGGTCAACCGCTTTTTCCTCGCAGACCACCTGGATGATGTCGACAACGATAGCGTAGATATTATGGAGCATCGTTACACCCTCAAAAAGGGCAGCTCCTGGCACTACCGGCGCTTGCTGCGTTTCCTTCGGGACAATAGCTTGGCAAAGGAAAGCAATTACGCTTATGTAAAGACGCAGATGGATGTCGACAACTTCCTGAATTACCAGGTCGCCCAGATTTACTTCGACAATCAGGATGCCGGCGGCAACATCCGCTACTGGCGCCCCCAAACCGAAGTGGGCCGGTGGCGTTGGATCCTCTACGACACCGACTGGGGGTTTGGCCTGCATGATCGCAAGGCCTATACGAACAACAGCCTGGCTTTTCATACCGAACCCAATGGCCCCTCCTGGCCCAATCCGCCCTGGAGCACCTTCCTGTTGCGCAAACTTTTGGAAAACCCTGGATTCCGCCACAAATTCGTTAACCGTTGCGCTGACCACCTGAACTTATCCTTCCGCTCAGAGCGGGTGGTGGGGGTAATCGACCGTTACTACCATCAGCTATTGCCGGAGATGCCCCGCCACCTGAAGCGCTGGAAGCTCAGCCGTTCCTACTGGGAGGACGAGGTGGAAGCCATGCGCACCTTCGCCCTTGAGCGGCCCGGCTATATGCGCATGCACCTGATGGAGGCCTTCAATACCGGCGCCCAGCGCAAGCTGGTCCTAAGCACCAACAAGGGAGGGCACCTGCTCATCAACGGCGAGCTGAAGGTCAGCGGCGATACCTTGGAAACCATTTACTTTGAAAACTATCCCATTGACATTAAGGTCGTAGCCCACAATGGGCATCGCTTTTCTCACTGGGAAGGGGTGCCGGCAAAGCCCGATGAGCGCCGGCTCCGCATACAGCTGCGGGATAAAGTGACGCAAGTCCACGCCCGATTTGAAGAATACCGGCACCCCTTGGAGGGCAAAGTCGTCATCAACGAAGTCTGCCCCAAAAATGATGAAGCGGAAGACTGGCTGGAAATTTACAACGGCGCCGGCGGGCGCGTCAACCTGGCCAATTGGTACCTGACCGATTTAAAGCGCAACGAGTTTGTCTTCCCGGAAGTCTACATTGAAGCCAACGACTATCTGGTCGTGCCCGAGGATTCCGTTAGCTTCGTAAGGGCTTATCCGGAGTGCTACAACGTCATCGGAAGTCTGGATTACGGTTTGCACAAACGCCGAGAACGCATCGTCCTGTACGCTGAGCGCGGGGCAATGGTAGACAGCATCAGTTATGTAGCGCCTCCGGTGGATTCCACCTTTACCCTGCACTTGTTGTTGCCACACCTACACAATGGAGATCCCGAGAACTGGGCTTTTCAATTTGGCCCGGGCACCCCCAATGCCGCCAACCCTTACTACGTAGAAAGCACCGTCCGCGCCGCTCAGGAGCGCTGGATGCAAATCGGGGCAGCTACGGGAGTGCTGCTGTTGAGCATCCTGCTGCTGGTACTGCGGCACAGAGGCGTGCTGTAGGCATCAGGCTTCCACAGTGGTTTTATCGAATTTTAAAGCCTGGGCTTCGGCATCCACCAGGATGGTGTCGCCAGCGGTAAACCTGCCGCTCAAAACGTGTTTGGACAGCTCATTGACCAACTCTTTTTGCAAGACCCGCTTCATCGGGCGGGCCCCAAACTGCGGGTCGTAGCCCATGTCAGCCATTAATTCCAGAGCGGCATCCGTGAGTTGCAGCTGCAAATCCTGCCGGTCTAGCATTTGCTTCACTTTCTGGAGGAGGAGGTGGAGGATTTGCTTGATTTCCTCCCGGCTGAGCGGCAAAAACATGATGCGCTCGTCGATGCGGTTGAGGAATTCCGGCGGCAGGTTCTCTTTCAGTAAATCGAAAACTTCTTCTTTGGTAGCCTCCAGTATTTCCGTCTGTTTGTCCTCCGGCATCTCTACCAAATCCTCGTAGTTCTCCAAAATCACCTCGGCACCCATGTTGGAGGTCATGATGACGATCGTATTGCGAAAATCGGCTACCCGGCCTTTGTTGTCGGTCAGCCGGCCATCGTCGAGCAGCTGCAGCAGGATGTTGAAAGTATCGGCATGGGCTTTTTCGATTTCGTCCAGCAGCACGATAGAGTAGGGCCGCCGGCGCACCGCCTCGGTCAGCTGGCCGCCTTCATCGTAGCCCACGTATCCCGGAGGAGCACCGACCAGGCGGGAAACAGCGTGCCGTTCCTGGAATTCGCTCATGTCGATGCGGGTAATGGCTTTTTCATCGTTGAAGAGCATTTCCGCCAGGGCTTTGGCCAGCTCCGTTTTGCCGACGCCGGTCGGCCCCAAGAAAATGAAGGAGCCGATGGGGCGGTCTGTGTCTTGCAAGCCCGCCCGGCTGCGGCGCACGGCATCCGATACGGCGCGCACCGCCTCGTCCTGGCCGATGAGCCGTTGGTGCAGCTCTTCCTCCAGCCGCAGCAGTTTCTCCTTTTCGCTCTGCAGCATTTTGCTGACGGGGATGCCCGTCCAACGGGAAATGACCTCTGCAATGTCGTCGGCGGTGACTTCCTCGTTGGTCAGGCGTTTGTCCTCGGAAAGCTCTGCCAGTTTTTCCTCGGCTGCCCGGAGCATGGCTTGCTGTTCCTGTAGCTCCCCGTAGCGGATTTTAGCTACCAATTCGTAATCGCTTTTGCGCTCGGCGCGCGCAGCCTTTGTTTCCAGCTCCTCGATGCGTTTCTTGATGTTCTGTATGGTGTCAATGATCTCCTTTTCGTTCTTCCAGCCAGCTCTTATGCCATCGCGTTTCTCGCGGGCGTTGGCAATCTGCTCGTCCAGTTTGGATACCTTTTGCGCATCGCCCTCCCGCTTCAGGGCTTCGCGCTCTATTTCCAGCTGCCGCACCCGCCGGTCCCACTCGTCTACCTCCTCCGGTACGGAATCCAGCTCGAGGCGCAGCTTGGCTGCAGCCTCGTCAATCAGGTCAATGGCTTTGTCGGGCAGGTGGCGGTCGGCGATGTATCGGTTGGACAGCTCGGCGGCGGCGATGAGCGCTCCGTCCAGAATTTCGATTTTGTGGTATACCTCATAGCGCTCCTGCAGCCCCCGGAGAATGGAAATGGTGTCTTCTACGCTGGGCTCGTTGATGAGCACAGTTTGGAAGCGCCGCACCAGGGCTTTGTCTTTCTCGAAGTAGCGCTGGTACTCATCCAGGGTAGTGGCTCCTATGGTACGCAGTTCGCCCCGCGCCAGCGCAGGCTTGAGGATGTTGGCAGCGTCCATTGCGCCCTGCCCGCCCCCCGCGCCGATGAGCGTGTGGATTTCGTCTACGAACAGGATGACCTCGCCGTTGCTTTGCCCCACTTCTTTGATCACGGCTTTGAGCCGCTCCTCGAATTCGCCCTTGTACTTAGCGCCGGCGATCAGGGCGGCAATATCCAGGGTCAGGATTTTCTTTTCCCGCAGGTTTTCGGGCACATCTCCCTTAACGATTCTCCAGGCAATGCCCTCTACGATGGCTGTCTTGCCCACGCCAGCTTCCCCAATCAGGATGGGGTTGTTCTTCTTGCGCCGGCTCAGGATATGGAGCACCCGGCGTATTTCTTCGTCCCTGCCGATGATGGGGTCCAGCAAACCGTTTTCTGCCCGCTCATTCAGGTTGATAGCAAACTTCTTGAGCGCATTGTAACCGCCCTCCGCCTGCTGATCGGTGACCTTGCGCCCCTTGCGCAGCTCTTCGATGGCGGCGCGGAAGGGCTCGTCTTCTGCCCCCAGGCTGCGGAGCAGTTCGGCCATTTTGTCCTGCCCATTGATGATGCCAAGGAGCATCAGCTCAATAGAGATGTACTGGTCTTCGAACTCGGGCATGATTTTCTTGGCCCGGCTCAGCGCCCGGTTGGCTGCTTTGGTGAGGTACTGCTTTTCGGTACCCGCTACTTTCGGGCTTTTGCGGATCAACTGCTCCATACCCTGGCGTAGTTCGGCCAGGCTGACGCCGCAGTGGTTGAGCAAAAAAGTCGCTACATCTTCTTCCGTTTCGAGTATGCCCCGCACGAGATGAGCTGTATCCACATGCTGCTGCTCGAGTTTGGCAGCGATTTGCTGGGCTTTCTGTATGGATTCCTGGGCTTTGATGGTAAAATTATCGTACGTCATGCTTCCGGTCAGCTTTAGAATGAAGAGCAAGTTAACACTACTATTGCGTATTCCCAACCCAATAAGACGAACGGCTTCTAGACTGGGATAAGCGTACAAAGAGGCAGCACATTACTGACTCTAAGGCTCTTTTATCAAACTGCATAAACCAGAAATCCCATGATCCGAAAGCTGATACTCCTCTGCTGTTTGACCTCATTCTTGTTTGTATGTAAAACCAACGCCCAAAACGATTTCTTTGGCATCGTCGGGCCGCAGGAGCTCTGCGAGGGCGAGTGCGGGCTGTTCTTTGTGCAGCCGGTCACGCCTACGGTTGAGATCTTTGAGATTGTATGGAGCAACGGCACTGTTGGCGACAGCGCCGTTTATTGCATGGACTCGCTTGCCACGCTTACGGTAAGCGTAGAGGCCTTCGTTGTCTTCGACGATGGCAATCAGGCAATTGCCACGGACACCCTCTTGGTCAGCCCGCTGGAGGAAGACCTGCAGGCCAACATCTTTTCCAACGCCGGCCAGTTTTGCCCCTCTGCCAATCAACCCGGCAGTTCGCCCAACGCTGGCTGCGATACGGTATGTGCAGGCAGCACGCTTACCTATCGCTGGGAAGTCTTCGGGGGAGTGGCAGGTAGCCTGGCTTCTGTGCAGGTCACTGGCTCATCGAATTTCTCCGTTTTTCCCGATCGGGTAGAAGTAGAATGGGGCAGCCCCGGCCCGGGTACGGTCAATTTCTTGTTCAGCGGGCAGTGCCCGGGCTTCCTCGAGCGCTCCATCTGTGTGGAAGTGCTGGAGGATCCGATTGCTGATTTCGAAACCCAGCCGCCTTTGCAAAATGACACGCTGTACGTCTGTCAGGGGCGGGAAATACAGCTGACCAACACCAGTCAGTTCGCAGATCAGTTCTTTTGGAGTTTTGGCAATGGCGAAAGCTCAACGGAATCCAACCCGGCCTACGCCTATCCCGAGCCTGGCACCTACCAACTGGAATTGCGTGCCGCTAATGTCTGTCAGTGCGAGGACACGCGCAGCATTACAGTGGTGGTTGAAAAAGGGGAAGTGCCTGTGGTGGACTGTGTAGGCACCCTCTGCGAAGGAGGGCTGGGCACCTACACGGCCACAACCGGCTGCGGTACGCTACTCTGGGAAGTCAGCGATAACGGCACCATCATCGACGGAGGCGACCCCACGGACGATTACATCACGGTAGAGTGGGGGGCGGGGCCGGAAGGCATCGTTCGGCTCAGCGTGGAGGATTGCCCGGCTGCGAATGCCTGCACAGCGCCCTACGAAGTGATCGTTCCGATCCTGTCGGAAGCCGCGCAGGTAGAAGGCAATGCCGTGGTGTGCCGGGGGGAAGTCAGCAACTACAGCGTCACTCCCTATCAGGGCACTTCCTTCGAGTGGGAGGTCTCTGATTTCGGAACAATTCTGGAAGGGCAGGGAAGCCCGAATATAGTGGTGCAGTGGCGGGATGATCAGATCGCGCCGGATACGCAGTGGGTAGCGGTAGAGCTGGACAACTGTTACCTCGGCTGCGGCGGCCGGGATACCCTGGAAGTTAACATGCGTCCGGAGTTTAGAGCGTTCGGGCCGATAGAGATATGCCAGGGTGACAGCACTACGCATCAGGCGCGCAGTATCCCTGGCAGCTCGCCGGTGGAAAGCGATTGGGTAGTAACGGATGCGCTGGGGGATACCGTTTGGGTTTCACCCGCCCCAACTTCTGCCCCTACCATCCCTTGGACGGGCTCGCCTGGTTTGTACCGCATCATAACCCGGCCTGCCGCAGCGGAGGACTACTGTACAGAGGGATACCAAAGCCTGATGCAAGTCATCGGCCCGCCTCCACCGGTACAAAGCATCGACGGCGCCACCCAAATCTGCCCCGGGCAGCTTTACACCTTCGAAGCCGTATCCGATCAGCAGGCAGTGCAGTTTTTCTGGCAAATCAACGACGGGGGCAGCATCATTCAGCGGCAGGGTAAGCGGATAACGCTCTCCTTTGGGCCCAACCCGCCCTACAGCCTGGAAGTATTCCAGGAAAATGCCTTCGGCTGCCGCTCTGCCGTTGCGCTTCAGGCGCTCAACCCTTTGCCGCCCTTTACGATTAGCGGGCCGGGGGAGGCCTGCAACCAGGCCATTTCTACCTTTACTGCCCAGGATTACCCCATTGATGACTACAACTGGAGCATCAGCCCAGAGAGCGCTGGTACCATTATTGCCGGCGCCGGCACCAACGAGATCATGGTTGCCTGGAATGCCGCAGGCACCGCGCAGGTAAGGCTGAATGCCTGCAGTCAGAGCGTCAGTCAAGAGGTCATCGTCCATGCTTTGCCCGAGCCAGCAGCAGTGCATCCGGCCTTCGTCTGCCCCGGCGATCTCGGTACCGTAGCTACGGCACAGCCCTATGCAAATTACCAATGGAGCGATGCCTCGGGCAGCTTGATTTCAACGGATTCCAGCCTGGCTTTACCCGAGGGCTTTTACCAGTTGCAAGTGACCGATGGCAATGGCTGTCAGCGGGATACTTTCTTTAATATTAAAGCCTACGGCGAGCCGGCCGTCAACATCACCACGCCTGACCCCAATGTATTCTGCGGGATAACGCCCTTCACGCGCTTGTATGCTATAGACAATGGTGTAGGCTACGATTACCAGTGGTTCATGGACGGCAATCCGGTAGGTGCCAATAGCGATCAGTATACCGCTACAGACTTCGGAGCTTATCGAGTGGAGATTACCGATCAAAACGGCTGTACCGCCGTTTCTAATACCATACTGGTGCTATCCTGTGGCGGTGCAGGGGTGCCCAGTACATCAACAGTTTGCCCTGAAGATATCAACTTCTCTATGTCGGGTAGCGGCCGGTGCGAAGAACGTTCCTATCAGGCGCTTTTGGGGCCGAGCTACGTACCCGGCACAGTAGCCTGGAATTTTGACGATCCCGGCAGCGGCTTGGATAATTTCGCATTTGTGCTTGACCCTTCCCATAGCTATCAGAAGGCAGGCTACTACCGGGTACAGCTCCAAGCGGACTTCGTAGACCCAACGGGTATGGTAGTTACCTGTGATACCTTTCGAGTAGATACGATTTACGCTGTAGCAAACTTTATCAGTGACGAAGCCTGTTCGGGAAGTGCTACGGCATTTACGGATCTTTCCACTTTCTTGCCAGAGTATCCCATTGCCAGTTGGGAGTGGGACTTTGGCGATCCAGCTAGCGGAGCTGACAATACCTCTACCGATCAAAACCCTACCCATGTGTACAGCGCGCCGGGCACCTATACCGCCACCCTCACGATAAGCAGCAGTGCTGGCTGCACCTCTGAGTTCAGCCAGGATGTTGAGGTGCTTCCTTCGCCGGATGCTAGCTTCGGCCTGCCAATGGCAGATTGTGAAGGAACTGCACTTGCCTTTACAGCTCCGGACGACAGCACTATTGTGGAGGTGGCCTGGAATTTTGGCGATCCGGCGAGCGGGGCAGCGGACTCCAGCACTGCATTTACGGCCTACCACGGCTATAATTCGCCAGGGACTTACCAAGTCACCCTGGCCACACTCAGCAGTTTGGGCTGCAGCAATACCGCCCAGCAATCCATAACGATA
Organism: uncultured Phaeodactylibacter sp.; assembly: GCA_964397205.1. Lineage (GTDB taxonomy): Bacteria > Bacteroidota > Bacteroidia > Chitinophagales > Saprospiraceae > Phaeodactylibacter. Next base: position 2,852 of record CAYNIT010000070.1, on the reverse strand, counting down.
GTGGGCAATACGCTCGGCGGCGCTATCACCCCTTCCAATCCAGTCATTTGCGAGGGCAGTTCTGCTACGCTTGCTGCCCCGGCGGGCGGTACCAGCTGGCTGTGGTCAAACGGGGCAACCACCGAGCAAATAACAGTAGAGGAAAGCGGCCTCTACAGGGTAACTGTTAGTAATGACAATGGCTGCACCTATGTTCCTGATCCAGCGGTAGTAGCGGTGGACCCGCTGCCCACCGATACCATACGGGCGGTCGAATTCAACGATTTTGGCTTTCCCATCGGGTTTACCTACGATACGCTGCGGGTATGCGAGGGAGAGGATGTCACGCTACGGAGTATTGGAAACCCGGATTACAGCTACAGTTGGAGCACGGGCGCGGTCGGCACCAGCATTGAATTTACAGAAGACCGGGGTAATCAGCTCTCAGCGGGCACCTATGAGTACAGCCTCACAGTCCTCAATGACAGCAGTGGCTGCAGCCGGGAGGTTGGGCCTTTTGTGGTCATCGTCAACCCTCTGCCCTCCGCTGTAATCGCTGCTCAGCCTGCGGGTGCCCGCTGCGAGGGCGAGGACATCACCTTCACTGTTGACAGCCCCAACCCCGCCTGGCAGTATATATGGAATAATGGCGCGGAGGGCCCGAGTATGCAGACCTCCGAAGCCGGGCAGTTTTTCGTTACAGCCATCAATACTTTTGGCTGTGAAGCCCAGAGCAACCTAATCGAAATACAGCCCGGGCCGGACATATCCCTGGTGCCCAATGGCTGTTACAGCCGCTGCCAGCCGGATACGCTTTGCCTGCCGGCAATTCCCAATATTGCCTCCTACCAGTGGTTTTTCAATGGCAGCCCTATAGGCAGCCCACAGCCTACGGTGCCAGAGCTGATCGCCGATCAGAGTGGCAGCTATTGGCTGGAAATGGTCAGCAACAACGGTTGCCAGCTGCAGTCGGATCCGCTGGACCTGGAGCTGTTCGATGGATTGGGGGCTCTGTCGGGGCAGGTGTTTGTGGATGTAAACGCCAATGGCATCATCGATGGGCCCGATACCGCCTTCGCAGGGGCGGCCATTGATCTGTTGCAGAACGGCAGCGGACTGGGCATCGCCACTTCCAACAGCAGCGGCAACTACGCTTTCCCCAATTTGGAGAATGGCGCTTACAGCCTAAGCCTTGATACCACTAGTCTCCCCGCTGGCTTTTTTCCCAATCAGATCCAGGTGGATACCAGCTTCGCTGGCTGCGGCATCAACCTGTCCATCAATTGGCTGTTGGAAGACCGCTGCCAAGGCTTGGACACCGCCTTCGTGGATTTGACAGGCTGCGATTCCCTTATGTACAACGGCCAGGTTTTCAACAGGGATACTTCCTTCCTTGCCAATTTCACCAATGCTTTTGGTTGTGATTCTACCGAACTGGTCTCTATCAGCCTCGGCACTTCCCAGTACGATACGCTCTCCTTCCGCGCCTGCAGCGGCGAGCTGGTAGATTACAACGGCAACTTGCTGGCAGCGGGCAGTAGCCAACAGTTCACTTTTCTCAATGCGGCAGGTTGTGATTCTGTCGTCACGGTGATCGTGGAAGAACTACAGCCGAGCGCCACTACTTTGGAGTTGAGTGCCTGTTCCGGCACTTCGGCCGAGTACAATGGCAATACGCTGCAGCCCGGCAGCAGCCAGCAATTTATCTTTACGAATGCCGCAGGCTGCGACTCGGTAGTTACGGTATCAGTGGAGGAGCTGCCGACCAGCGAAACAGCCCTGGAACTGGGAGCCTGCAGCGGCAGTAGCATTACCTACAACGGTACTGTACTCTTTCCCGGAGCAGCGGAGACTTTTACCTTCACCAATTCGGCCGGCTGCGATTCCATCGTAAATGTGACTGTGGTGGAGGCGCTCCCAACAGATACGCTGCTGGAGCCGATGGTCTGTGAGAGCGAAACTTTTGAAATTGGCGGCAGTATGCTAAGTGCGGGCGATACGGCTACATTCACGCTAACCAATGCAGCGGGTTGCGACTCCGTAGTCAATGTACAGGTGGGGGCTTGGCCTCCAATTTCGGCTGAGACAGATTTGATGCCTCCTTGCCCCGGTGCGTCCGACGGTGCAGTGGTAATAGAGGCCAGCGGCAGCCCTGGTTTTCAGTATGCCCTGAATGGCGGCTCCTTTCAGACGCTGCCCGCTTTCACGGGGCTTGCCCCCGGCGGCTATACCGTAGATGTACGGGATGGCAACGGTTGCAGCACCCAGCTGAGCTTCGAGTTGCGGGAGCGGCTCCCTTTGCAGGTGGAACTCCAACTGGATAGCATGACCTGCAGTGACCCTACCGCCCGGGCGCAGGCCATCGTGCAGTCGGGCCTCGATAGCACGCTTACGCTCAGCTGGAGCAATGGAGACAGCGGGCAAGATGCGGTGTTCGAGTTGCCGGGCAGTTACACGCTAACTGCCCGGAATGCCTGCGAGGAATTGATCTTCCCATTTGTGGTGGCACCCGCTGCGGTGGATCCAGCTTCGCTGCTCTACCTGCCCAATGCCTTCTCGCCCGATGGCAACGGGCGCAATGACGTGTATCGGGCTTATTTGTCTACGGATGCCACTTGGGAGGAGTTCTGGTTCATGATCTTCGACCGCTGGGGCAATATGCTGTTTGAAACCCGGGATCCGGATGAGGGCTGGGATGGCATTATGCGGGACGAGCGCATGAATACTGGTGTGTACGTTTACTACCTTGAAGGCACGATCCGCGCCTGCGGAGGGCAGCGGTACGAGATTCGCCGCAAGGGGGATGTGACCTTGGTGCGTTAGGGGTCGCGCAATAACAAGTTACCTAGAATAGGCGAAGTTATTTTGTGCGC
>CAYNIT010000069.1:0-18133 GCA_964397205.1 uncultured Phaeodactylibacter sp. | reverse complement strand
CGCACAAAATAACTTCGCCTACTCTAGGTAACTTGTTATTGCGCGACCCCTTAGTCTGCTGCGTATCATTTGCCAGCCAGATCCTGACTGGAAGCTTGGGATCGAGGATATAGCTGTCGCCTCTAATGGAACTGTAATTACCAGCACCTCCTGGACGAAAGGAAGCCTGGATGCCCCCGAATCTATTATCCAGGCAACCTTTAGCATCAGAGCAGAAGAACTCGGCCTTCAGCTTCCAAGCAGCCTTACAGAAACGGAATCGGTACAGCGCCTACGCCTATACCCTAATCCAGCCAGAGAGGCTGTCGTAGTCGATTTCGAAAGGCCAGCCGCTGGTACCGCCCGTATTATCAGCATGTCAGGCCAGCCCATGCGTACTTTGCAAACCGATGCTACCTTGCAGCTACGCATTTCTACCGCTGGTTTGCCGCCGGGCACCTATGTCTTGCAGTTTGAAAGCGAAGCCTCGATTCGGCGGGAGGTATTTGTAGTGAGCAGATGATATTTTGTAGCCAGAAATGATTTGGGCTCACCCGATTGGCAGGTCATCCAATCGGGTGCGCCCATGCCTACCCCTATTATTACTCTATCCCCACTGCTTATAGCGCTCTTATCTTCTCATAAATTTTTTTTTTGCCAAAAAAGATGTAGTTTTAGGTGGACAAGCGATGGATCAACAAACTTTATTTTCTATTGCCCTATACCACTATGACGAATAAGAATTCAACCAAGGTATTACTAGTCGACGACGAGCCCAATATCCTTATCGCCATAGCATTCCTTCTGAAAAAAGAAGGCTACCAAGTCGTAAAAGCGCAGGATGGCGAGCAGGCACTGGCCGCTATGCAGCAACATCAGCCTGAAGTTGCCGTGCTCGATGTCATGATGCCCGGTATGGACGGCTTTGAATTGGCCAAGCGTATCCGTTCTAATCCGGCCTACGAGGATACCCGCATTATCTTCCTGACCGCAAAGGGTACCCCTAACGACCGCTACCGGGGCTATGCGACAGGCGGAGAAGTTTACCTGACCAAGCCTTTCGACAACGAAGAGTTCATTAACACAATAAATGAGGTCGTAGAATTTGGATAATCGATGCACATTTTTTTCCTTTACAGATATAAACATCTAAATATCTATATATTTCAACAACCAAAGCGCCCTTTTAACTTCGCCTGACCGAGCGTAAGGGCCGATCAAAACCAAGTACAACATGATTCAGCGTATCAAGTCCTTCGAGGAATACAAGGCCGCTTACCAAAAAAGCGTCGAAGATCCGGAAGCCTTTTGGGCAGAACAAGCCGAGACCTTCCACTGGCGCAAGAAATGGGACAAGGTACTGGACTGGAACTTCAGCGAGCCCGACGTCAAGTGGTTTGTCAACGGCAAACTGAACATCACGGAAAACTGCTTGGACCGGCACCTAGAGCGCCGAGGTGATCAGGTAGCTATTTTATTTGAGCCGAACGATCCCGATGCGGACAACATTACCTACACCTACAAGGAACTGCACGCGGAAGTCTGCAAAGCGGCCAACGCCCTGAAAGCCAACGGTATCGGGAAAGGCGACCGCGTCTGCTTTTACATGCCTATGGTCCCGGAATTGGCCATTGGCGTGCTGGCCTGCGCTCGCGTTGGTGCCATCCACTCCGTAGTTTTTGCCGGCTTCTCCGCTCAGGCTCTGGCCGACCGGATCAAAGACGCAAGCTGCAAGGCGGTGATTTGCTCCGACTACAACGTACGGGGCGCTAAGAATATACCAGTCAAAAAAGTCGTCGATGATGCCTTGCAGATGGGCACCGACAGCATTGAGCTCGTGCTGGTACACCAAAACACAGGCGGTGATGTCGATATGTCGGACAGCCGCGCCAAATGGTGGCACGAAGAGGTGGACGGCCAAAGCACGGAATGCGAAGCCGAGGAAATGGACAGCGAGGATATGCTATTCATTCTGTACACCTCGGGCTCTACCGGCAAGCCAAAAGGCGTAGTGCACACTTGCGGCGGTTATATGGTCTACACGGCTTACTCCTTTAAGAATGTCTTCCAGTACGAAGAAGGCGACATCTATTGGTGTACGGCGGATATCGGATGGATTACCGGCCATTCTTATATCGTGTACGGCCCACTGCTTTCCGGGGCTACGACCGTGATGTTTGAGGGGGTGCCGACCTACCCGGATGCCGGCCGCTTCTGGCAGGTTTGCGAAAAGCTGAAAGTCAACCAATTCTATACCGCCCCCACCGCGATCCGCGCGCTGATGGCGCAGGGCGACGAGTACGTCAACAAGTACGACCTGAGTTCCATCAAGGTGATGGGCTCCGTGGGGGAGCCCATCAACGAGGAGGCCTGGGAATGGTACTACGAGATGGTGGGCAAGAAGCGAGCTCCCATTGTCGATACCTGGTGGCAAACGGAGACCGGCGGCATCATGATCGGCGGCCTGGGCGAGCATAGCCCGATGAAGCCTGCGCATGCCGGCTATCCGTTGCCGGGCGTGCAGCCCTGCTTGATGGATGCCGATGGCAACGAATTGGAAGGCAATGATATAGAAGGGTTGCTTTGCATTAAATATCCCTGGCCCTCCATCCTGCGTACCACCTACGGCGATCACGAGCGCTGCCGGCAGACCTATTTCTCGACCTTCAAAGACCTTTACTTTACAGGCGATGGTGCCCGTCGTGATAAGGACGGCATGTACCGCATTATCGGCCGGGTAGACGATGTGATCAATGTTTCTGGCCACCGCATGGGTACGGCTGAAGTGGAAAACGCCATCAACGAGCACGACTTGGTGGTGGAATCCGCAGTGGTAGGCTATCCGCACGACATCAAAGGGCAGGGCATTTACGCCTACGTTATTACTTCCAAGCCCATCGATGATGAGGAAGCTTTCCGCAAAGAGCTGATCGATGTAGTGAAAGGGGAAATCGGCTCCATCGCCAAACCGGATAAGATTCAGATCGTATCGGGCCTGCCCAAGACCCGCTCGGGTAAGATTATGCGCCGGATTCTGCGCAAGGTAGCTTCCGGCGACACCTCCAACCTGGGCGACACCTCTACCCTGCTCAATCCAGGCGTAGTGGATGAGATCAAGGGCAGTGCTATGGCAGACTAGCACAAATTGCAGGATAAACTGGCCATTGACACAAGCTTTGTAAGATTAGAGGATAGGGCGGCTCCCGTCCTGCAAGGGCGGCTATCCATCCTCCCGCATTCTGATTTCCCTTTACCCAAAACACTGGCAAGCCCCGAAAAGGAGGCTTGCCATTTTTCCAAGCTTCAAATCCCAAGCATTAAATCAATCCAACATGACCTATCAAAGCTTTTACCAACGCAGCATGGAGCAGCCGGAGGACTTCTGGCGCGAACAGGCTGAAGCCATTGACTGGTACCAAAAGCCAAGCCAAATCCTTTCCAAAGACGAGCACAACCTCTACCGCTGGTACGAAGGCGGCCAGTTGAACACCGCCCACCTCGTGCTTGACTATCATGTGGAAAACGGGCGGGGCGATCAAGCAGCCATTTACTACGATTCGACCGTCACCGACACAAAACAAACCATTACCTACCGCGAGCTGCGCGATCAGGTAGCCCTGCTTGCCGGCGCTCTCAGAGCAAAGGGAGTACAAAAAGGCGATACAGTAGTCATTTACATGCCCATGATTCCACAGACGATCATGGCGATGCTAGCCTGCGCGCGCCTGGGAGCCATTCACTCCGTAGTGTTCGGCGGGTTTGCAGCGCACGAACTCGCCATCCGCATCGATGATGCCAAGCCGAAGCTGCTGCTGACGGCAAGCGCGGGCAAGGAGATCAACCGCATTATCGACTATATGAAAATCATCAATCCCGCACTGGAGGAAGCCCAGCACCAAATCGACGGTTGCATCGTCTACCAACGCGACATTTTGCAAGCCCCGCTTAAAGAAGGGCGGGACTACGACTGGGATAGCCTGGTAGCAGAAGCCGCTCCCGCCGACTGCGTGAGTGTAGAAGCGACCGACCCGCTGTATATTCTCTACACCTCCGGCACTACCGGCAAGCCTAAAGGCATCGTGCGGGACAACGGCGGGCATGCGGTGGCGATGAAATTCAGCATGAAGTACGTCTACGGTGTGGAACCGGGCGAGGTTTACTGGGCCGCTTCCGATGTGGGTTGGGTCGTCGGGCACTCCTACATCGTGTACGCGCCGCTGATCCACGGCTGCACAACGGTGCTCTACGAGGGCAAACCGGTACGCACCCCGGATGCGGGCGCATTTTGGCGGGTGCTGGAAGAGTACAAGGTGAGCGTGTTCTTTACCGCGCCCACCGCTTTCCGTGCCATTAAGAAAGAAGACAATGAAGCCAAGCTCAAGGCGAAGTACGACACGAGCAGCCTGCGCTACCTCTTCTTGGCGGGTGAACGCTGCGATGTATCCACCCTGGAATGGTGCCAGGAAGTATTGCAAGTGCCTGTCATCGACCACTGGTGGCAGACCGAATCCGGCTGGCCGATGCTAGCGAACATGGTGGGTGTGGAATTGCTGCCCGTCAAGCCCGGCTCTGCCGGCAAGCCGGTCTGTGGTTACGACTTGAAAGTGGTTGGCCCGGACGGCGAACCGTTGCCCCCGAACAGCGAAGGGGCAGTGGTCATCCGCCTGCCGCTGGCGCCGGGTACGCTGCCCAATCTATGGCAGGATACCGCTCGTTTCATTTCGTCCTACTTTAGCCCCTACCCCGGCTATTACTTTACCGGGGATGGCGGCTATATTGACGAGGACGGCTACGTATTCATCACCGGCCGCATTGACGATATCATAAATGTGGCGGGGCACCGATTGTCTACCGCAAAAATGGAAGAAGTCGTTGCTGCACACCCGGCCGTGGCAGAATGCGCGGTCATTGGCGTGCAGGACCAGATGAAAGGGCAAATTCCCATCGGCTTCGTGGTGCTGAAGGCGGGCGCCGATATCGCGGAGGCTGATTTAGAAAAGGAGCTCATTCAGATGGTGCGGGATAAGGTTGGCCCGGTGGCGGCTTTCAAAAAAGCCAATGTGGTACAGCGGCTCCCCAAGACCCGCTCGGGTAAGATATTGCGCCGGATCATGCGGCATATTGTGGATGGTAAACCCTATAACCCCCCTTCTACGATTGAGGACATGAGCGTGCTACCAGAATTGGAAGAGCAGGTAAAAGGTACGAAGACGTAAAGCCAAGGCTACGCCCGGCGCATCGAGGCCATTCGCGCCGGGATATCCTTTTCCAGGGAACCTGTCCTTGTTGTGCAGCAGCGCTGCCGTGCAAGCTCCCATCTTCACCGCAACGAAACTTGCCTAAGGTGCGGCAGCTATCGTCTTTTACGATATTTTAAAGGGCAAGCCAATACCGCCTAGTTTGTCAGCATGCCTTATTCTTCTGGGCTCAGCCCAACTTTCTACCCCACATTCAGGCCATTCACCGCCTCGACGCCGCTCACTTCCGGGATTTTCCCCCGCAGCGTCTCTTCTATGCCGGCCTTCATGGTCATCATAGACATGGAGCAGGTTTCGCAAGTGCCCAGCCATTTGATTTTCACGATGTTCTTATCGGTGATGTCTACAACCTCTACGTTGCCACCATCTACTCTCAGGTGGGGCCGGACATCATTCAGGGCTTCGTCCACACGTGCCATCATCTCTTTCTTATCGGTATCCGTCATGCTGGGCTTAATTATTCATTTTTACAATTTGGGTAGGGTCCATCGTTTCATTGCGGACGGCAACCTGCCGGGCGGTATTCTTAGCCATTTCTCTCAGCGCATCGGTAGCCATAGGCATCTCGGCTTCTACAGCAGGCTTGCCTTCGTCGCCGGACTCGCGTATGCTTTGTACAATTGGGATTTGCCCCAACAGCATAGATTTGCTGGCTTTCGCCAAACGCTTGCCGCCGCCCTGGCCGAAGAGGAAGTACTTATTCTCAGGCAGCTCTGCGGGGGTAAACCAGCTCATATTCTCCACCACCCCGAGTATGGGCACATTAACGTTGGGCAACAGGAACATATTCATGGCTTTGACAGCATCCGATACTGCCACCTCCTGCGGAGTGGTGACCATCACGGCCCCGGTAACGGGCACCGTCTGTACCAGCGTCAGCTGAATGTCTCCGGTTCCAGGCGGGAGGTCTACGATGAGGTAATCCAGCTCCGGCCAAATGGTATCGTTAAAAAACTGCTTGATAATGCCCGCCAGCCTTGGGCCGCGCAGCACTACCGCCTGCTCGGGCTCTACAACGAAACCGATGGACATAACCGGCATACCATGGTATTCCAGAGGAATAATTTTGGACTGATCATAGACCTGCTTGACCTGCGGGCGCTGCCCCTGCAGGCCGAGCATGGTAGGGATGGAAGGGCCGTAAAGGTCAGCATCGACCAAGCCTACTTTCGCCCCAAGTTGCTGCAAGCCGAGCGCTAAGTTCACGGCGATGGTAGATTTGCCCACGCCCCCTTTGCCAGAGCCGACGGCGATGATGTTCTTGACATGCGCCAGCGGGCTGCGCGGCTGAGCGGATACGCCCGGCGCTTGTGCAATCATGTGCACGTTGACGTTGGCTTCCGGATAAAGCTCCTGTACTGCCGCCATGCAAGCAAAGTTCAGCTCCTGTTTATTCTTGGAGTCCAATGATGGCAATTCCAGGGAAAAATTGATATTATTGCCGTCGATCTCAAGATTGCGGACCATGTTCATCGTGATGATGTCCTGGCCACTGTTCGGGTCAGTGACTTGGGTCAGCGCCTTGACGATCTTGGATTTGTCTATACTCACGCGAAGCTAATTTAGATTTAGATTGAATACGGGCAACCCTATTGACAAAACTACAAACAAATGAGGGCATAGAACAGTTTTAAGCCTTGTTTTATGATACAACGATAATGAGAGTATTCAACGACTTTAATGACTTGCCGGCCTTTCGCCATGCTGTTCTCACCATCGGCTCCTTCGATGGCGTACACCAAGGGCATCAGCAAATCCTGGAACGGGTCAAGCAGATCGCACAGCAAAACGATGGGGAAAGCATCGTCGTCACTTTCCACCCACACCCCCGGCTTATCGTTTATCCCAAGGATGACTCTCTGCAGCTGCTTACTACCATCGACGAAAAGGTACAGCTATTGCGCCGCTATGGCATTGACAACGTGGTGGTGGTCCCCTTTACCGTTGAATTTTCCCAACAAAGCGCCGACGAATACATACAGAAGTTCCTGGTAGGGAAATTCCACCCGGATTACATCGTCATTGGCTACGACCACCGCTTCGGCTTGAACCGGCAGGGCGACATCAACTACCTGAAATGGCACGGGAAGTCTTCCGGCTTCCAGGTGGTAGAAATCAGCAAGCACGAGGTAGAGGACATAGCGGTGAGTTCTACTAAAATCCGGCGCGCCCTGCAAGCGGGCGAAGTACAGAGCGCTGCCCGGCTGCTCGGCCACTACTTTACCCTTACAGGCACCGTAGTGCACGGCAATAAGATCGGCAATAAGATCGGTTTCCCCACTGCCAACCTAGAAGTCAGCCAGAAGCACAAACTCCTCCCGCCCGGGGGCATCTACGCCGTCTACGCCCACCATCAGCAGCAGCGCTACGGCGGCATGCTCTACATAGGCGACCGCCCCACCCTAGAGGCCTACCAAAACAAAACCATCGAAGTCAACCTATTCGACTTTGACAAAGACATCTACGGCGACAAGCTGCAGCTGGAGCTGGTCAAACGCACCCGAGACGACCGCAAGTTCGACGATTTGGAAGCCTTGTCCCAGCAACTCGAGCAGGACCGGGCAGAAGCCAGGCAAGTCATCAGCGAAGTGGAAGCTGCTGAGGCGAAAAAAAAAACTAGCACCTCCCCCTACACCGCCATCGTCATCCTCAATTACAACGGCCGGTACTACCTGGAGCAATTTCTGCCTACTGTCCTGGCTTCTACCTACGACAACTTTGAGGTCATCGTAGCCGACAATGGCTCCACTGACGACTCCCTGGCTTTTCTGAGTTCCTGCTATCCAAAGCTGCGCTGTATCGATTTGAAAAACAACTACGGCTTTGCAGAGGGTTACAACCGGGCGCTGCAGCAAGTAGAAGCCCCCTATTACCTGCTGCTCAATTCCGATGTGGAAGTGAAGCCCGATTGGCTAGAGCCACTGCTGGAGCTCATGGAGCGCGACCCCAGCGTTGGAGCTTGCCAGCCGAAGATACTGGCTTACAATGACCCCACCCGATTCGAATACGCCGGGGCAGCCGGCGGATGGCTGGACAACCTCGCTTACCCCTTTTGCCGGGGAAGGATCTTTGCAGATACCGAGGAAGACCACGGCCAGTACGACGAGCTGCAGGAAGTTTTCTGGGCTACCGGCGCTGCCTTGCTCATCCGCAGCAAACTGTTCCATGCACTGGGCGGTTTCGACGGAGAATACTTTGCCCATTCGGAAGAAATCGACCTCTGCTGGCGCATCAAACGAGCGGGCTACAAAGTCATGGCAAGGCCACGGTCCGTAGTCTTCCACGTAGGCGGAGGCACCCTCAGCTACAACACGCCCCGCAAGGCTTACCTCAACTTTCGCAATAGCCTCTACACTTTGGTTAAAAACGAGGAAACGCGCCGCCTGCTCTGGATTTTGCCCCTGCGCCTGCTGCTCGACGGGCTGGCCGGCTGCCTCTTTTTGATGCAGGGCAAATGGGCGCACATCCGATCCATCATCCAGGCGCATCAGTCCTTTTTTCCTAACTTTCGCAAAACGCTGCGCAAACGCCGAAAAATCAACGAGCTGATCCAGAAAGTCAGCATCAGTAATGAGCCCAATGTTACAGCCGGGCGATACACCGGCAGCATCGTCTGGCAATACTACGCCATGGGAAAGCGGCGCTTCAAAAACCTGTAACGCACATGCCCAAGCCAAAAATAGCTTATCTCTACGAGGACGAAGAGATCATCGTGGTCAACAAACCGGCGGGCCTGCTCTCTGTCCCCGACCGCTTTGATGCCGATAAGCCCCACCTCTCGGGCTTGCTCCAACGCCGCTACGGCAGGGTCTGGACGGTGCACCGCCTGGACCGGCAAACCTCCGGGCTGCTCGTTTTTGCTCGAACGGAAGATGCCCACCGCCATCTTTCCCGCCAATTTCAGGGGCGCAGCGTCAAAAAAACCTACCTGGCCCTGCTCGATGGCTGTATGACGGACAACTCCGGCACCATAGACCGCCCCGTGGCAGAACATCCCACCAAAGCCGGGCAGATGATGGTAGCCAAAAAGGGCAAACAAGCGGTCACCCACTATCGGGTCGCAGAGCGGTTCCAACACTTTACCCTGGCAGAGGCCGTCATCGAAACGGGCCGTACCCACCAAATCCGCGTGCATATGGAAGCACTGGGCTATCCGCTGGCCGTTGACGAGCTCTACGGCAGGCGCTCCGCTTTCTATTTGTCGGAAGTCAAAAAGCGCAACTACCGCCTCGGCAAGTTAGAAGAAGAGCGCCCCCTCATGAGCCGGCTGAGCCTGCACGCCTGGAAACTGTCCCTCCAACACCCGGCTACAGAAGCTCCGATAAACTTCGAAGCCCCTCTGCCAAAGGACTTTTCCGCGGTGCTCAAGCAAATCCGCAAGTGGGGCGGCTAAAAAAAATGACCGGCTCCTGATTACTTTTTCCTGCCTCTTCCACACTAACCAATTGGAAAAGCATTGCCCCCCGCTCTACGCTTGGGTGGTTGGACCATAACCACGCTTTTCCGAACCGGCTTTTGAGCCATGCCGTTTGCAGAGAAATTTTAAAATTTAACCCTCTGGCTAAATAAATTTATGCAAAATGGGATCAAAATGCCTTCAGATTTTGTAATGAAATTGTAACCTAAACGATAAATCCTACACCATGACACCTATCAGGATGCTTCGCCTCGAATTCAACGCAAGTATTCCCCCCGATCAGCTCCCTGATTTTCGCCATGCCGTAACCGACTTTCTTGGTTTCACAGGCAACTATATTTTTGAAGGGGACTGGTCGGCCCTTGAGAAAGACTGGCTCGGGCTACACGATGAAAAAGCATTCTCCTGCTTGCTCTCTTACCCCTTGATACAGTTCAAATGGGACAAAGGAGCGCCCCAGCGGCGGCTTCAACTGATGGCTATAGGGGATCGTACCGACCGCATCGCTCGAGCGTTTGATACTGGAGAGGACCACCTGGTTGCCAACGGCGGCATAGCGTATATGCTGGAAGCTGAAAAAAAGCAGGATACGGTGGTTAGCACCGGGCAAATTCAGGCCTTCCGCAAGTACAAGCTAAGCCGGTACATCCCTTGCACCGGCATTGAGGGTAAAGACCTGCTCCGCTGCGACTCCATTCACCAACGCTACATCGTCGAACGTTCTTTGAGCCGGCATATCCTGCTATTCCTGCTGGCGGTGGGGGTGGAACTCGAAACCCCTCTCGAAATTTACAACCTCAGGCTGAGCCAACGGGCTAAAGCGCCGATAATGGGCAGCCACACACCGTTTTTTGACCTGGAATTTAGTTGCAACTTACAACTGCCTCCGCTGCTAGGCCTTGGCTGCAAAGCAGAATTGGGCTATGGGCTGCTGCAATAAAGCCCTCAATGTAGAATCCGGAATTCCGTACGGCGGTTTTCCTGATGCTGCCAGCTGTCGCAGGGCACCCCGTCGGAGCAGCCGTTAAGCAACCTGGATTCTCCATACCCCTTTGCCCGCAGGCGATGGCGCTCAATGCCCTTGCTGACCAGGTACTGAACGATCTTATCCGCCCGCCGCTGAGAAAGCCGGCGGTTGAAGGCCGCGCCACCCTCCGAGTCGGTATGCGAACGTATTTCCACTTTCAGCTCTGGGTTATTCAGCAGCAAATCCCGCAGGCGGAACAATTCCGGCACCGAGCTGGGCTGTACGCTAGACCGCCCGACATCGTAGTAGACGTTGATCCGGTATACCGCATCGGTTCCGTCGTTGCGATGCCCCGGTATCCGTTCAAAACCTTCCAGACCTTCAGGGGATGCCCCCTGGCCCGGCGCAACACTATGCCCGGCGGCAGGAGCTCCCCCGCCATTCAACTGGCCCGACCCGCTGGGCCGGAGAAAAACATTGACGTACTGCTCGGGCTCGCCCTCGGAGGCGCAAACCGCTTCCTGCGAGTAATGCGTCAAATAGGCCTCCTGCCGAACAGAGAAGCGGTAACAACAATCCTTATGGAGAGGAAAACTGAACTGCCCCAGCTCGTCCGAATAAGCTATAGCGGGAGCCGCGCAGGAATCTGACTGCAGCTGTAATGCTGCACCTTTAACTGGCCGGCCGGTAGCACGGTCAAAAACCACGCCTTTCATTTTGTACTGTGCCTTTGGTTTCAGCGCTATGGCGACGAACAGGGTATCGCGCCCCGCTCCTACCTCCTGCGGGCAAACTTCCACCTGTTTGGAATGAAAACCCGCTTTCAGGCCAGTAAGCTGTACACATTCCGAGCGTCTTAACCACAGGCGGCCGGAGCTGTCCGCCTCCAAGGTATCGCGCTTTCCCTGCAGGGATAGCCGAGCGTACGGCAGCGGCCGGCTGGTATTCAGCTCCAGAAAATCTACCTGCACTACGCGCCCGGTAAAGCGGAAGTAGTAAAGGTCGTCTCCGCCCGGTCCGCCTTGCCGGTTAGAAGTGAAAAAGCCCTCCCGCCCGCTGGAGTCAATGGCGATCGCAAAATCATCGGCGGAGGTATTGAAGGGGGCGCCCAAGTTCTCCGGGCGTTGCCAGAAGCCCTCTTCGTTTTCCCGGGTCTTGAACAAATCCTGCCCCCCCCGGCCAAAGTGCCCGTCGGAGGAAAAGTACAGCACACCATCCTCCGTCAGATGCGGAAAAACTTCATCGCCAGCGGTATTGATGGTTTCGCCCAGGTTGACAGGCTCGCTCCAGCCATCTCGCCAGATGCTGAGGTAGAGGTCTTTGCCCCCAAACCCGCCGGGCCGGTCGGAAGAAAAGAAAAGATAGCGCCCATCAGCGCTTACGCTGGGGTGCGCCACGGAGTAATCGTCGCTGCCAAAGGGCAATGCCTTTGAGGAACTCCAGCCCCCCTGCGGCAAGGCCCGGGCCGAACTGATTTCCAGCCGCTGCAGCTCCCCTCTCCGATTCGTAGTCCGGGTTCGAGTGAAAAAGATCTGGTCTTGCGCCTGGTTAAAGGCAGCGGCACTTTCGTGAAATTCCTGGTCCAGGGAGGTAGAGAAAGGCACCAACCGCCCGAATCGTGCTGGGTTTTGCGATAAGCGGCGGGCAAAGAACAAGGCAGCAGTAGCCTCGCCTTCCTTGCCTTTGGTCAGCACCAATCCGTCCTGGTAGAAAGCGGGTGCCAGCTCGTTGCCCGAACTGTTAATGGATAAAGGCTTCACGCTTACCAGGTTCCGGTTGCGTTGCTGAAGAGCGGCCTGATGCTCGCAGGCCTTCAGAAGCTCGGGCTTGCGGTGATCGTAGGGGCGCAACTCCAGATAGGCTTTGAACCAATCCTTGGCGCCCCGGCAATTGCCGATACGCAACAGACAAAAGCCGTACTGCAGCCGATCTTCTGCCCGGTGCTCTTCCATATTGACTACAATAGAATACCAGTGAGCCGCCGTATGGTAATCGCCGATCCGCCGGTAGGCTTCTGCCAGGCGCATCTTGGCCAGTGGCACGTCTCTTTGTTCCAGCACTTTATGGTAAATGGGTATACTCGCCCGGATGGCGCCGCGCCGAAAGTGGTCATTGGCCTGCTTAAGGAGGTACCGCTGAGCCTGCAGTGGAGCTGCAAGGCCGCAAAACAGCATCACCAACCACAATGGACGAGTCAAGAGCCTGGAGAGCAGTAAGCTCTGATTTTGTGTAGGTCTACGCTTCCTCATAGCCGGGGTATTTTAGGTACTAAATCGGTATGCGCGCCAACTGAGCAGCGGCAAAACTCGATTATAGTGAAGTGCACATCTGTTTTTTAAAAAAATTCCTGTACGCCAGTTGCTTTCCTCTTGCATCACTTGGCTACAGGCTTTTGTACGAAAAAAGAAGCAGCTTGTTTCAAACCCAGCCTAGCTCGGTGGCGGGCGGCTGCAAAAAGAGCGGCTGCTTGGAAGCGAAACAAATGGTCGCAGGCGCCCTAAAAGTAAATATCCAGTATCACCAGTGCACCGAACAGCAGGCTGGCCATGCCATTAGTGGTAAAGAAAGCCATGTTGACCCGGCTGAGGTCATAGGGCTTTACCAGGCGGTGCTGAAACACCAGCAAACCGATGAAGAGCCCGGCAGCCAGCCAGTGCAGCCAGCCAAAGGCAGGGTACGTCCGGTAAAGCAGCAAGCTGCCGCAGATAACCAGCGTGCCGCAGATCAGGTGAAGCGCCGAGGAGAGCCGAAGAGCAGCCGAGCGCCCCATCTTCACAGGTACAGAATGCAACGCAAGCGATCGGTCAAACTCGTCGTCCTGTAGGGCATAGATGATGTCAAATCCAGCTACCCAAAGCCATACCGCGCCGGCGTAGAAAAGCGGAAGCCAGGCAAACTCGCCCGTAACCGACAGATACGCCCCGAGGGGAGCCAAGGCCAGCCCCAGGCCGAGTACAAAGTGGCAGAGGTAGGTGAAGCGTTTGGTATAGCTGTAGCCCAGTATCACGAGTAAAGCAATGGGAGAAAGCAAGAAGCAAATGGTGTTGATGAACCAGGTGGTGATCACAAACAACAGGCTATTGAGCAGGACAAAACGCAGGGCTGCCTTCGCGCTGATGATACCAGCAGGGATCTCTCGGGATGCTGTGCGCGGGTTCTGCAGATCGATATCGCGGTCCAGGTAGCGGTTGAAGGCCATAGCGGCGCTGCGGGCAAAAACCATGCAGAGCAGTACCAATCCAAACAGCCGCCAGCTGAGGCTCTCCCCGGAGGCGAGGGTGCCCAGGAAAAAGCCCAGCAGCGCAAAGGGCAAAGCAAAGATAGTATGGCTGAATTTGACCAGGGATAGATACTGTTTCATTTTGATGTTTTGATTGAGCGGTAAAAATAAGACAGAATCCGCAAACGGCTCTAACGAACAGGAGCCATCCCGAACGCATCCGGAATGACTCCTGTAGCCAATACGACCAGCAGAACTATTGGTTACTGCTGCTTAAGGTTGATCTTCGGCTGCTGGCCACCACCGTCACCGCTCGGTTCTACTTTACCCTTCAAAAAGATGAAAGTCTGTGGCGGGTTGGTGTTGGCAGTGATGGTAACTTTTTGGTTGCGCTTGCCTTTCTTGTTGCGGGAGTTGAACTCTACCTTGATTTCGCCCTCTTCGCCTGGAGCGATCGGCTCACGCGGCCACTCCGGCACAGTACAGCCGCAGCTGCCCTTGGCATTGCTCAGGATGAGCGGCTCGTCGCCGGTGTTTTTGAACTTGTAAACGTGAGATACTTTCTCGCCTTCCTTTACCGTACCGAAATCGAACTCCGTTTCTTCAAAGGTCATAACGGTGGTAGGCCCCTCGGGCACTTCCGGCTGAGTAGAAGCAGGCTGAGCCTCGGCAGAGTTCATAGCCGGATTGGGCATCTTCTGCACGTCTTCTTTCTCCAAGCTATTGCGAGCTTCCTCCTGAGAGGCGGTCTCGCCGCTGTCGTTGCAGCTTGAAAGGAATCCAACCGCCAGCAGGGCTAAGATGGCAACTTTGATTTGCTTCAACATTTCTTCGTGTTTTGGATTTGAATAATAATTTATCACAGCAATAATTAGTATACCAAGAGTGCTGCCTCCGCCCGGTTTGAATGGGGAAAACAGGTAGCGGAGCTGGTTTTGAAATCAGGAACAGCAGCGAGGCGAAATTGGTTGCGCTCCTCGTTCCTACAAGGCAAATTTAGGAAAGATGGATACATCGCCCGTTAATCTGTTCTGAAGTTTTGTTAATGAGCTGTTAATGCGTCGGCCAAGACTCATTTACCGCTGCTTCAGCCAAGCTGCAAAAGCCTGAGTGTCCATAGCGTTGAGGCATTGCTTTGCCGTGAGCCCTCCCTTGCGGGCGGCGAGCAGCCCGTAGTGGATGTCGTGCATCCCGGCTTTGCTGTGGGCATCCGGGTTAATGCTGAGCAAGATGCCTTTTTCCAGGGCGTAGGGAATCCACCGCCAGTCCAGATCAAGCCGGTAGGGGTTGGCATTGATTTCCACGGCTACCCCATTGGCAGCGCAGGCGTCTAGCACTTTCCGATGGTCTATGGGATACCCCTCCCGGGATAGCAGCAAGCGGCCGGTGGGATGGCCGAGCAGCCGGGTATAGGGGTTTTCAATGGCGGTGATCAAGCGCTGCGTGGCTTTGGCTTCATCCATGCGGAGATTGCTGTGCACAGAAGCGATGACAAAGTCAAAGGCTTGCAGCCAATCCGGTTCGTAGTCCAGCGCGCCATCGTTGAGGATGTCGCTCTCAATGCCTTTAAAAATGCGGAAGGGTGCTAGCTCTTTGTTCAGCGCCTCTGCCTCTTCCATTTGCTGATGCACGCGATCCGGCTGCAGGCCATTGGCGTAGAAAGCAGACTGAGAATGATCGGTGAGCCCCAGGTAGCTATAGCCCAGGCTCTTAGCGTATTCCGCCATTTCCCGCAGGCTGTGCGCGCCATCGCTGTAGGTAGTGTGGGCGTGCACTACGCCCCGTATGTCTTTTCCCTCCACCAAATCGGGCAACCGATTGGCCTGCACCCATTCCAGCGCCCAGGCATCTTCCCGCAGCTCTGGCGGAATGAACGGCAGATGGGCTTCCCGGAAAAGCTGCTCTTCATCGCTGAAGGACTGCTGTAAAGCGCTTTCGTAAGCCTGCTCAAAGGCTTCGTAAAATGCCTCCGATGCGGTGCGGCGGAACAAAGCGCTGCCGAAGGCATCCGCGGAGCATTCGTAGAGGCGCAAAGGGATGTCGCTTCCGCTTCGAGCGCGCCAGCTGCCATTCTCCTGCTCCAAATCCTCCACTATCCCAGCTTCTGCCAGCTTTTTTGCTGCCCCTTCCTGTCCGATCAGCAACTCCAGCTCATCGATGACGATGGCTCGGCGGCGTACTGCGCCGCACAATTCCACAGGCGGATCTGGCAGCGCGTGCTGCACTGAATTCAGCAAAGCCTCCGCCTCTTCCTCCACAGCGGCGTAGTGGAAGCGGTCCTTGGACTTTTGATAGTATTCCAGCTTTTTGCGCAGCTCCTCCTGCGTCTTTTTTCCAAAACCTTTCAGGTCTACCAACCGATTTTCATTGACGGCGTAGAGCAGTTCTCCTACGGATTCTACGCCCAGCCCTTCCCAGACGGCCATGATTTTTTTCGGGCCGAAGCCCTTGATGTTCAGCATCTCCCGTACGCCAGGAGGGGTCTTGGCGCGGTACTTTTCCAAAGTTTGCATCTGCCCAGTTTCCAGCAGCTCTCGTATCTTGCCGGCAATGGCCTTGCCCACTCCCTTAATATTGCTGATGACCTCCGCATCCATTTCTTCCAAGGGGGTCTCCAGCGAGCGGAGAGTACGGTAAGCATTGGTGTAAGAACGGATCTTAAAGGGGTTTTCTCCGTGCAGTTCCATGATTTGCCCCAGTTCCCGAAAGTGCTGGGCGATGGTTTTATTGGTCATAACTACTTGGTATAAAAGGAACAAAGTGCCCACAGCCATTTTGTGGCGCCATATCTAACTGACTGCTGGGCAAATGCAAATGGCTGCGTCTCTACCTACCAGAGCAAAAATAGAGGACTGGACGCTGCTTTAGAACTGAACTTCCATCTCCAGTTCTTCTTCTCCGCGCTTGACGACTACCTGGGTTTTGTCGCCAGCTTCAAATTGCGCGAGCGCTTCCATGTAGGCGTAGATGTCTTTGACTTTTTTGCCGCCCAGCTCAATCACGATGTCACCATCTTTTATACCCGCCTTCGCTGCAGGGCGGCCGTCCATAACGCCGTCGATTTTCATGCCTTCGCCCTGGAATACGTAGTCCGGCATCACTCCGAGGGTCACTTTGTAATCCGCTGCGCGGCGGCTCTCCTGTTCGTCTTTGGTTTTGGAAAACTCCAGCGCCCCATCGTCGTCCAATTCTTGGATAAGAGCAAGGATGTAGTCTGCGGTAAGCAAAAGCCCTTGGTAATTGACCAGCTCGGCATCGTCTTCGGGCTTGTGATAATCGTCGTGCTGCCCGGTGAAAAAGTGCAGCACCGGTATGTCTTCCAGGTAGAAGGAAGTGTGATCGCTGGGGCCGATGCCCGATGCTGAAGTGACAGCCTGAATGCCACCAATGGAGAGGCTCGACAGTACCTCATCCCAGGCGGGCGAAGTGCCAGCGCCATTGACAGAAAGCACCTTTTCCTCATTGAGCCGCCCCACCATGTCCATATTGAGCATGTAATTGACCCTGCTGAGGTTGATGGTCGGGTTGTTGACGAAGTACTTGGAGCCAAACAAGCCCATTTCCTCGCCGGAGAAAGCGATGAACAGGTAGTTGTTGTTGCCGGCTGCTCCATCCGCCAGTTTTTCAGCTAAGCGCAACATCAGCGCCACCCCGCTGGCATTATCATCCGCGCCGTTGTGGATGGCGGGGCCGCCGGTGTGGCGGGAGCCCATAATACCGTGCCCGAGGTGGTCGTAGTGGGCACCGATGACTACCGTCTGTTCAGCAGCGTTGTCCAGGTAGCCGATGACGTTGCGCGCTTCCCGGCTTTCTGTTTCCTTGGCGTGGGGGTGGGCTTTGTACTGGGCTTCGAATGTTTGGTACCAGCCTCCGCCGTAGGCTTTGGGGGCCAGGCCTATCTCTTCGAAACGGTGGGCGATGTAGGCTGCCGCCATGCGTTCCCCCTTCTTTCCGGTTTCTCTGCCTTCCAGCAGATCAGATGCCAGGTAAACGACATCTACTTGTAGTTGCAGCAGCGGATCTTTTTGCGCATTTAGCGTTAGGCTGGCCGCCAGCAGCAACAGCAATAGCGCTTGCTTCATTTTCATTTTGCGTGGGTTTAAATTTTTCGAAAAGAACAACGGTTGGGTTTGGAATATGGTTGCCCACTGCCAGTCTTTGCTCGCTGGCCCGCTTATAGTTTGAACCTCCGCTGACAAACGGTGGCCCATCGCTGCTCTTGCACTACGCATCGGCCTTTAAGGGGTCGCGCAACAATAACTTACCGATTTAGACTCGTTTTTTTGCACGCT
>CAYNIT010000068.1:9319-18165 GCA_964397205.1 uncultured Phaeodactylibacter sp. | reverse complement strand
CCCGGATATGGTTGACCTTTTTGCCATTCTTCTTGGCAAATTTCTGCATAAAGTGGCGGACAAGCAGCGGAATGTCCTCCCGGCGCTTCCGCAGGGGTAAATTGACCAAAGGGAATACGCAGAGCCGGTAGTACAAGTCTTCCCGAAATGCCTTTTTCTTAACCATCTCCCGCAAGTCGCGGTTGGTAGCAGCAATGATGCGCACATCCACCGCAATGGTTTCCACTCCCCCAAGCCGCTCGAACTCTCCCTCCTGCAGTACCCGCAGCAACTTGGATTGCGTGTCAAGGGAAACCTCCCCTATCTCGTCCAGGAACAAGGTGCCACGGTGGGCTAATTCGAACCGGCCGATTTTCCGCTCGTTGGCCCCCGTGAATGCCCCCTTCTCATGGCCAAACAGCTCGCTCAGCATAAGTTCCTCAGACAAGGCAGCACAATTAACCCGCACCATAGAGTGCTCCCGCCGGCTGCTGAGATTGTGGATGGCGTGCGCCAGCAGCTCTTTGCCCGTGCCGGTTTCCCCTTCAATCAACACGGTCGCCTCAGTAGGGGCTACCTGCTCTATCTGCTGCAGCACTTTTTTGTAGGCGGGGCTTTGAGTAAGTATGTTCTCGAAATTGTAATCTGCTGCCACCTCTCCTTTAAGATACACATTTTCTGCCTCCAGTTGCTCGGAAAGCGCTTGCACCTTTAGCATAGACTGCCTGAGGTCCGCTTCCTTGCGGCGGCGGCCGGTTATGTCCCGGGCATTCAGGCTAATGAGTTTGTGATCGCCCACTTCCAAGTAGTTCAGGTAAAGATCTACGGGAAACACCCGTTCTTGCTTCGTCTTAAGGGTGCTTTCCATTTTTATGGCCCGCTCATCGCTAGCCCGGCCCCAGATGTCTTCCCACTGTGCTTGCGTATGCTCTGCGTCAATATCTGTTATTTCCATTGCGTTTAGCAGCTCCCTTCGACTGTACCCCAGCTGCTCACACAAAGCATCGTTGACGTATCGAAACCGGCAATTCGGCTCAATCCAGCAAATCATAGCATCCGAACGGTCCAAAGCGATTTTTGCCAGTCGGTCAAAATTGCCTTCTGTCCACTTAGGCAAGAGTATGCCCCGGATTTTGCCGACAACTCCGCTTTGCTCCACCGGCTCGCCGTATAGGCTCAGCGCCTGAGGGCTGTTCCCAGCATTTTGGGGGGAGAACTCTTGTTGAAAGGGTTTTCTGTTTCGCTGCAGCTCTTTGATGTTTTGCATAAGCTGCTGAAATTCCTCGTATACCATCCGCCCCTTTAGGGCGCTCAGTACATTGAGCTGCCGGTCCGGCGGCAGGTCTGCTCTGTTCAGCGACAGGATTTCGAAAAAACTGGAAGTAGCAGAAAAATCCCCCTCCACGAGGTCCCACTGCCAGGCGGCAGCCCCCTGCTGCTCCATAAAAGAACGCACTGCTTCCATAAGGTATGTATCCCCTCCTAAAGGCTGAACCCGCCAGCAGCTCAGAGCGGGGGAAGTACTCCGTGCGATGCAACCCTCCAGCTGTAGATTCTTTTTAATCCCGTCTTGGCTTTTCCACGCTACATTTCGCAAGAGCTTGCCCTTCGCCTCCAGTTCCCGCCAGCGCTTTTTATACTCCATCAGGGTCAGCTCCTCTTCCAAGTCGAATACCTGCAACTCTTCCAAACTACCCTTTTGGTATCCCAGACGGGCAGCGGCGGCTCGATTGGCGTAGCGAATATTGCCCGAGCGGTCCAGCCAGAGTACCCCCTGATCATCAAGTGAAAGCAGAAGCTCCAGCAAATTGGGATAATCTTCCAGCCAAAAGGGCAGCTTTTTTTCCATGCGCCAAAGTTGGTAAGCTCTAAATATAAGAAAGAAGCAGGGTTATTCCAAGCCAGCGGCTGCAATGACGAAATAAAGCAATTTCAACTTTATTTAATAAAAAAAGGAACATCCAGCTTCTCTTAAGCCATTGATTCTCACCCGCCTTAAAAATGGCGCAGTTATTGCTGCTCTATAATCAATATTTGGTCTTACGGTGCATGCTGCCCTGTTTGGCGTACCTCCATCTTGGTAAACCAACTTGATGCTGGCAAGCAACGAGACCCAGCTATATTGCTTCCAAAATGCAAGCAATCACAACAATGCAAGAGCGAGAGGTTATCCATTTGCTTAAAGCCCAGAAAAAAATCGGCCTGGAATGCTTGTACGAGCAGTACGGCCCTGCCGTTTACGGCATTATCGAGCGCCTATCTACTACTGAAGAGGTAGCGGAACAACTGCTGGTCCGGACTTTTTTAAACGCCTGGCACAAATCGGCGTTTTTAGACATCGCCCGCACCAACCTGCTGGCCTGGTTGATCAACATCACTGTGAACACCATTCAGGAAAACCTGAACAATGGCACTATAGAGCGGGCGGCGCTTAAGCCCTTTCCAGAGCTGAGCTCAGAGCTGCAGGCCAAGGAGGAAACCGCTACGCTCCTCAACCGGCTGGAAAGGGAAATCAAAAACGGATCCGCCCCCTACGCATTATCCGAGGAAGACACCGGAGAGGAAAAGCTGCAATATTCGGTACTTGCGCTGCGGGCACGCATGAAAATCAACGAAACCCTGCTGGCCCAATGAAATTGGCTTCATAAATAAAGCCCGACCGTGATCATCCCCCTTACTTAGATGTTTTTCAAGGAGCTCAGGCGCAAAGCCTGGGCTTTTTTTATAAAAAAAGCCGCGAGCCCCCATTGCAGGAACACGCGGCTAGAACCATTTCACTAACCATTTATTTTTTTGCTTTATTCCACTCGGACAGCAGGTGCCCAGCCTATTTTACCGTTGTAGGAGACCATCCACCAATCTTTTGTGGTATACTCCAATACCCGCAGTAGCGCTCCAGCTGGCAGCTCAAGCATCTTCTTGTCGGGCTTTGTCAGGCTATACCGAAGCGAGCAAGCTGCCTTCACGCTGCCCGCCCGGGGCGTAGGCTTCAAGTCAGAGGCTCCGTAAAGGGCTGCCGGTTCGGGCGCTGTCGCTTGCCGGGCCACAGGAATTTCTTTTAAAGTAGCCGGAAGCGTCGAAACGGCAGCCTGGCCCCTTCGTTTGAGCCCTACCGCCGTTGTAAGAGGCTGGTATTTGTTCTCTAAAGTCGTTGCGCTCAAGCGCAATACCCGCTCATCGTAGCCAAAAACTTGCACTACCAGCTCATAATCGTACCCCCGCTGCAGGTGTACTTGGTAAGCATTGCCCACCTGACGGCCGGTGCGAAACAAACTGCGGCGGCCATTTGGCTGAATTTGGTAGACATCCAGGTAAAAAGCCTCGATGGGCGCTTTATCTTCTGTTATCAAATGGCCCTGCACTAAGGCATAGGCTGCGATGCTCTCCTTCGGCTGGTTTGCCTGCCTAGACAAAGAAACGGTTCTCACCGGCGTATTGCCCGCCCCTTCTGTTTGGGGTATGCGAGCCAGCGTACCAGAATTTTGGCCCCACGCCACGC
The DNA here is from genome assembly GCA_964397205.1 of uncultured Phaeodactylibacter sp. Lineage (GTDB taxonomy): Bacteria > Bacteroidota > Bacteroidia > Chitinophagales > Saprospiraceae > Phaeodactylibacter. The sequence goes on along the minus strand of CAYNIT010000068.1, from coordinate 14,687 downwards.
TATTGGCCAGGGCAAACAACAACGCCATCCATCCGTAGCTAAGTTTTTCAGCACTCATAGTATAGACTCATTTGAGTTGGCGTTGCCCACAGTCTTTGTTCAGCTGCGGCATTAGAGCCGCGGCAAAGCGTCTACATTGTCTTTTACGCAAAGTATCCGCAAAAGATACACCATTTAACAAAAAAATGACAGCGGTCAACGAATCAAGGCTACATCCCCTCGGAAAAGCTCCACCCGCCCATCGACAAACTCCACCTCAGCGAAGTAGGCAAAAACCCCGCTATTCAGCAGTTCGCCCCGGAAACGGCCGTCCCAGCCCTGCTCCGGATCGTTGGGTGATGCATCAGACACTCGGAACACGGGCTCGCCCCAGCGGTTGAAAACGCGCAACGTACGGATATTCGCCACCACCCCCGGCTTGGATTGCATGAAAAAGTGGTCGTTAGCGCCATCGCCATTGGGTGAAAAGGCATTGGGTATGTAAACTGGGTCTCCCTTAGCCACATAAATCCGGACCCGCAGCTGATCTTCACAACCCGCTGCCGTCCGTACCAGCAAGCGATAGTCCGTTGTGGCCTGTGGGCTGGCCACTGGCTGCAGGCAATCGTAACAGCTCAGGCCCGGCACCGAATCCCAGGCGATGAGGGCCAGTGAATCTTCCGGCAAGTTTACTTGCGTAAAAATGGGGTGCTCTTCTCCTAGTTCCATTTCCACCACATCGGGTTGTGCCCAGACCGTTAGGGAATCGGGCTGCACCATCTCCACCGTTGCCCGGTCTTCACAGCCGTTCACATCCTGCACCACCCATTCGTAAACGCCGGGCGGCAGGCTGGAGAAGAAAGGTTCGGACTGAAAGTGCGCCCCGCCATCCACGGAGTACACATAGGGCGGTTCGCCCTCCTCCACAGCGGCGAACTCGATGCGCCCCTGCTCCCCGAAGCAGCCGGGCTGTTCGATCGCTGCCGATGCTTCGGGAATATCTTGCCGGACAAGCACCTTGTCTTTAGCCGAACAACCATTCGCTTGGTTTTCTACAAGAAGCTCGTAAGTTCCGGGGCCTTCAATCTCGGGAGTTAACGTATAGCGGCCCGCACCAAGCTGCCCGTCCGGGCTGCTCCAACTGTAGGCCATCGCCTGTCCCTGGGAGGAAGCTGAACCATCAAGCCGCCGCCATTCAGGAAAGCATGGGATGGAGAAATCGGCGCCAGCATCCGCAATCGGCGCCATCGTATCCTGACTTACCGTAATCGTTGCTTCCGCCCGGCAGCCATTGCTGTTGTTTTCCACCTTCAGCCGGTAGTCGCCCGGCAGTGCTACCGACGGGGTAAGCGTCTGCGCCCCGCCTGCCAGCCCGCCCGGCGGGCCTTCCCAGGATAAAGCAAAACCAGGGCCAGCATCCGAACCGCTGGCATCCAGCTGTACTTGCTCCCGTGCGCAAGTGAGCAGCGCCGGAGGGGCCCAAAGCAGTTGGGGAGCAAGGGTGTCCTGTGCTACCGTGACCAATACCATAGAGCGGCAGCTGTTGCGGGTATTCAGCACTTCTAAACGGTAAAAGCCGGGAGCACCGGCTTCGGCTACCGGAGCCGCTGCCCCACTGACAATCTGCCCCTCGGAGCTTGTCCAGTTGTACTGTATCGAAGGCCCGGTGGAAGAGCCGCTTCCGTCCAGTAGCAGGCTAGGCGTTTCACAATCCAGCGTATCAGGAGGGGCTACGGTAGCCTGCGGAGTGATGGTATCCTGCGCCACGACCACTTCGGCAGTCCCAACACAGGCATTGACGGTATCCGTAACCGCAAGCTGGTAAGTGCCCGGCTCATCGGCTTCGGCTTGCGCTTCCGACGGGCCGGCAAGCAGATTGCCGGAGAGGGCACTCCATTGGTAGCGGAAGCGATCCTCGGCGCCAGCGGCACTGCCGGCAAGCGCCACCTGCTCCGTTTCGCAATCCAGGGTATCGGGTGGCACGATGGCCACGGAAGGGGCCATCGTGTCTTGCTCTACCGTAATCTCCAGGCTGTCTGTGCATGCATTGTCCGCATTGCGCAGCAACAGCTGATAGGCGCCGGGCGCATCAATGCTGGCCTGTGGCGTAGCCTGCCCCTCCAGGATGCTTCCATCATCGGTGCTCCACTGGTAGGAAATCTCCGGGCCGGCACTGGAAGCGCTGCCATCGAGGACGAGGCTGCTGCGCTCGCAGTTCAGCGGAGGCGGAGCGGAGACGCTTACTTCCGGGGGTATCGTATCCTGAAGCAATGCTATACCGCTTTGTTGGCTGCAACCATTATCCAGCCGAAGTACGTTAAGCTCGTAGTAGCCGGGGGCAGCCGCTACCGCCTCAGGGCTCTGCTCTCCGCTGAGCAACAGGCCATCTTCGGTTGACCACTCGTAGCTGTAATTGTCGTCAACGCTAGCTGTGAGCGTAGCTTCAGCGGTAGCGCAATCGAGTGTATCGGGCGGTGCGATGGCTGCTTCCGGCGGTATCGTATCTTGCACCACCGACACCTGCACGCTATCCGAACAGAAATTCTGAAGGTCTCGCAGCTGCAGAGTGTAAAGCCCCGGGGCGGAAACGCTGAGCACGGCATCATCAGAAGAAACGGGCAGTGCCTCATCCGGGCCAGACCAATGGTAAGCTAGCTCGCCACTGCCGGATGCACCGCTGGCATCAAGCACCACCTGCGTTGAGCTGCAGGTGAGTGTGTCCGAGCTGGGCAGCTGAACCGATGGCGCCACAAAGTCTTCTGTTACCCTCACCGTATCAGTCTGCAGGCAACCGTTCGCCTCATCGAGTACTTCCAGTTCGTAAAGCCCGGCTGAGCCCACCGTTGGCGTTGGGCTGTTGCCGCCTTCCAGGATCTGGCCGGCGGCACTGCTCCAGCGGTAGCGAATACCTGGCCCGGAAGCCGAGGCTGTACCATCCAGCTGCTGCTGCCCAGCTTGGCAGTTGAGCACGAGCGGCGGGCCAGCTTCCGCCATCGGGGCAAGGGTATCCATGCTTACGGCTACCTGAGTAGTCGCCCGGCAGTTGTTGGAATTGTCCACAACGGTCAGCTGATACACGCCCGCCTGGTACACCACAGGCTGCTCCCCGCTGAGCACAAGGCCGCCGGGCGCGTCCCACTGCAGCTGTATCTGTGGCCCCGCTGAAGAGGCGCTGGCATCCAGTGCCACCGAATCGGTATTGCAATTCAATTGGGCGGGAGGCACGATGCTGGCGACTGGAAAACCTACGTCCTGCTGCACCTGCGCAGAATCTCTCGCCGTACAACCATTGGTATTGTCCAATACGTTCAGAACATAAAGGCCGGACTGACTTACCTCCGCCACCGCCGTATTTCCACCGCCGCTGATTGCGCCATCGGCTGTAGACCATTCATACGATATCCCAGTGCCAGCCGAGGAAGCGCTTCCGTCTAGTGCGACCAAGGTATCGGTGCAGGTCAACAAATCGGGTACGGCAATACTGGCTTCGGGCGGCTGAAAGTCCGCGCCCACCTGCAGGGTATCGTAGGCCGAACAGCCGTTTGTACTGTCCTGAGCAGAAAGGTAGTAAACGCCCGGGTCGCTGACTTCCGGCTGCAGTTCATCGGCCTCAAAGCCATTGGGCCCTTCCCAGAGCACCTCCCAATTTGAGGCATCGCCGGTTGCCAGGGCTAGCAGGGGCTGTTCCGCTTGAAAGCAATTCAGCACCGGTGGCTCCCCCAGGCTGATATCGGGCGGCAGGGTGTCAACAGTTACCGCTGCTGAAGCGCTGCTGCTGCATTGGTTGAGCTGGTTCCTAACTTCCAGCTGATAGCTGCCGGCGGCTCCTACCGTTGGCGTGAGGCTGTCCCCACCCGCGTCGATGATGCCGTCATTGGTGCTCCAGGTGTAGGAAAAAGCCGGGCCGCTGCTGGACCCGCTGGCATCAAGCTGCACAGCTGGCTGACTGCAGGTGATGCTCGGCGCCGCGGCAATCAGCGCGAGCGGCGCAACGGTATCCTGCCGGACCAGCGTACTGATGCTCTGCTGGCAACCATTATCGGCATCAACTGCCAGAAGCTGATAGGTGCCGGGAGCGTCTACTTGTGGGTTTAGGCCATCGCCTCCGGCGAGCAGGTTGCCGTCCGGGCTAGACCAGCTGAATTGGATGTTGTTTGCTGAACTGCTCGAAGCGCTCAGGCTGACCACCGTTTGTGCGCAGTCCAGTGTATCCGGCGGGAGAACGGAAAGAACAGGAGCTATTGTATCCTGCACCACTTGCACCGTCTGGCCGCTTTCGCAGCCATTGGTGGTATCCCGAATCAGCAGGGTATAGCTTCCCGGCGCATCGACGGTGGGAGAAAGCCCGCCAGCACCGCTGGCCAGCTGTCCGTTGACGGTAGCCCAGCTAATTTCGTAATCCGGCCCCTGATCCGAAGCCGTAGCGTCCAGCACGACTGCAGTTTGGGTACAATTCAACGTATCGGGTGGCAGGATCTGCACCTCCGGGGCGTTTACGTCGCTGCTGACCGTTACCGTATCTAGGGCGCTGCAGGCGTTAAGTGTATCCAGCACCTGAAGTTGGTATTGCCCGGCGCTGCCAGCTTCCGGCTGCAGGGTATTTTGGCCGCTCAGCAGCGTTCCGCTCAGTGCTATCCAGCTGTAAGCCAACTCGCCACCCGTTGAAGAACCGCTGCCGTCTAGGGCCACGGATGCTTCGCCGCAGGAAAGGGTAGCTGGGAGGCCCGCATCCGCCAGGGGGGCTGTTGTATTTTCCACGACTGTCACAGAATCGACTGCCACGCAAGCGCTCTGGGTATCTACCGCAGTAAGCTGATACGTACCAGCTGCCAGAGCTGTGGCTACGCTGTCGTTGGCGGGGCCTTGCAGCACGCCATCCTGGCTGGTCCACTCCAACTGCAGGCTGTCGGCGGGTACGGAAAGTGTTGCCGACAGCAATACCGAGCTGTCAGCGCAGGTGAGGGTATCCGGGGCCATCAGGCTTAAGGCAGGCGGCGGCGGCCCGGGTGCTACGGTTACAGTGGCCGTCTGAGTGCAACCGTTGCTCTCCTTCTCCACCAGGAGTAGGTAAGTGCCGGGCGTATTGGTTTCAGCCGAGAGGCTGTCTGCTCCGCTCAGCAATGCGCCGTCTGGCGTATTCCAGCTATAGGTGATATCTGCGCCGGTGGTGGAGCCGCTGCCGTCCAGCGTAACGCTGTTGCCGGTACAATCAAGTGTGCCGGAGACTTCAGCCTGTGCCGTAGGTTCCTCGAAGTCTTCCTCTACCAGCACGCTGGTTTCTGCGGTACAGTTGTTGTCTGTATTGGTGACCTCCAGGGTATAAGTTCCCGCTGCTGCCACCGTTGGCTCCAGCGTATTGTCTCCGCTGATGATGATGCCGTCCGGGCTC
>CAYNIT010000068.1:0-9219 GCA_964397205.1 uncultured Phaeodactylibacter sp. | reverse complement strand
AGCAGGGCCAAAGGAGGAGCCAGCTCCGCTTAGGTTGATGGCCGTATTGTCGCAGGTCAAGATGCCGCCTACGGCAACGGCGGTTGGCACATTGGGGTCGGGCAGCAGCTCCACGCTGGCTTCGGTGGTACAGAACACGTTGCCATCGTCGTAAATGACCGTAAGGGTATAGGTGCCCGCCAGAGAGATTTCGACGAAAGGAAGTGTAGGGTCGGAAACAATCAACCCATCCGGGCTGCTCCACTGATAGGTGATATTCGGGCCGGCGGAGGAGCCGCTGCCGTCCAGAACTACGGTGCTGCCCAGGCAAGGGGCAAAGGGCGGCGCATCAATCTGCGCCTCTATCGGGTCGACCGTTATTACCGTTTCGTCCGTCTCTTCGCAGCCACCGTTGATGTCGGTCAGGGTGAGCACGTAGGTTCCCGGCCCTTGCACGGTGGGGGCCAGGGTATTGCTGCCAGCAATGATGGTGCCGCCATCGGGAGAGGACCAACTGTAGAAGTAATTCGGCCCCTGCGAGGCTACTGCGTTCAGCGTGACAACACCCTCCGGGCAGGGGAGCGTAAGCGGCGGCCCGGCTTCTACAATGATGGGCGGCGGCAGTACAGGGCAGACCAAATGCTCGTTGGAAGCGCCGCCGGTAGCGGAGGTATACCCCCAGAAGGCCATGTTGTTGCCCCCAAATACGTTGTTGATGATGTCATATACGCCGCTCATCAACAGATTACCGTCGAAGGAAACGGTATAGGCGTCCGTAGCGGGATCCCAGGTAAAGGTGATGGTATGGTCGTTGCCGTCTTCGATATTAGGCAGAGCCACAGGCCCCTGCAACTGATTGGTCAGGTCTCCATTCAGGGAGATGGCGCTGTGGTCCTGCGGTATATCGGCCTGCCCCGCTCCGTTGTCCCAGGTATCGAATTCGATGATAAAAGAGTTGGGAATCCCGGCCGCGCCGATGCCAATCCCCATTCCGCCGCACACGCCCGTCCCGCCGGGCTGGTACACCAGGCAAATGCCGTCCGCCCCGCCATCATCGTCTCCGAAATTGGCCGTCATGGTATGCGTGAAGGGCATGCTGAAATCCACTGGCGCATTGAGCCAGGCACAGCCGCTCTGATTGAATTCATCGGCGGTCAGCTGTATACAATCGGCTTGATTACTGGCATCACCGGACAGTATGAATTCTCCATTGCAGGGAATTTGGGCTGGCAGCAGCCGGCAGCAGAGGCCAAGTGCGGCAAGAAGAAGTAAGTGTCGTTTCATGTACTTGTGTATTTAATTCAGCGATCAGCCAGGGGGATACCACGAATGGCGATCGCAGCTTCCGTTGGGTTCGGGCGTGGTTTATTCGAAGGCCAGGGGTTTAGTGAAATTACAAAAATGCCGAGAGCTGGGCAGGGTTTGCCCGCCCAAAGCTGCTGTTTTTTTTCATACAGTATTCCAGGCCGGGCAGCGTTACCTCTTTGGCTTGATTACCAAACTTAGCACGCTATTATGCATCTCAGTGCTTGTTTGGAGGCCAGCCTTTGAGCTAAAAAAGGGCACTTATCCGGTGATACTGCGTTGCTTTTTTTGGCCGTACCTCAGGGTAGGCCCTTCGAAAAGCGCCTTTTCTTACCGAAAAATTGACACTTTTCCCTTTCAAATCCGACCTCCAAACAAGCACTAAAAAACCTATTGCCGCTAGCCGCACTAATGGCCTGCCTGTTCTTTACTGCCTGCTATGACGATGATGATGATGACTCTGCATCTAATGAAGTGTTGCTTCCCCTCTCTGCCGGCTGGTCTATCACGGCTTACGAAACGAAGCTTGCCGAACTCGCCGATGACATCGCCGCTGCCATCCCGGAGGATGAGCTACAAGGCTTATCGCAGGACTTCTGCGCCAGCCTATTCGAGGGACTCGCTGCTAGACAGGGCCCCCTGCTTCCTTAGCCGAAGCAGGGTTGCTTTGCTTTTACAGCAACAGCTGTTTCATATCCACCCGCTCGCGGATGATGCCCTCTAGTTTGCCGATGGGCACGCGCTCCTGTTCCAGCGTATCGCGGTCGCGCAGGGTGACGGTATTGTCGTCCAGTGAATCGTAATCTACTGTAACGCAAAAGGGGGTGCCAATGGCATCTTGTCGGCGGTAGAGCTTACCGATGCTGCCGGTGTCGTCGTACTGTACATTGAAGGAAAGGCGGAGTTCGTTGAAAATATCCTTCGCCATGTTTACCAGGCCTTCCTCGTTGCGTTTCAGCGGCAGGATAGCGCACTTGATGGGCGACAAGGCCGGGTGGAGTTTCAGCAATTCGCGGGTGCTTTCCTTGCCATTAGCGCCGACGATGGTCTCCTCTTGCAAAGCGTGCGTCATGGCCGCCAGGAACATACGGTCGCTGCCGATGGAGGTTTCCAGGACGTAGGGCACATAACGCTCTTTGGTGGCTGGGTCAAAGAACTGCAGTTTCCGGCCCGAGAGCTCCTGATGCGCCCCCAGGTCAAAATCGGTTCGGCTGTGGATGCCCTCCAGCTCTTTAAATCCGAAGGGGAAAGCGAACTGAATGTCGGCGGCAGCATCTGCGTAGTGCGCCAGGTTCTCGCCGTGGTCGTGGAATCGCAGCATATCCTCGGGTATGCCGAGGGCGAGATGCCACTTCATGCGCGCTTCTTTCCAGTACTCGTACCACTTCATCTGCTCGCCCGGCTTGATGAAGTACTGCATTTCCATCTGCTCGAATTCGCGCATGCGGAAGATGAACTGGCGCGCCACGATTTCGTTGCGGAAAGCTTTGCCGATCTGTGCGATGCCGAAGGGCAAGTTCTTGCGGGTCGTTTTCTGTACATTGAGAAAGTTGACGAAGATGCCCTGAGCGGTCTCCGGGCGCAGGTACAGTTTGGCTTCCGAGCCGGCGATGTTGCCCAATTGGGTGGAAAACATGAGGTTGAACTGCCGCACCTCTGTCCAGTTGCGGGAGCCTGTATCGGGGTCGGTGATGTCCAGCTCTTCGATCATTTTGCGCAGGTCTTCTAGGTCGTTGTTGGACATAGCAGCTCCCAGGCGCTCCTCAATGGCTTTGTGTTTTTGCAAATAGCCGGACACCCGCGGGTTGGTTTCCCGGTACATGGCTTCGTCAAAATCGTCGCCGAATTTCTTGCGGGCTTTTTTGATTTCCTTGTCAATTTTGCCTTCAATCTTTTCCAGCTCTTCTTCGATCAGCACGTCCGCCCGGAAGCGGCGCTTACTGTCTTTGTTGTCGATCAAAGGATCATTGAACGCATCCACGTGGCCGGAGGCTTTCCAAGTCTTGGGGTGCATGAAAATGGCGGCATCGAGGCCTACGATTTCATCGTGCATTTGCACCATGCTCCTCCACCAGTAGTCTTTGAGGTTGTTTTTCAGCTCCACGCCATAGGGGCCATAGTCATAGACGGCGCTTAGGCCGTCGTATATCTCGCTTGACTGGTAGATGAAGCCGTACTCTTTGCAGTGGGCTACCAGCTTTTTGAATTGATCGCTATTCTGTTTTGCCATGAGGTTTATTGTGTTTGTTGACTGCCTCCACGGCAGTTTTTGAAGGTGCAAAGATCGAAAAACTGGGCCTATATTATCAAGCCTGCCCTTAAGATTTCTACCACTGCCGGACTTTGGTGCGTTCCAGCAAGCCGTTTTCGCTCTGCCAGCCCGGTTCTTTCCTTCCCATGGCCTGCAAGAATTCTTGGTAATCCACCTGGCTGAGGAAAGATTTGGCGCTTACGCTAAAAAGCTTTTCGTTGCCAGTGCCCAGCAATACCTGCCGTTGTGCTGCCAGCGTATCCGGCCAATCCGGCAGCTTGACATCCGCCAAAGCTTCGGGCTGGCCGTAGATGGTCCAGTCCAACCAAGGGCCTGAGCCCCGGAAGGTGCGGATGCGAATGCAGTACGCTAGTGGCGCGCCGGCTTTGGTCGTTATTTGTAGTTGATCTTCCTGCCGCTGCAGGCTGAAGTCGGCTTCGGATGCAGCAACGCGCTCCGGCAGGCCATTGCCCCGCAGATCGTACAGGTACGGAGCATAGGCAATGCCCTCGAAGAAGCGTACTTCTTCTGCCCGGAAGCGATAGGAAGGAGTGCCTCCCGCTGGCAAGAGCGGCGCAAATGATCCACTGACCAGATCGGGCTGATTCGAATAATCGAGCAGCGCTTCCGCTTCTTCTTCTATGCCGTACAGCTCATAGCGCCAGTTTCCGCTATTGGGCAGGTCAACGGGGCTGCTCTCCCCTACTGCCGGCAGGGTCTTGTAATCCGCCGTCAGGGTATCCGAGCCAAGCGAAGAGAAGAACAGCCCCCGCTCTGTAAGCTCCCCATTGGCACGGATGCGTAGGTAAGCAGCGCCCGCGGGCTCGGCTTGTATTTCAAAACTCAACAAATTGGCCGCGGGGTCCAGAAACTGATTGCCCTGAAACACATCCCGCCGCTCGGCGGGCCAGACCAGCTGCTCCACCGACTCCACATTGCGCACTGCAATAGGATATTTTGCTGGAGGAGCCTGAGCCAGGGTGTCCCAAGCGAACCCAGCAGGTACTCCCAGCAAAGTGGTGAGCCGGTATACCGTCTCAGTACGAGGGTTGCCGCTTTCCAGCACCTCTGCTTCTCCAACCGACAAATAGCTAAGTGTGAGCTGCTGCTGACAGCCCTGCGTGGAGATGGCAAAGCTGTTTTGGGCCTGCACCTCTTGCGCCTGCAAGAGCCCGCCTTGTTCGTCACTCAGAAAAAGCCATTGCGTACTGCGCTCGGCGGCGGGTGTCTGCCAACTGGCGGAAAAAGGGACGCAATCGTTGTCTTCCTCACTGCTGCATCCGGCCCAGGCCAGAGCAGCTAGCAAGCTCAGGCAAAGCAGTCTATTCATGGGTAGCGTATTTTGGGATGATCATAATTTTTCGATTCCGAATGTAAATATTCCTGTACAAAAAAACACAGCAGTTCTAGGGGAATCGCCGCCCCCTTGCATCTTATAAAAAAAGCGCTTATGAAAACGATTTTTTATTTGCTGCTGACAGCTTCTTTGCTGCTGTCTTTTGCGTCCAGCACTTCAGCTCAGGAGACCCGAAAGCTGGATTACTTCGATGCCGTTGCTGCTACCGGAGATGTTTCCGTAACTTTAGTACGAGGGGACACGCATAAGGTTACCATAACAACCAAAGGTATGAGTGAGGACGACATTTCTATTTTCGTAAAGGGGAAGACCCTCAAGGTACAACTGATTGAGGGTTTGTTTCGGGAAGCGGACATTGCCGAACTGACCGTTACTTATACCAGGCTGCGCAGCATCAAATCCAGTGCTGGGGCCAGGGTATACGTGCCAGAGGTGCTAGAGGCTGATCAAGTTAAACTGCGTGCATCAAGCGGCGGCTACCTGGAGCTGCAAGTGCAGGCGAGCAGTATTGATGCTACAGCTTCTGAAGGCGGAGAGCTGATCATTTCGGGGACTACGGAGGACCAGAAAGTTACAGCCCATACCGGAGGGAAATACCAAGGGGCTGAACTGGAATGCTTGCGCACTTACGTAAAAGCCAATACCGGCGGGCAGGCGGAGGTGGTAGCCCGGAAGCGGCTAGAGGCTAAAGCCAATACCGGCGGCCAAGTCGACTATGCAGGCGACCCGGAGTACAAAAATATCCGCTCGCTGATCTCCGGAGGGGTGCAGAAAATGTAAAATCGAAGGGAGCATGTCCTGAGTTGCATTGGTTACAGGTATGCGGCAAGGGGCATGCCGCTGGTGATTGAGTTTTGCATTTAGAACCCATTCCAAGCCTAGAATTGCCGCCTTCCCCTCGGAAGTAGACAGCATAATTTCGTTATTTTGTGGAAAAACGAAGCATGCGCCCCCAGCTTTTAGTCTATTGGCTGTTACTATTGTCGGTACTGCCCGTGCGGGCTCAGCAGTGCGGGGCCCAGCGCCCGCCCTTTCAGGGCTACAGCTTCATTGAGCCTTACCTCATCGGCCCTCGGATACCGGGAGCACGGCTGTTCGTTGACATCGAGGAGTTGGAGCAGTACTACCGGCAGCAGGGCGACCCGCAGATCAAAGGGAACCTGGAGGAATGGCACGAGCGCTTCTGCGAGATTCCCGATTTGCGCGATATCGACAGCTTGATCTACCAAACTACTGAAAATGAGCTGAAGCAGTTGAGCAAGTCCATCAGTGAACCGTCTAATGCTTTGAGCTACCGGATGCAGGACAATTCCTTTGCCCGTTACCTTAAGCGGCACGGGTGCACGGAGACGGTGCATTACCTGCTTTATGCTAAAACTATAGAGCCCTTCGTTACCCGGCGCGACCCCTGGGAGCAACCCCAGACCGAGTACCGAAAGATGGACGGTTGGCTGGAAGAGGGGCTGCGGCACTTCCGCCGCACCAAATCGCACTACATCCGGCTGCGCTACGCCTACCAAATCATCCGGTTGGCCCACTACAGCCAGCAGCACGAACGGGTATTGGAATTGTACGACGAGCTGCTTCCCAAAATCGACAATGACCCTAGTATTATTGAGGATTGGATAGAAGGGCACCGCGCCGGCGCGATGATGGCGCTGGGGGAACGGGTAAAAGCTTCCTACCTTTTCTCGCGCTTATTTGCCCGATGCCCTAGTAAGCAGCGCTCTGCCTATCACAGCTTTGACATCCGCACCGACGAGGAGTGGCAAAGGTGCCTGAGCCTTTGTAAAACCCCCTCCGAAGAGGCTACCCTTTACGCCATACGCGCCAATTTCCCCAACAGCCGACTGCTGGTAGAACTGAAAAACATCTACGAACACGACCCTGCCAGCCCCTATCTGCAGTTGTTGCTGGTGCGGGAGCTGCGGCGGCTGGAGCGCGACCTGCTGGGCTTGTCCTTCAACGATCAGCGGCGGCAGAACAAGTTTTACTACGGTGTGCCTTCTCCGGATGCCGGGCCTCGCGTCATCCGCCTGCAGCGCTTCGTTACGCAGGTGCTCAAAGAAGGGGTGATCGAGGACAAGGCGCTGTGGCGCATGGCACAGGGCTACCTCTCGCTATTGGCGGGCAATTACTACGATGCCCGGCTGTCTTTCAAAGCAGCTCGCAGCATGAACCTGCCCGAGCTGCTCGACCAACAGCTCGATGCCTTCGAGCTAGCGCTGTACATCAGCTCGCTTCAGGAGATCAATGCTGAAATCGAAAACGACATATACCGCCTGCAGCTCAGCAACGACACCTACGAAAGGAAAGAGGACTTTAAGGACTTTACCCGCGACAAGCTGACCAAGCTTTACCAGCAGAGCGGGCAAAAGGGCAAAGCCTTTCTGATGCAGTACCCGCTGGAGTACCTGTCGCCGAACATACAGCCGGCATTGCTGGAAGACCTGCTGCGGGTCGCCCGTCAGGCAAGCCCCTCTAAACTGGAGGCACAATTGATTGCCGATGGCGATAGCACCATACTGCAGCGCCTGCTCAATATGCAGTCCACCTACTTTATGGGGGATTATAAGTTTGAAGCAGCCATTGAAAGCCTCAAGCGAATGGACCGTGCTGACTGGGACAACTTGGGGCTGTATAATCCCTTTGTGGAGTGGATTGACGATTGCGTGCATTGCCCGCTGCCTTCGAATGTACCTCTGTACAACAAAGGCGAATTGCTGGAAGCGCTGCTGGACAAGGAGTACCGGGCAAAAGCCGGCACCGGGAACGTTGGGGTGCTCAATTACCAGATTGGCCTGGCCTTGTACAATATGTCTTACTTTGGGCAGGCGTGGAAAGCGGCGGATTTTTACCGCAGCGGTGCCAGCTTACGCACGGCTTACCTCCGGGATGGAGATTATGTGACGCCTCATCCGGTTTTTCCGTACGGTAATCGGGAAAATTTTGATTGTTCTCGGGCGCAGCTTTACTTTGAACGGGCCAGGCTCGCAACCGACAGCTTAGAGCTCGGCGCTAAAGCAACTTATATGGCGGCCAAGTGTGAGCGAAACGATTACTATGTGAATCGCTGGCGGCCGGATGCCAAGCAGACCTTCGAGAATTTTGAGATCTTAGTGCAAAACTACAGCGATACTGAATTTTACCAGCGTATCTTAGAGGAGTGCCTTTACTTCAAAGCGTACGCTTCCCAATGACGAATGACCCATGAAACAACTTTTGTTCTTCACTTTGCTTTTGGGGCTGCTCTGCGCTGCTAAGTGCAGCAGCAACCGCACAGAAGCTTACCAATTGGGCGAACCTATCCGCCTTACCTTCGGAGCGCAGGCGCTGTCGCCGCATACTGCTATGCAATTTACTTCTGTAAAGGAAGACTCGCGCTGCCCCAAATACACCAATTGCATGTGGGATGGCCAGGTAGTGGTACAGCTGTCGCTTGGAGAAAGGAACCGGCAGCTGGTAGACCTGGCGTTGCGTTCGGACAAACCCGAAGCGGCACAGAGCGCCATAGACGGCTACCTCTACCGATTGAAGGAGGTAGCGCCTTACCCGGAAGCCGGCGAAAACATCGACATCGAGGACTACGTTATCACCGTAGTGGTCGAAGCAATATAGTTCGTATGATATTCCCAATAGGTGACGATCAGGTGAAGGGAGGCTATTTCCCCCTGTTCAGTTACACCTTTATTGTGTTCAACATCCTGGGCTTCTGGTACCAATTGCAATCCCCCAACATGCTGCTGGGGCCTTATGCCGCGATACCAGCCGAAATCAGCCAGGGAGAACAGCTGCACACGCTGCTGACCAGCATGTTTATGCACGGGGGCTTTGGTCATATCCTCGGCAATATGCTCTTCCTCTGGGTTTTTGCGGACAATATCGAAGCGACCATCGGCAACTTCCGCTTTCTGCTGTTCTACTTGCTTGGCGGGCTGGCAGCGCATGCTGCCCATATTTTCCTCAATCCAGCCAGCACCATTCCTACGGTAGGGGCCAGCGGTGCCATTTCTGCCGTTATGGGCGCGTACCTGATCATGTTTCCCTCCTCCCGGGTTAAGCTTTGGTTTTTCTTCCTGATCTTCCGCGTACCGGCTTTTCTGTTTCTAGGCGTCTGGATTTGGATGCAGTGGAGCAGCGGCTGGGCAGCCCTGCAAGCTACTCAACAGAGCGGCGGCACCGCTTGGTGGGCGCACATTGGCGGGTTTGCTTTTGGCGTAGTGGCGGGGCTTTACTACCGCTTCGCCTTCCCGGTAGAAGAGGAGGAAATTTATAAATACTAAGGGGTCGCGCAACAATAACTTACCGATTTAGACTCGTTTTTTTT
>CAYNIT010000067.1:0-18206 GCA_964397205.1 uncultured Phaeodactylibacter sp. | reverse complement strand
GGTCGCGCAACAATAACTTACCGATTTAGACTTGTTATTGCGCGACCCCTAAGGCTTTTCAGGGGGAAACTCCAGGCCGTTTACCGCCGGTAGGGATGCTGCGGGTCGTCCACTGTCACCACATTTTCGTTCACCCGGTCGTAATCCACGCTGCCGTCGAGCAATCGCACAATGCGGTGGCAGTGTTCAGCGATATCTGGTTCGTGCGTTACCAATATAACGGTATTGCCCTTGGCCTGAATGCGCTCGAAGATGCCCATGATCTCGATGGAGGTTTTGGTATCCAGGTTGCCGGTGGGCTCATCGGCTAGGATAATGGAAGGGTCGTTGACCAGTGCCCTGGCCAGGGCTACGCGCTGCCGCTGTCCGCCGGACAATTCATTGGGCTTGTGGCCTACCCGGTCGCCCAGGCCCACCTCTGTGAGCACCTCTTCTGCCCGCTCCAGCCGGTCCGATTTGCGGCGGCCGGCGTAGACCAGCGGCAGCGCGACATTCTCCAGCGCAGACAGCCGGGGCAGCAGGTTGAAAGTCTGAAAGACGAAACCGATTTCCTTGTTGCGTATCTCCGCCAGCTCATCATCCGACATGGTGCTGACGTTGGTATGGTTGAGCCAGTACTCTCCGCTCGTGGGCGTATCCAGGCAGCCCAGCAAGTTCATAAGCGTGGATTTTCCGGAGCCCGATGGCCCCATGAGCGCGATGTATTCATTGCGGTTGATGCTGAGGTCGACTCCTTGCAGGGCGTGCACTTTGGTGGTCCCCATGATGTAAGTCTTCGTAAGGTTCTTTACTGAGATGATATTCTCCATGCTACGGTTGTTTCTTAATCACTTTCGGCACCTGAAAGTAGCGCCCGTCCTGCTGCGGCGCATTGCGCAGCGCTGCCTCGCGGGGAATTTGCCCCTCCGCCCTATCCGGGCGCAGAGGGTTGGGCGCATCATTGATGTACACCAGCGGTTCTACACCATCGGTAGGCAGGGCCTGTAGTTTTTCCACCATTTCCAGAATGCGGTTCAGGTCTTCCCGCAGTTGCTCCCGTTCTGTATTGGAAAGCTCCAGGCGGGCTAATTTTTCAAGATGGGAAATTAAACGCTGATCTATTTCCATGGTACTAATTTAGATGTTTGCCACGATTTCATCGTTGAACGGCGAGCAGGGCAAATAATCCGCCGCAATTCCCCCAATATTTTTATTTTCGCAGAAATCTAAGGCCGATTATGAGCGAAACGACTGCCACTACGCCGCCAAATATAAAACATATCGCTATCGCGGGTAACATCGGGGCGGGAAAAACCACCCTCACCGAAAAGCTGAGCCGTCACTTCGGCTGGGATGTCCACTATGAATCCACCAACGACAACCCCTATCTCAGCGATTTCTACGAAGACATGCAGCGCTGGTCTTTCAACCTGCAAATCTTCTTCCTCAACAGCCGCTACCAACAGGTGCTGAAAATACTATCGGGCGACCGCACCGTCGTACAAGACCGCACCATTTACGAAGATGCCTACATCTTTGCCCCCAACCTGCACGACATGGGCTTGATGTCGTCCCGCGACTTTCAGAACTACTTCCAGCTATTCAAAACCATGTCCTCCCAGATTCAGCCCCCGGATTTGCTCATCTACCTGCGGGCCAGCATCCCTACACTGGTTTCGCACATACAGGAGCGGGGGCGCGATTACGAGGGCAACATGAGCCTTGACTACCTACGCCGCCTGAACGAGCGCTACGAAAACTGGATCAGCAATTATAAAGAAGGCAAACTGCTGATCATCAACGCCGATCAAGTAGACTTCATGCGCAATCCCGAAGACCTGGGGGATATTGTCAATCAGGTTAGCGCTGAATTACACGGGCTTTTTTAAGACAAAAGCTTACCTTTGCCGCCTGAATTTTTCCGGTGCTGCCGGTCTTCATTTATGTAAACCATCTGTATGGCACTCAAGTGTGGGATCGTTGGCCTGCCCAACGTTGGCAAATCGACCCTTTTCAATGCGCTGACTTCCGCCAAAGCGCTGTCAGCGAATTACCCCTTTGCTACCAAGGACCCTAACGTCGGCATCATTACGGTGCCGGACGAGCGGCTCGACAAGCTGTCGGCTCTGGTACAGCCGCAGAAAACCCTGCCGACCACCATCGAAATTCTGGACATCGCCGGCCTCATCAAAGGCGCAAGCCAGGGCGAGGGCCTGGGCAACCAATTCCTGGCCAATATCCGGGAAGTGGATGCCATCATTCACGTGGTGCGCTGTTTCGAAGATGGCAATGTGGTGCACGTAGACGGCGGCGTGGACCCGGTGCGCGATAAGGAAACCATAGATACCGAGCTGATGCTCAAAGACCTGGAAACGGTGGAAAAGCGCCTGGAGCGCCTCCGCCGGCAAGCTAAGAGCGGCAACAAGGAGGATGTAAAACTGGTCGAAATCGCCGAACAAGTACAACAGCACCTGGAAGCCTTCCAACCGGCCCGCTCTCTGGAGCTGGACGAAACCGGCCAGGCACTGCTTGCCGATATGTTCCTGCTGACCGCCAAACCGATACTCTACGTCTGTAATGTAGACGAAGCTTCCGTCAATACCGGCAACGAGCATACCGAGCGCTTCAAACAGGCGGTAGCCAATGAGCCCGCCGAAGTCATCCTCATCAGCGCCGGCATAGAAGCCGATATTGCGGAGCTGGAAACCATGGAAGAACGCCTCGAGTTCCTGCAGGAAATGGGCTTGGAAGAACCGGGCGTCAACCGCCTCATCCGCGCGAGCTACCGCCTGCTCAACCTCATCACCTACTTCACCGCCGGCGAAAAGGAAGTACGCGCCTGGACCATCGAAAAGGGCTGGAAAGCGCCGCAGGCCGCTGGCGTCATTCACACCGATTTTGAGAAAGGCTTCATCCGCGCGGAAGTCATCAAGTACGACGATTACGTAGCGCTGGGCT
This sequence comes from uncultured Phaeodactylibacter sp., assembly GCA_964397205.1. Taxonomy (GTDB): domain Bacteria; phylum Bacteroidota; class Bacteroidia; order Chitinophagales; family Saprospiraceae; genus Phaeodactylibacter. The sequence continues at coordinate 15,269 of CAYNIT010000067.1, read as the reverse complement.
CAGAACAGGCCGTCAAAGAGGCCGGCAAGATGGCGGTGGAGGGCAAGGATTACGTCGTGCTCGACGGTGATGTCATGCACTTCCGCTTCAATGTCTGAATACCGCTATTTCCTACTGTACAAGCCCTACGGCGTACTCAGCCAGTTCACCCGGGAGCACCCCAGCCACCGGGTGCTGGGCGACCTCTACGATTTCCCGAAAACGGTCTATCCGGTAGGCCGGCTGGACAAAGACAGCGAGGGCCTTCTGCTGCTTACCGACGACAAACAGCTCCACCACCGCCTCCTCGACCCGCGCCGGGGCCACAAGCGCGTCTACTGGGCGCAGGTGGAGGGCGTACCCGAGGAGGAGGCCCTGCAGCAACTGCGCTCCGGCATGACCATCCGCATCAACAAAAAAGACTACCGCACCCGGCCGGCCGAGGCGCGCCTACTCAGCCCGCCCCCTGCGCTGCCCGAGCGCGACCCGCCCATACGCTACCGCAAAAATGTACCCGGTAGCTGGCTGGAGCTCAGCCTGACGGAGGGCAAAAACCGGCAGGTGCGCCGGATGTGCGCCGCGGCCGGCTACCCAGTGCTGCGCCTGGCCCGCGTACGAATCGGGCGCCTGGAGCTGGGAGATTTGCAGCCCGGGGAGGTACGGGAAGTGGAATTGGGGAGGATGGGGAAAGAGTAATCCCCTCCACTTGACCGAAGCCGTGACACTGGCCAAGGGTTGCAACTGAAAGCAAGGCAGAACAACATGGCCTTCGGATAGCTGGAAGGAAGCCCTGTTTTCACAAAAAAAGCCAGAAAGCAGCTCTCTGGCTACCTTCCGGCTTTTGTCATTTGCAATAAATTGATACCGAAATTTCCTCTCGCAAACCGCGGAGCTTATGCCCTCGCCGCGTCCGGATCGTATCCTTCTGCTTTGCTGATCTGCTGGGCGGTCACGGTCAGCAATACACCGTAGATGACCTTGGAAGCGACATCCGCCACGGTGTAGGTCATCTGACGGCCTACAATACCGCTTTCGTTGTACAAGCCAGCCTCGTTGAACAAGCCTGCCAGGTGCGGCATCAGGTATGCCCCTGGGTAAAGGAACCAGGAGATGAGGAAAAGTATCCAGATGCTGTTCAAGGTCTTCTTGGCATTCTCAGGTATGCCTTCTTTGCCCTCCGAGATCACCCGGCGCATCAGAATCAGCACGTGGATAAAGAATACCGTAGAGATAGCTCCCCAAATGGCAAAGGCTGTAATGTTGGTCACCTCGTAGAACTGCCCGATGTAGCCGGTAATCACCATAAGCGCTCCAGAGAACCAGAACTGGTTCCGAATGCTTTTAAAATTGCTCTTGGTGAGCGAAACGACGAACAAAATCTGGAACAGCAGCATCGGCACATCGATCAGCCAGTTCAGGTAACGGTAGCCGTTGTTGAACAGGTCAGCTTTATTGCCCGCTCCCAGAAAGTAGAGCCCCTCGGAGGCATCAAAAACCAAGGCATCTTCCCAATTCTGCGCCTGCTTGTACAGCAGCAAAAGGGCGGAAGTCATCACCACCACCGACAGCACCGAGGAAATCCGGTACTTCGGCGCCACCGAGCGGATGGTCAGTATGAAATAAAACAGGCCGGCGAGCATAGCTGCATAGCCCAAAGTTAAGACGTGAGCCGTCATCTGGAAGGCCATCTCTGATATGCCCTCCTCTAGGCCGATGTAGTTCTCAAAGGTTGCATTTCCAAGTGTTTTCATAATTGGACTTTTTGTTTTTTGTTTTGACTTCTACGCCCGAAACCGTTTTTTTACATGGATGTTAACAACCGATCCTGATTTTTTTTATTGGGATAGAAAGAGCTGAATACAGGGACACAAAACATCCGCCCTTGCCATCTCGTTTTCTTGGAGTAAACATTAAATCGGCTTATGGCAATCAACAACAATAATAAACGGAAAGACCCCAAAAAGTCTCGGGATCCGGACTCGGGGAAACCCAAGAACTCCACCACTTGGATCCTCTATCTGCTGCTCGCTCTGGTGCTCGGGCAAGCCCTTTTTTACTTTAATGGCAGCCAAGCCGAAGAAATTTCCTGGACACGTTTCCGCCAGAATATGCTTGGTAGCGGCGATGTAGAACGCATCGTCGTCGTCAATAAAGAAAAGGCAGAGGTCTACCTCAGTAAAGAGGCCCTCAGCAAAGGGCGCTACAGCGAGGTAGACTCCACAGCCTCCGGCCCGCACTACGTTTTCAACATTGGCTCCCTGGAGACCTTCGAGCAAAGCGTCCATGATGCCCAGGAGGAAAGCGAAGCGGGCAATACAATTGAACTGACCTACGACTCCCGTACCGACTGGCTCAGCAACATCCTGTCTTGGATGGTGCCCATCCTCATTATCGTCGCCATTTGGATCTTCATACTGCGGCGGATGCGCCCCGGCGGCATGGGCGGTGGTGGCGGCAACATCTTCGACATCGGCAAATCCAAAGCCAAGCTGTTTGAAAAAGGCTCCAGCGATGTCACTTTCAAGGATGTAGCCGGCCTGGATGAAGTCAAAGTAGAGGTAAAAGAGGTAGTCGACTTTCTGAAAAACCCTAACCGCTACACCAAACTGGGCGCAAAAATCCCCAAAGGCGTACTGCTGATTGGCCCTCCAGGCACCGGCAAAACCTTGCTCGCCAGGGCAGTTGCCGGGCAGGCAGAGGTCCCCTTCTACTCCATTTCCGGTTCGGAATTCGTAGAGATGTTCGTAGGCGTGGGCGCTTCCCGCGTTCGCGATCTGTTTAAAAAAGCGAAAGAAAACTCTCCCAGCATCATCTTCATCGACGAGATAGATGCCATCGGCCGCTCGAGGGGCAAAAATGCTGCCCTACAGTCTAATGACGAACGGGAAAACACCCTCAACCAGATTCTTACAGAAATGGACGGCTTCGGCACCAATACCGGTGTGATCGTTATGGCTGCTACCAACCGAGGGGATGTGCTCGACCGCGCCTTGCTGCGCCCGGGCCGCTTCGACCGGCAAATCTATCTGGAATTGCCTACTAAAAAAGAGCGCCTGGCCATCTTCAAGGTGCATACCAAGCCCATCAAACTGGCGGATGACATCAGCCTGGACACCCTGGCAGCACAAACGCCGGGCTTCTCCGGCGCCGACATCGCCAACGTCTGCAACGAAGCCGCGCTCATCGCCGCGCGCCGCGATAAGGAGCAGGTAGAAATGGAAGATTTCTACAACGCCACCGACCGCATCATCGCCGGCCTGGAAAAACGCAGCAAGATCATTTCCGACGGGGAGAAAAAAGTCATCGCCCACCATGAAGCCGGCCACGCCACAGCAAGCTGGTTCCTGAAAAACGCCGACAAACTGCTGAAGGTCTCTATCGTGCCCCGAGGCAGGTCGCTGGGAGCAGCTTGGTACATGCCGCAGGAGCACGTGATTTACAACAAAGACCAGTTCCTGGACCGCATCTGCACCGCCCTGGGCGGCCGCGCTGCCGAAGAGATCATTTTCGGAAGAGTCTCCTCCGGCGCTCTGGATGATTTGGAAAAAGTAACCAAACAAGCCTACACCATGGTGGCTTACTACGGCCTGAGCGACGAACTCGGCAACATCAGCTACTACGACAGCAGCGGGCAGTACGAACAGTCCCTGCAGAAGCCCTACAGCGAGGCTACTGCTGAGAAAATCGACCGGGAAGTCAGCAAATTGGTAGAGGAAGCCTATCAGCGTACCGTCGAACTGCTGCGCGACCACCGCGATCAGCTCGAGGAACTGGCGCAACTGCTCCTCAAAAAGGAGGTAGCGCTCAAGGACGACCTGGAAGGCATCTTCGGCAAACGCCCGGAAGAAGTGGAAGCATAAAAAACGGAAGAGCAGGGTTTGCCGCCGCAAGCCCTGCACTCCACGGTATAATTACTATTTTTGGCGGATGGAGCAACACACTCTCTTCGAACTCAATGAGCACATCCGCCGGGTCCTGGCGCTGAACTTGCCAGAAGCCCTTTGGGTCAGCTGTGAGATTTTTCAAATCAGCCGGTCCAAAGGGCATTGTTTTCTGAGCCTGGTGGAAAAAGGCGATGGCGAAGGAGAAGAACTCCGCGCCCGGGCCGAAGGCATCATTTGGCGCAAACAATACAGCAGGCTGCAGCGCAAGCTGGGCAAGGACCTGCCCCGACTGCTGCAAGTCGGCACCCAAGTCCTTTTGCAGGTACGCGTCGACTTTCACGAGCGCTATGGCTATAAGCTGCTGGTGGAAGACATAGACCTCTCCTTCACGCTAGGCCAAATGGAGCTGAAGCGCCGCGCCACTTTGGACCAACTGGAAAAAGCCGGGCACATGGGCCGCAACCGCAGCTTGCCCCTGCCGCTCGTCCCGCAGCGACTGGCTGTGATCAGCTCCGCCCGCGCCGCGGGCCTGCAAGATTTCCTGCGCCAACTGGAACAAAACGAATACGGCTACCGCTTCGCCCTAAAGCTCTTTCCCGCCGCCATGCAAGGAGTCAAAACCGTTGAAGAGGTAGCCTGGCAACTCGAAACCATCAACGGCAAGCAGCAGCCCTTCGATGCCGTAGTCATCATCCGCGGGGGCGGTGCCCGGCTCGACCTTGCCGCCTTTGACGAGTACGAACTCTGCGCAGCGGTTGCCCGGCAACAGCTTCCGGTGCTAGTGGGCATCGGGCACGAGGTGGACGATGTGCTGCTCGACCGGGTAGCGCATACCTCCCTGAAAACACCAACTGCCGTGGCCGAATTCCTCCTCAACCGCCTGATGCAGTTCGAGGCGCAGCTGTTGCAGAGCGGCCAGGGCATCGCACGCCTCGCCCAACAGCGCCTGCAGCGGGAAAACCTGTCCCTCGAGCGCTTCCAGCAACAATTGCAACTGCTGCCCCGCCAGCAAACCCGGCGAGAACAACAACGCCTGCAAAACCTAGAGGGCCAAATGCCGGCCGCCTTGCGACAGCGCCTGCGGCAAGCCGACAGTGAACTCGACCGCTGCGAGGAATTGCTCCGCCTGCTCCATCCGGAAGCTACCCTGAGCCGCGGCTACAGCCTGACACTTAAAGACGGCCGGATCATCTCCTCCGCCGAAGCCCTGAAAACGGGCGACCGCATCACCGTGCGCCTGAAAGACGGCAGCATCAACAGTCAAGTCCAATGAAATACGAAGAAGCCATAAAGGAATTGCAAAGCATCATCGACCAGCTGCAGGAAGACCAGGTCAGCGTGGACGAGCTGTCGCAGAAAGCCAGGCGCGCTGCCGAGCTCATACAGCTTTGCCGGGAAAAACTGCGGGAAACCGAAGAAGACATCGGCGGCTTGTTCGATCAGTGAAGCCACCACAACAGCCCCAAAGCGCGCAGGGTCCAAACCAGGGTGCGCAGCCAGTTGGTCCGCACCAGCCTCCGTTGCACCCTCAGGTCAAACTCTTGGCTTAAAGCGCTGTGCAGCGGTACCTGCAAAAAGAAAGTCGAAGCCCAGATGATGCCGATACCCGCCGCATTGAGCCACCAAAAAAGCTCCTGTGAATTCCAAGACAGCAGTAGAAAACCACTGGCCAGCTCGCCCAGCATAGGCGGCGCAGTCACCCAAGAGGTCAAACGGGTATGCGCCCGCTCGTAGTGTACAAAATCCGCTGCCCCCACCTTACCCATCAGCGGGTAATGCACGACCTGCACAAACCAGATGAGCCCCAGCATGTAGAGGGAAAGCAGCAAGTGTATTTGGAAAACCCATTCTTCTAACATCAGCGCAGCAGGGTCACATCCCCTTTTTGTACCGGCAAATCAATCAAATCCCTTAAGTTAACCTGTACGTAGTAATAGTAAACTTCCGAGGGTTGGGGCGTCCCGTTGTAGGTGCCATCCCAGCCGTTATTAGGATCATCGTTGTCGTAAATGAGCTGCCCCCAACGATTGTAGATTTTGAACTCCACCACATTCAGCACAGCGGGGTCAGCCTGCGACAGGAAGTTGAAAGTGTCGTTGTTGCCATCACCATTGGGCGTAAAGGTGTTGGGCATATCGATGCGCAGCTCGTCGACTTCCAGGGCGGCCTCTGCTGTATACACACAACCGCCTTCGGTTTGGATCGTCAGCTGATACAAGCGGGTGCCCGACTCCAGCGGGATATCCGTCACAGAAGATAAGCCGACACCGCTCTCCAGCACTACTGCTGAGTCCCCCTCCAGTACCGCCCAATTGAACTGCAGGTCTTCGTCCTCCAGCATCTCGCTGCTGTAATCGGCCGTCAGCGCCACATTTTCTCCTTGGTAGACGCTCAATCCAGGCTCTAGTACGATGCCGAAAAGCTCCAGGCCGGGCTCCACCGCAAGCGTAAGCGATTCCGTCAGGCTAATACATCCTCCAGCACTGGTGTAGAGCAACTCGTAAGTGGTGCTGCTCTCAGGTGCTACGGTAATTACGCTGCCTGGAAAACTGCTGCCATCGCTGCCGGCCCATCGAAATTGATCCCCGCTCAGCCCGCCATTGGCAACCGCCTCAATCGTCGCGGAATCGCCTGCACACAGCGGCCCCTGCGGCGCAACGACATCCAATGTCACATTTCCCACCACCTCCACAGTGACGGAAGCCTCCACCGGCGGGCATTGCCCATTGTCCGCCAGAAGCGTGTAGGTGGTAGTGCTCTGCGGGCTTACCACCAGCTCGGCCTCGGTAGAGCCAGGAAAATCAGTGTCGGAAGCCATCCAAGCGTAGCTGGCCTGATCATCGGAGGCAAAGTTGAGCTGCACCGAATCCCCCAGGCAAATGACGGTATCGGCTGCCAGTTCCACTGCGGGCTGGGGCAACACCTCTATGGCAACCGTATCGGTCAGCAAACCACACTGCTGACTGATAAAGCGAAGCACGTAATCGCCCGAAGCCTGTGGGGCAAAAGAGGTCGATGCTCCTACTGCCACTTCGCTCCCATCGGGGCCTTGCCACTCCAAGCGATCGCCTTCCCGCACATTGTCTACTTCAGCGCTCAGCTCCACCGTCTCGCCTGCACAGACAGTAGCGGGCGTTGCGCTGAGCCCGATCAGCTGCGGGCGGGGCACTACTTCTACCGCAATTTCATCCTCCACCGGCGGGCACTGCCCGTTGTCGGCTCGCAAAAAGTAAGTCGTACTGCCTACCTCCGGCGAGACCGTCAGGTTGGGATAATTGCCTTCTGCAAACCCGGGGTCGGTGGAAGCCCACAGGTAGTCGAAGGATGGATCGGTTTGGAAAATCAGCTGCAGCTCCTCGCCCTCGCAGATGGTGGTATTCGCCTGCAGTTCATAAGGGGGATCTGGAATAGTGCTGACGCTGGCGGAAGCCGATGCCGGGCAGTCTCCACTCTTGCCCTCGATGGTAAAAGTCCCCGAACCTACTATAGGCCCCGCGACCGGATCCAAGCAGTCGTCGCAGCTGAGCTGGCCTGCGCCCTGTGTCCATTCGAAGGACTCTGCATCTTCCAGCGATGCCTCAAACGAAACCGTATTGCCTGGACATACCAGGGTGTCGGAAGGGGTGATGCTCACGATTGGGATGGGGTCCACATTCAGCGATACTACAGCGGTATCTACACAAATGCCGTTGGTGGTAATCCGCTGGTATTGTTCTGTACCCCGCTGAGCAGTAATGACCAGATTGTACAAACTATCCGGGGATTCTTGCCCGTTGGAAGGGGACCACAAAAACGCTATCTCTTCGAAATTAGCAGGATTGTACAGGGGAGAAGTAAATAAAACCGTCGAGTTTTCGCATACGGTAGTATCTGCTGGGGCTATGGACAAGTCCGTGGGCAAGCTGTCTACCAAAAGGAGCACAGAGTCCTTGCGGAAGCAGGATTCCGTCGCAAGCTCGGCGTAGAAAGTGGCGGCAATAGCAGGGCTCACCACTACCTCCGCTGCCAGCAAAGAATCAAAGCCGGGCGCTGTAGACGTCCAAAGCGGCAATTCCGGCTGGGGCGCATATTCAGCCACCAGCTGTACTTCTTCCCCCTGGCAGATCCGTAGGGTATCCTCCGCCATAATGTCTATGAAAATTTCGGTCACGTCTACGGCTACCTCCGCTTCTTCCACACAAGCGCCCCGGGTAGCTATCAGGGCATAGGTGCCGCTCTCCTGTGGCAGGGCCAGCGTGTTCAGGCTGCTGTCGCTCTCAATCTGCGCCGGGCCTGACCAGGCGTAGGCCACATTGGATTGAGGCATGCCAGCACTCAGCACCAGTGTATCGCCTCTACAAATTGCCGTATCCGGGATCAAGTCAATAGCCGGCGGGTTAAACACCCGTACGGTGACGCTGTCCAAACTGGAAAACGGACAACTGCTGTTGCTGGCAGTCAGGAAGTAGGTGGTGGTGGTATCAGGGCTAACTACCGGGGCGGCTTCCTGCGACTGAAAGCCCGGCGGGACAGCAGCCCAATTGTACTCGGTCTCGGGGCGCGCCGCTCCACCGATATTGACAGAAGTCCCCAGGCAAATATCGCGATCTTCCGCTAGCTCGTACGCCGGCGCCGTTTCCGGCAAAATTTCGATTTGCATACTGTCTTGTATGATACAGCTATCGCCCGTAAGGGTCACGATAAGCAGGGCGATGCCAGGGCCCTCTGCCGTTATCACCGGTGCCGGGCAGTCGGAGCAAGAGAGGGTTACATTTTCAGTAGATGCCCACTCGTAGGTGCCGCCCTCGAAATCCAGGCCGGCGGTGAGCTGGAAGCTTTCTCCCTGACAAAGGGTGAGGTTGGGGCCAATGTTGACATCATAAACCTGTACCGTTATCTCCACGGTATCCTCGTAACAAACCGCAGGTACTACACCAACGTAAGTAGTAGTCTCCGTAGGGCTAGCTACCGGATCGAAGCAGTCCGTGCACGAAAGGGAAGAAGTGCCTTCTATCCAAACGATGGTATCCACAGTGCTTTCGACCTGCAGCGGAACGGACTCGCCAGCGCAGATGGCCGTATCCCCGCTCAGCACTTCCGCAGGCACTGGCGCCAACACCTGCTCATCAGAGGCCGACCAGTCTACCGAGATCGCCCCGCTCAGAATATCGCCTCCCCAATCATTGACCAGCAGGACGAAGACTTCGCCCGCCTGACAGTCGATGGTGCGCACAAAGTCATCATTGATGCCATTGCAATCGTACGCGTCCTCCACCGCTTCGCCAGTAATGGGGTGGATATCCGCCAGGCCAGTAGGATCCGCCCCGCCGGCGTAGGAGGAACGGATGGGCTGACTGTTTTCCACCGCATTGATTACCTGCTCTGGGTTGCTGCATACTAGAGATGCCTCAAATGGCCCCCAGACATTGAAATCGATATCCGACGCCTCTGCCGCCTGCGCTGCCTGAAAGGTAAGCCCAAAGGCCCCATCGGCCTGCGCCTGTATGGTAAACCAGTAGAAACCGCCCTCGCCTGTGTTGACCCAGCAGCCATCGTTCACCCCATCAACGATAGGAACATCCTCAAAGCCGGGCTCAAACAAGAAAGTAGAAGGCAGGCCGTCGACGGGAATGCACCCGTTCAGTGGATTGCACAGGGCGTTTTCCAGCGTACCCTCCAGGGCGCATTCTGCCTTTTCTAGGCTTATATCGTAATCCGTACAGCCCTGTCCGTTGGCCACTACAATATAGTAAGTTCCTGCCTCAGAAAAATCCAGGCTGGGTAGGAAACCATTGTCACTTTGCCCCAGGCATATGGTGCCGGGCTCATTGGGCAGCCCACTGAGCACGAGCGCGCCGGTGCCCGGCGCCGCATTGGCAATCTCCAGGCTGGCGCAAAAGCCTCCTGCTGTTTCCAGCTCAAATACCTGCTCTTCCCCGCTCAAAAAAGGCAGGCCTTCCCCGCAGGGCGTATCCACAAAATCTGCGATTTGACCGCAGGTGCTGAGCCCTTCTTCCTCGTAGGGCAAACCGGGTATAACGCTTGTGTTTTCAAAATCGGAACCTGAACAAGGCAGCCCGCTGCAGGACCAGCTCAGTTCAAAACCGGCATCTGTTATGAAGCCATCTGAGATGAAATCAATGGTAATCGGCCCACCGGATTGCAAAATGATGGGACTAGTATTGATGCCGGAATAACTGGCAATAAGCGGAGCATCTGTATCTTCTCCGGCGTAGAAGTTGAGAAAGTCAGAGCCGGCCTCCAACTGAAAATCCAGCAATTCCACCTCCAAGCACTCAAATGGATTGCTGGGCTGTATGGTGAAGGTGTGGCTTTCGTTATTGCCGTAATCCTCCTCCGGCCCGCCGGCGTCGTACAGCGTCCCGAAGCAGGCCGTCGATTCTGTTTCCTCGTCGATGTTGATGGCGGGTATCAGCTCCTCTATGCAGAGGCGGAAGTCGCCGGAGTTGGGCACCCCCGTTGCCGTATAGTCATTGATGCGCAGAAAGTACTGGTTAGTGGGGGTCAGCCCCTCTACTTCGAGCTGTGCTGTTGCACTGCCCTCCGGCGCCGAGTCGCAGACTCCAAGCAGAGACAGGTTGTTTTCCTCGCATACCCCTCGGTACAGTACCATTTGTGGATTGAGCAGGCTGCCGTTCGGGCCGTCCGAGGCGCCCTGCAGCGTAATGGCCACATCGGTGATGTCGGCGGGCATTGTGAATGCAAACCAAACGTCCCGGTCGACATTGCCTCCATTGAAGCAGCCGGGAATATTATTGAAACCAATATCCGAAGCTGTAGCCCCCAGGTTATCGTAAATGGTATTGGGGCAAACGGGCGCTGTCCCGAGATCGATCAGGCCGCTGCAGTCGTCGTTGTCTGGCTGAGCCAAGAGCGCCATAGAGCAAAGGAGCGATAGCGGAAGGAATAAAAGTCGTTTCATGTTTAGCCAGTTTGTTTGAGTTGATGCAAGGGGCAGCGTAGACACCTTATCAGCATTGCTGAGCACAAAGCGGAGGCGTTGAAATGATTTGGCTGGAGGCCAAATTCCCATCAGGCTGCAACGGCACTGGCTAAATTAATTAAAATTCACAACTAGGCAGCACCGCCGCTGGGTAAAGTCCGCCCTCTTCCCGCTCAACACAGACGGCTAGCCTACTGCCTGTTGGGCTCTCTGGTGTATGAAGTCCGCCACATACTGCACCAAATCTGGGTTTTTCATCAGCCGGTAGTGGCCGTAGCCGTCGGTGACGAGCATACGGGTATTGTCCCAGGCCTCGTAAATGGCCTGGCCTTCCGAAAATTCCACCACCTTGTCTTGCTTGTCGTGCACTACCAACACCTCTCCCACTTGTTTTTGCAGATCAGCGCGGCAGGTATCCGCCTGCCGGATGGGGAACTTCACCTTGCGTTCAATAAACTGTAGGAAGCGCCGTGCGGCAGGTGGCGGTACGTTCAGAGTCGCCATCGCATCGCGCAACACCTTTTCCATACGGTTGGGCACGTTGATGAGCACCAGCTTTTCCACCCGAATGGAAGGGTCGATCCGTGAAAGGGCAAAAGCCGTGGAGGCCCCGCCGAAGGAATGAGTAATGATGCCGTGAGCGCCGCCGATTTGTTTGATCACTGCTCGCACCGCGCCGCCGAAGTGCAGCAGGTTGGTGCGCTTGCCATCAGAATTGCCGTGGGCGGGCCCGTCGAATGCCACTACCCGGTAGCCTTTTTCCAGCAGGGCGGGCACAAAGCTGCGCAGCGCCGTGCCGCGGGATTCCCAGCCGTGCACCAGCAGGATGGTACGCCCGCCGTAGCCCCACTCATAGCCTTTGAGCAATTGTTTGCCGTACATGAATTCGAATACGCGCGCGCTCTCCAGCAGATCGTCGCTGCTGCGGTGCTTGGCTCGCAGGCGGGGAGTGGAAAACAAGCGGTAGGCCAGGCGGCCCATGAGGCTAGGGAAAATATAGCCCAGGCTGCCAAACAGGAGCCGGATGGCCTTTAGTATCGGAGGATACACCGGCGGGGATTCCGTGTACGGATCCTGATAGGAAGACTTCAGGTAATGGACCTTTTTCGTGTCGGGCATGGTTCAATTCTTATTCATTCATTGGGGCGCAGGCCTTCGATCATTTGCAGCAATTGCTCCGCCATCGCCTCAAAGTACCGCAAGTCTTTGTAAAGCTGGGCCAGCATCAGGCCGCCTTCTAGGGTCCCGATGAAACGCAGCGCAAAGGCTGGGCTGTCGGCATCGGGCCGGACCTCTCCCCTGCCCTTGCCTTTTTCCAGCGTACGGACAATGCGGTGCTGCCATTCATCCATGGCCTGCATGACCCGCTGCCGCAGCTGCGGATGGGCATCGTCGGCTTCTACCGCTGTATTCTGCAATGGGCAGCCGCCCGCAATCGGCGGATTGAGGATGTGCTCTTTATAAAAATAGACCACCGCCTTGAGCTTGTCGAGGGTATGCTCGATCACCTGAGTGCGCAGTCCGATCTGCTGGTAGATGTGCGCCACAGCGTGCTCAAAGGCCGCGATGGCTATTTCTTCCTTGCTTCCAAAATTGCCGTATACGCCTCCTTTAGACAGGCCGGTCGCTTCGACAATATCGCCCATAGAAGTACCGGCAAACCCCTTCAAATTGAAAATATTGGCGGCTTTCTCTACGATCTTTTTCCTGGTTTCGTCTGCTTTTGGCATAGGCAATAAGTTGACCTGGCTCAAAAATAAACCGATCGGTCGATTTTTCCAAAATTATTTTGCCATCTTTGCTAGCATGAGTACCACAGCCTACTTACATACCGGCAGCAATATGGGAGACCGCTCGGCCAATTTGCGGCACGCCCTGGAACTCATCCGGGAGCGGGCCGGCAGCCCGGGAGCAGCTTCCCGCATCTACGAGACGGCAGCCTGGGGCAAAGAGGACCAACCGGACTTCCTGAATCAGGCGCTGTCGCTGCAGACTGACCTGCCGCCCCGGCAGTTGATGCAGTGTTTGCTGGACATTGAGCAGCAGATGGGCCGGAAACGCCGGGAACGCTGGGGGCAGCGCCTCATCGATATCGACCTGTTGTTCTACGGCAGCGTACGGCTGCAAATCGAGGGGCTCACCCTGCCCCATCCCCGGCTGCACAAGCGTAATTTTGTGCTTTGCCCGCTGCGGGAAATCGCCCCTGACTTCGTCCACCCGGAGCTGCAGCAGGCCATCGAACAACTGGCGGATGCCTGCGGGGACCCATTGCCGGCCGCGCCATTTCAGTCAGGGGATTGAGGCCGCCGGGCAGCAAATCTTGCCAAGCCCGGTACTATAAAGCGCAAAACGATAACTTCGCCTATTGCTAATTGTGGCGCGGCCCCTTACTGCCTATCTTTGCAGCGTAAAACAAAGACATGAACCAACGCAGCCAACTCGGCCATTTCATCGTTATCGAGGGCAATATCGGAGCCGGCAAAACGACCCTTAGCCGGATGCTGGCGGAGGACTACGGCTACCGCCTGCTGCTGGAGGAATTTGCCGACAACCCTTTCCTGCCTCATTTTTACCAAAACCAGGACCGCTACGCTTTCCCGGTCGAGCTTTTTTTCATGACAGAACGCCACAAACAGCTGCAGCAGGAACTCTCACAGCGCGACCTCTTTCAGCAGGGCATCATTGCGGATTATATTTTCTTCAAAACCCTCTTGTTTGCCCGCAATAACCTCAATCCGGAGGAGTACCGCTTGTTTCAGCGCCTGTTCAATATTCTGAATGCTTCTTTCCCACAGCCTGATCTGCTGGTCTACCTGCACCGCTCTGTAGACAACCTGATGGACAACATCCAAAAGCGGGGGCGGGATTACGAGCAGAGCATCCGCCCGGACTACCTGCGACAGATACAACAGGCGTACTTCAACTACTTCCGCTCCAATGAGCAACTGCCCATTTTGATCATTGACCTGGAGCAAATTGACTTCTTGGAAGAGCGCCGCCACTACGAAAAAATCGTAGATTGCCTGGCGCGCGAGTACCCGCCGGGCCTGCACCGGGCAAGGATATTCTGATGCCTGGCAGCGTACAGGGTTTTTTATAGAAAAGACATGAAACGAAGCCACGCCTATCCTTTGTTCTTCACGCTGCTGCTCCTCGCGGGCCTGTTGGCAGCCTACTTTGCTTTTCCGAGCTTGCAACAGGAGCTGCAGCGAGCCTTCGAGCTGGCCCGGGCCGGCAAGGGAGAAGCTTTAGCCCGTTGGTTTCAGCAATTTGGCATCTGGGGGCCGGTGGGTATTGTGGTGTTTATGATTGCTCAGATGTTCCTGGTCATCGTCCCGAGCTGGTTGCTGATGATCGTAGCCAATATCGGGTACGGCGCCGTCTGGGGCGTGGTGATTTCCGTGCTTGCGGTGAGCGCCGCCTCTACGATCGGCTACCTCGTGGGCCGTTTTTTCAGCCGGGCCGTCGTCGGCCGTTTTTTCAGCCGGGATCAGGAGCGAAAGATGGAGCAATTGGTGCGCCGCTATGGCTTCGGGATAGTCGTGCTGTTCCGGCTTTCGCCCCTGCTGTCCACAGATGGCATCAGTATTGTAGCCGGGGTACTGCGTATGCCCTACTGGCGCTATCTGCTGGCTACGCTGCTCGGCATAACGCCGCTGGCCATGGCCATTGCCTACTTCGCCCAGGACTTGGACAAGCTCAAGTCTGGCCTGTACTGGCTGGGCGGGGCGGGCTTGCTGCTCTACGGGCTGTACGTATGGCTGGACTACCGGCGGCGAGGCCGGAGCAATTAAGGCTGTGTTGGAATTTTAGTAATCGGCCTGTCCCGTTAAGCCAGCAGAACACTTTCCTGCTTGACTGAAATGAAAGTAAATCTTCTGCCATGAATATCGTCATCATCGCTGCAAAATCCGACAACAACGTCATCGGCAAGGGAGGGGAACTGCCCTGGTCTATGCCAGCCGACGAACGTTTTTTCTTCCGGCAAATCAAGGATGCTTACCTGCTCACGGGCCGAAAATCCTACGAGTCGCAGCAAAGCAGCCAAATCTTCCGAGATGCAGACCACATCGTGCTCACCCGCCGAGCCGACTACCAGCCGGGGCATCGCGGCAAAGTTGCGCAGAGCTGGGAGGAAGCTATAAATACTGCCCGGCGAGACGGCGCTGGGCGCCTCTGCATACTGGGCGGCGGTGCCATTTACCATCAAGCGATGGACAAGGCCGGTCAACTGATCATCACCGAAATCCATACTACTGTAGAAGAGGGCGATGCCTTTTTTCCCGAAATAGACCCCGCCCAATGGGAAGCCTACGCTCGCTACCCCCATCCGGCCGATGCAGAAAACCCCTACCCCTATACCTTCAGCTTTTACCGAAGGAAATGAGCCCAAAACCTTGAAATTCAGGCCTAAGGGGTCGCGCAACAATAACTTACCGATTTAGACTCGTTTTTTTGCACGC
>CAYNIT010000066.1:0-18269 GCA_964397205.1 uncultured Phaeodactylibacter sp. | reverse complement strand
TAAATCTGACCGAGTCCCGGGGGAAGTCCATTAGCACTGCCCCACCCATCGGCTGGGCGCTAGCCAGTCGATGGGCAGGGGCTTGCTTGCTTGCCCTGCCCGGCAGCTTCCGGCAGTCGGTCAGGTTGAGCCTATAGCCCCGGCGGTTCCCCCCAATCGCCGGGGCGCTGTTTTTTAATTCAGCAGCTCATAAATCCCTGCAATACCTTGCCCGCCGCCCACGCAGGCCGTCACCATGCCGTACTTGTTGCCGCGGCGGCGCATTTCGTTGAACAATTGGGTGGACAGCTTAGCGCCCGTGCAGCCCAGTGGGTGCCCAAGGGCGATGGCACCGCCGTTGACGTTGACGATCTCCGGGTCGAGCCCGGCTTCTTGAATGACGGCCAGCGACTGCGCGGCGAACGCCTCGTTCAGTTCGATCAGCTCAATGTCATTGAGCTTCAGCCCGGCCTGCTTCAGCGCTTTAGGGATAGCAGCGCAGGGGCCAATGCCCATGTACAGCGGGTCTACGCCGGCCACAGAGCAGGAAGCCAGCCGCGCGATGGGCTGCAGCTTGAGCTGCTTGACCATCTCCTCGCTGACCACCAGCGTGAAAGCAGCGCCGTCGGAGGTTTGCGAAGAGTTGCCGGCCGTGACGATGCCGTCCTTAGCAAAGACCGGGCGCAGCTTGCTCAGCACTTCCACAGTGGTACCGCGGCGAACACCTTCGTCCGTATCGACGGTATGCTCCGATTGCACCCGCTTGTTGTCCTTGACGAATACGTCCTCTACGGTGACTGGCACGATTTCGTCCTTGAACTTGCCTTCGTCTATGGCCTTGCCGGCCAGGTGGTGAGAACGGTAGGCAAACTCATCTGACTTTTCCCGGCTGATGTTGTATTTATTCGCAACCGCTTCCGCCGTCAGGCCCATGCTCGCCAGGTAATTGGGCTGGCTGGAAGCCAATTTGTAGCTGGGTGCCAGCTTATAGCCGGTCATAGGGATGGAGCTCATGCTCTCCGCGCCGCCAGCGATGTAGATGTGGCCCATTCCCGCCGCGATTTTACCCACAGCAATGGAGATGGTCTCCAAGCCAGAAGCACAGTAGCGGTTGACGGTCATGCCGGGCACTTCCTTGCCCAGGGCGCGCATGGAAATCTGCCGTCCGATCTGCAGCCCTTGCTCGCCTTCGGGATTGGCACAGCCTACGATGATGTCATCCACCATCTTAGGGTCTACCTCCGGTGTCTGCTCTATGAGGTGCTGAATAATGTCCACCGACAAATCGTCGGAGCGGTAGTGGCGGAACCCGCCTTTTTTTGCTTTGCCTATGGCGGAGCGATAGGCCTTTACGATATATGCATCCATGATTTTTTGTTTTTTAGTTTCTAAGCGGCTTGTTGGTCTGCAGCATATGCTGAATGCGCTCCAGCGTTTTCTGCTCCCCGCAGAGGCTCAAAAAGGCCTCCCGTTCAATGTCCAGCAGGTACTGCTCTGAGACCTGCTGCTGGCCCGTCAGGTCGCCGCCGCAGAGCACCCAAGCCACCTTGTGGGCGATCTTGATATCGTGCTCCGAAGCGTAGTGCCCCAGCCGCAGTTCATTGGCCGCGGCGTAGAGCGAAGCCAGCCCCTGCCGCCCCAGTACCGTGATGTCCTCCCGCTGCAGCGGTTGGGTGTAGCCCTCGGCCATTTCCAATACCTTGTCTTTGGCTTCGGCTATGTTGCGCTGGGTATTGACGACCACTTGGTCTTTGGACTCCAGCAGGTAGCCGTAGTGGAAGGCCTCGTGGGCAGAGGTAGCCACATTGGCCAGCGCGATGTTCTTGAATTTTTCGATCAGCGTAGGAATCTGCACATCGCCCTCGAAGAAGGCATCGGAGGCCCGCAGCGCAAATTCTTTGGTGCCGCCTCCGCCGGGGATGAGGCCCACGCCTACTTCGACCAGCCCGATGTAGGACTCCGCCGCGCAGAGCGCCGCATCACAGTGCATGATGGTTTCGCAACCGCCGCCGAAGACGTAGCCCTGCGTGGCTGCTACCACCGGCACCGCTGAGTAGCGGCAGCGCATGGTGGTCTGCTGGAAGAGGTTGACCGCCATGTTCAGCTCGTCGAATTCCTGCTGGTAAGCCAGCATGGCAATCATCATAAGGTTGGCGCCCACGGAGAAGTGCTGGGCGTTGTTGCCGATGACCATGCCCTTCCAGTCGCCTTCCTCGGCTATTTGAACGGCTTCGTTCATGCCGCGCAGCACCCCTTCGCCTATAGAATTGTGGGGACTGGTAAATTCCAGGCAAAGCACCCCGTCGCCGATATCGTGCAGCGTCACTTCATTGTTTTCCATTACCGGCTTGCGGTCGCGGTAGTTGTCCAGGATGATGAATTCCTCCGCGCCTGGCACCAGTTTGTAGCTTTGGCTCTTCTGGTCGTAGTACTGCTTCACGCCGCCCTCGCGCTTGTAGAAAGAGGCATGACCGGCGGCTTGCATGTCCTTCACCCACTGCGCGATGGTTTCGCCCTGCTCCTCCGCCATCCGGATGCCCTTTTCGATACCGATCATATCCCAGTACTCGAAGGGGCCAATTTCCCAGGCAAAACCAGCCTTCAGCGCATCATCTATACTGTAGAGGTCGTCGGAAATTTCCGGTATGCGGTTGGAAACGTAGGCAAACAGCCCGAGCAGCGAACGGCGGATCAGCTCTCCGCCCTTGTCTTCCGCATCAAACATGGCTGGGATGCGCTTCTCCAGCTTGTCGATTTGCTTGGCGGTCTTCAAGCTCGGCAGATCGGGCTTCTGGCTAGGTTCGTACTCCAGCGTTTCTAGGTTGAGCGCCAGTATGATGCGCTTGCCGTTTTCATCCCGCTCTTTGGTTTTTTTGTAAAAACCCTGCCCGCTCTTGTTGCCGAGGTAGCCGTTGTCGAGCAGGAACTGCAGGTATTTGGGTACTTCAAAAGTGCTGGCTTGCTCATCCTCCGGGCAGTTTTCTTTGATGCCCTTGATGACATTAACGGCGGTATCGTGGCCCACCAGGTCGCCCAGGCGGAAGGTGCCGGTCTTTGGCCGGCCAATGACTGGGCCGGTCAACTTGTCTACAGTTTCAATGCGCAGCCCCAGTTCGGTAGTCAGCTGGTAAATTTTCGCCATAGCGTATACGCCTACCCGGTTGGCGATGAAGGCCGGGGTATCTTTGCAGCGCACTGTCTGCTTACCGAGGTAAACGTCGCCGTAGTGCATGAAAAAGTCAACGACCTCCTCAGAAGTTTCCGGCGTGGGGATGATTTCCAACAGGCGCATGTAGCGGGGCGGATTGAAAAAGTGGGTGCCGCAGAAGTGCCGCTTGAAGTCGTCGCTGCGCCCCTCCAGCATGAGATGGATGGGAATGCCAGAGGTGTTGCTGCTCACCAGCGAGCCGGCTTTGCGGTGCTGGTCTACTTGATCAAATACCTTTTGCTTAATGTCGAGGCGCTCTACTACCACTTCAATGACCCAGTCGCAGTCGCTGATTTTGGCAAAGTCGTCTTCGAAGTTGCCGGTGGTGATGCGAGCGGCAAGGTCTTTATCGTACAGCGGTGCCGGCTTGCTTTTTATGGATTTTTTCAGGGCATCGTTGGCGACTCGGTTGCGGGCGGCGGGCTGGTCTTTTTCGTCTTCCGACAAATCGCGCGGCAGGATGTCCAGCATGAGGACCTCCAGCCCGATGTTGGCGAAGTGGCAGGCAATGCCCGAGCCCATCAGGCCGGAGCCGAGCACCGCTACTTTTTTTATTCTTCTGCTCATTGAGTTAGTTGGTTTAAGGTTGGAATGCAATATTGAAAAAACAGCACTGCAAAACAGTGGGTTGCTCAAAACTAGCGAATTTTCGCTAAAACGACAAAATAATAATTTCAGCGCTCTGGCTCGCTGATTTTACCAATAGTTTGATAATTTGGCATCACTTATGCCGACGGCACATAATATATAGCCGGGGCAAAGGCGTTGAAGAGATTTGTATACCGAAGCTTGCCTTTTGTCCTAAGCCGGACGAGCTGGCATAAAACAATCGAAAACCCGGCCGCAGCCGGGCAAAACACGAACCACCAACCAAGAATCAAAAAGATCATGCTGCAGCAAACACTACTGTTGTTTCAAGAAGCCGAAGGGCTGGAACGGGAAGGCGTAGGCACCCAAAGCCTGTTTGACATCATCACCAAAGGGGGGACGCTGGGAATCGTCATCGTGCTCGTCCTGCTGGTGCTTTCCGTTATCGCCATTTACATCTTTTCTGAGCGCTACATGACCATCAAGCGGGCGGGCAAGATCGATGAGAATTTCATGAATAACATCCGCGCCAACGTGCAGTCCAACAACATCACCGGCGCCAAGGCGCTCTGCCAAACGACTGACTCTCCGGTCGCGCGCATGGTAGAAAAGGGGCTGCAGCGCATCGGCAAGCCACTGCGCGATATTGATGCGGCCATCGAAAACGTAGGCAACCTGGAGATTTTCAAACTGGAAAAGAATCTTTCCACCCTGGCAAGTATCGCCGGCGCTGCGCCTATGATCGGCTTCTTCGGCACGGTGACGGGGATGATCCTGGCCTTCTATGAAATGGCTACGGAGCAAAACGTCACGCCCGACGTGCTGGCCGGCGGTATCTATCAGGCGCTGATCACCACCGCTTTCGGCCTGTTCATTGGCATCCTGGCATTCGTAGGCTACAACGTGCTGGTGGCGAACGTGGAGAAGGTCGTCTTTAAGATGGAACGCACCACCGTTGAATTCATGGATCTGCTGCAGGAGCCATCTGCTTAAAACATTACCATTATGGGATTGAAAAAACGAAGCAAAGTCAGCGCGGAATTCAGCATGTCGTCCTTGACCGACATCATTTTCCTGTTGCTCATTTTCTTTATGCTGACCTCCACGCTGGTGCGCATACAGCCCTTTGATTTGCCGAAGTCCAATTCCAAAACGGTAGCCTCCACCTCTATTGTGGTCACTATGGAGCAAAATGGGCGGTACACCGTCAACAACGACGAAGTCAGCTCGCGCAACCTCGAACGGGCCCTGCGCATGGCGGTTCGCACCTCTGACAACCGGAAGAACGCTACGGTCACCATTGTTGCTGAGATCGGCACCCCCTTCGATAATGTAGTGGACATTATGAAGATCGCTAACCGGCTGAATGTGAACGCTATCATCGCTACGGAGCCGCGCTCCTAAATCATTGGCTAAACTAAATTAAAGCTATGGGCATCAAAAAACGCAGTAAAGTTAGCGCACAATTCAATATGTCGTCCTTGACCGACATCATTTTCCTCTTGCTGATTTTCTTTATGCTGACTTCCTCCCTTGTGGCGCCCAATGCTCTGAACCTCAAGCTGCCGAGCACATCGAGTAGCAGCACAGCGGCGCCGGATCGGGTGGATGACGTGCGGGTGAGCCGCTCGGGCAGTTACTTTTTCAACAACAAACGCCGCTCTTTGCCTGACCTAGAACGCGACCTGGCCCGCCTGGCCCGCCGCAGCAGCGGCAAGCCCGCCATTACCATTTCCCCAGACAAGGGCACGCCTACGGAGCACGTGGTGGCTGTGATGGACCTGGCGATGCGCTACAAAATCAACGGGGTGCTGGCCACAGAGAAAGATTAGCGTTAAAAATTTGCTAAACCCCCCGGCGGCGGAATGCCGGGGCAGCGCGGCTCGTTTAAAGGCCGTACCTTGTGTAAGAATTTCAACCAAAAGTCATGGCTTTAGATACGCATTTGACCCAAGAAGATGAACAGAACAAGAAACGCGGCATGATCATCAGCGTCGCCATTCACGTCATTTTGCTGATGCTGGCCCTATTGCCCTTGCTTACTTTCCCGGACCCGCCTCCCGGCCAGGAAGGGATTCTGGTCAATCTCGGTTTGCCCGATCAGGGGCAGGGTACAGAAAACGCCGGCCCGGTGCGCTCTGAGGAAGTGGTGGAACAAACCGAGCAGGAAGCAGCTCCCCCTGAGGAAACCAGCCAACCCGAGCCGGAGCCCGAGCGGGAGGTAGTGACCTCTGATGAGAGCGACGTAAGCGTGCGCAAGGAAAAAGAAAAAGAACGGCAGGAACGCTTGGAGCGCGAGCGCCGCGAGCAAGAAGCTAAAGAACAGGCAGAGGCGGAGGCCGAGCGCAAACGCAGAGCAGAGGAGGCACGCCGCCGGGAAGAAGCAGAAGCTGCTGATTTTAAAGACGAAGTTGGCGAGTTTTTCGGCGAGGGCGAAGGCAAAGGCAATACCGGCACCGAAGGCAATCAGGGTGATACCGATGGCGACCCCAACTCCGACCTGCTGGAGGGCATTAGCACCGGATCCGGCCGAGTCGGCGGCGGGCTGGGCAACCGAGGAGTGGCCCGCACCCACAAACCGCAGGACAATTCCCAGGAGCAAGGCATGGTTGTGGTGAAAGTCTGCGTAGACCGCGCGGGCAATGTGATTTCAGCGGAATTCACCCAGCGGGGCTCCACCGCTATCAGCTCCCACTTGAAGGATCTGGCCGTGCGCTCTGCTAAGCGATGGAGGTTCGCAGAGGGGAATGTAGACAAGCAGTGCGGCACAATTACCTATAATTTCCGGGCCCAGTAATGTTTTTACGCATCCGGGGCGGCCTGCTACCGTCCCTTACTCTATGAGAATGGCTGCGCCATGACCTATCAGCAAACGTTAGACTACCTTTACCGCCAGCTTCCGATGTTTCAGCGCATCGGGTCGGCGGCTTTCAAAAAAGACCTTACGAATATACGGGCGCTCTGTGAAGCGCTCGGCGACCCGCAGAACAAGCTGCGCTGCGTCCACATCGCCGGCACCAACGGAAAGGGCTCCACAGCGCATATGATGGCGGCAGTACTGCAGGCAGCGGGCTATCGTACCGGCCTGTATACTTCCCCCCACTACCGGGATTACCGGGAGCGCATCAAGCTGAACGGCGCATTGGTGCCCGAAGCCTATGTAGTCGATTTCGTGGCGCAGCACCGCCCATTGCTGGAGGAAATCAAGCCATCTTTTTTTGAGATAAGCGTAGCGATGGCCTTCGATTACTTCGCCCGCGAGCGGGTTGACTGGGCGGTGATCGAGGTAGGGTTGGGCGGCCGGCTCGACTCTACGAACATCATCCGGCCAGAACTCTGCATCATTACCAACATCAGCTACGACCATCAGCAATTTCTGGGGGATACCCTGCCGGAAATCGCCGGTGAAAAGGCGGGCATCATCAAGTCCGGCGTACCGGTGGTCATCAGCGAGATTCAAGCGGAGACTGAACCGGTTTTTTGGGCGAAAGCCCAATCGGTAGGCGCGCCCATCGTCTTTGCCGAAGCCCACTACCGGGCAGAGCGGCGGGGCCGGGATTTGGAACATACGATCTACGATATTTTCAAAGGAGAAGAGCTGCTGCTGGAGCAACTCAAGCTCAACGCGCAGGGCGACTACCAGGCTAAAAACCTGCAGGCCCTGCTGCAAGCGGTGGAGTGCCTGCCCGAAGATGGCAACATTCCCGAAGCTGCCCTGCGGGAAGGATTGGGGAATTTGCGTAAGCTGACCCGCTTCCTGGGCCGCTGGCAGCTGCTCCGCCGTTCGCCCCTGACCATTTGCGACAGCGCGCACAACGAATCTGGCCTGCAGTCGGTAGCGGAAGAACTGCAGCGCTTGGACTTCCGGCAGCTGCACATCGTGCTCGGCATGGTCAATGACAAGCCGCCTCAAAAACTGCTGCGCTTCCTGCCGGCTGATGCCGCTTATTACTTTGCCCGGCCCGATATTCCCAGGGGGCTCGAGGCAAGCCGCCTAGCAGAAGAAGCCGCCGCGTCCGGCCGGCGCGGCACCGTGCATGCGAGTGTGAAAGCGGCGCTGCAAGCGGCAGAAGCTGCCGCCTCGCCCGAGGATTTGATTTACGTGGGGGGGAGTATCTTTGTGGTGGCTGAGGTGGTGTAAAAAAAGAAAAAGCCCGCACTAGGGCGGGCTAATTTCAACAAATCGTGACCTTTTGACCAGCATAGCGCAATAAGCGTGCCAAAAAGTACTACAGGTGGCCGCGCTGGTGTATAGCCCATTCCCGCCGCTCGGCCCGCAGAGCGCTCGAAAGGTAGTCCAGCCCTCTTTTCAGATCAATTTTTCCGCAGGTGAAAATATCGACTGCAGCATAACCGTATTCCGGCCAGGTGTGCAGGGTCAGGTGGCTTTCCTTGATGATGACCACGCCTGAGATGCCGTAGGGAGAAAACTGATGGAAGTTGGAAGTGACGACGGTAGCGCCCATTGCTTCCGCTGCGCTGCGTAAATCCTGCTCCAGCTGCTTGCCGTCTTTCAGCACAGCAGCCGGGCAGCCATAAAGCTCCAGCAGCAAGTGGCGGCCGAGCGCAGTATCGGGTGGTATGTCAGTACGGCGGTGTGTCATTGATTAAGCTATATGCCATATTAAAGGCAAAATCGATGTACAAAACATTTTGCAGTGGACAAAAGGGCAAGGCTTGGGGTGTCGAACCACTAGCTATTCTCCCACCCAATGCCCGACAAACTCTGCATCATCGTCCAAAATTAAGCCATCCTGCCGGCGGAAGCAAAGCGCGCAGGCCTCCCCGCCTGCCACAAAGATACTCGGCTGATAGCGGTCGCCATCGCTGTCCAGATTGAAGGGTGCCAGCTCTTGGTATACCTTGGGCAGCGCTCCGTAATCGCCCGGTTTCTCCGCCAGGGGCTGACTGCCGCCGTCGAACAGCCGGATATTATCGCCGGTGCGGCCGAAGACGGGCTTTTCCACATAGCGCCCGTCCGGGAAGTCGGCGGCGCGGCGGCTGCATGGAAGCAGCGCCGGGTGCTCTACCTTAAGCTCCTTCAGTACGCTCAGCAAACCCTTCGACTGCAGCAGCATGCTGTAGGCGGGATTCAGGATTACGCACAATTCCCGCTTGATGATGGCTGTGAGCAGCTCCATCAGTTCTGGTTCTTCGTAGGCGATGAATTCCCAGGGCACCATTTTGAAGACGAATTCGTACTTCAGGTACGCCTCGGGTTCGATTTCCAGAAAGATACCATCTTCCTCCGAGAAGATGACTTCCTCCAGCGGCGCGCGGTGCACCTCTTGAAAGCCCGCTTGCAGGGCGGCCCTCTCTATGACATCCAGGTTGAGCCAATCCTCCTCATGGCCCAGGCCGATAAGCAGCAGGGTAGCGGGCCGGTCCGGATAACGGTTCCGTAAATTTTGCCATGCTTTGGTAAGGCCAGTGCGCAGATGGTTCCACTGTTTGGCGCCCTTGCGCTCGCGCCGCGGCAGTTGTTCCAGCAGCATGGGCTGTAGGCTCAGGGTTTCGGGCATGAGGGACAGGGTATCGGCGTTAAATTCCAGCATTTTCAGCGGCAGCTCGTCGAGCCCGCCGGCGAAGTCGAAACGGCCGATGAGCTGATTGCCCCATTCGCGGTTCAGGGAGTGCGATACGGCCTCTACCGCATTGGGCGGGATGCCGGCGGCTTCCCAGAGCGATTGCTCCCTGACCTGCCGGGCAGCCAGCAGCAGCCGCTCGTACAACTCGGCGGCGGGCTGGCTGAATCGGGCTACTTCCCGTTCGTTCAAAAACAGTAGCTCCGGGGCGATGTAGTCGTGGTTGTCGCCTTCCGCAAACCACTCCAAGCCGCGCTTGCGCAGCTGGCTCGTGCGGAGCCGCCCGATTTCTTCCAGCCGCTCATCCACCATAGGAACGGGTTGAGCGGGAGCCGCCGTAGCCGGATTTGCCCTTAGAGGGGCGGGAAGAGCTGCTGCGGGAAGTGGCGTTGCGGAAACGCGAACCCGTCGTGCTGCTCACCCGCTGGTAGGTAGAGCGGTTGACGTAGGCGCTGGGCCGGGGGCGGAAGGAGCCCATGCTGCGCCCCATCATATAGCCCATAAGCCCGTAGGAAGCCACGCCCAACAGGGACGTACGGCGGTGGTAGTAGCGGTGCCGGCGGTGGGTAGTATCTTGGCTGGCCTGAGCAGCCGTGGAGTCCTGCATCATACGCTTGGCTTCGCTCAGGGGGATGGTATCGGTGGTGTTGTCGGCGTACTTGGCAATGATGGCGCTGGCGCTCTTTTGCTCGACCATCTCCTCGTCTTCGATTTTAAATTCGCCTTCTTTTACCTCCCGTACGGTGGTAATGATGCCTTTTTCTTCCATCCTTTGCTCATCAACCCGCTCGGTGCTTCCTCCGCAGGCGGCGAGTGCTAAGGCAAGAAGTGTAGCGGTGCAGCAGTAAAAAGTATGTCTGATCATGATGATTGTTGTTGTTTAAGATTTGGTGGTAGCTTGTAATTTCATGAACGAATCTATCTTTGCGCGTCGGAATCGGAGGAACCTAAGCAGGTTTTCTGTAAAAATAGCCAAAAGGGTATGGCCAACCAAAGAATTATGTCAGAGAAAGCCGCGCTCGCCTTCGCCATCTTTATCGCGGGCCTGTGCTCCATCGTTTATGAGTTGCTCATCAGCACGACTTCTTCCTACTTTTTGGGCGACAGCATCACGCAGTTTTCGCTCACTATTGGGTTTTACATGGCAGCTATGGGGCTGGGGTCTTATCTCAGCAAATGGCTGGCGGAGGAGCGTTTGGTGGCTTGGTTCATCGCTGTGGAGGGGCTGCTCGGGCTGACGGGCGGTGCGAGTGTACCGCTGTTGTACTACAGTTTCCCGCGGCTTTCGCCGGATGCCTATCAGGGGCTGGTGTTGGGCTTGACGGTGGTGATTGGGACCCTGACGGGCTTTGAGATCCCACTTTTGGCCAGGATTATGAAGAAGTACTACCCGCTGCGGGTCAACCTGGCCAATGTGATGTCGCTGGACTACTTCGGTGCCCTGATAGCGACGCTGTTGTTCCCGTTTTTGCTGCTGCCCTTCTTCGGGCTGTTCCGCAGCTCCGTTTTCTTCGGCTTGGTGAATGTAGCGCTGGGGGTATTCGTGCTCTGGTACTTCGTGGGCCATCTGCGCCGCCCCATGCTGCGTTGGCTGCTGGGTTTTGCCGCTTTTATCGGCCTGGTTTTTGGGGCTTTGCTGTACCTGGCGCAGCCCCTGCTGGAGCGCTGGGACAGCCGGGCTTACCCGCACCGCATCGTCTACAGCGAGCGGACGCCCTATCAGCAGTTGACAATTACGAAAAACCGCTCGGATGTGCGGCTGCACATCAATCGGGTCATACAGTTTTCCTCCACCGACGAATACCGCTACCACGAAGCTCTGGGCATCGTCCCCCTGGAGGCAGCCCCCTACGCCGAGCAAGTCCTGATACTGGGCGGAGGAGAGGGGCTGCTGGCTCGCGAAGTGCTGAAAAGCCCTGAGGTGAAGGCAGTGACGATCGTAGATCTCGATCCGGCGGTGTTCCGCATCGGCCGGGAGCAGCCCTACGTCCGGGAACTGAACAAAGGGGCGCTCGACGACCCGCGGGTCACTACCGTAGCGGAAGATGCCAGCCTCTTCCTGTCGGAAACGGAGGCCTACTACGATTTGATTTTGGTGGACTTGCCCGACCCCACTAACGAATCTGTGGCGCGCTTGTACAGTACTTACTTCTTCGGCCTGGCGCGCAGCCGGCTTACCGCGCATGGCGTACTGGCCACGCAGGCTACGAGCCCTTTCCACACGCGGGACGCTTTTTGGTGCATTGTGAAAACGCTGGAAACCAGCGGCTTTTCGCACGTCAGGCCCTACCATACCTATGTGCCTTCCTTCGGGGACTGGGGCTTTGTGCTGGCGGCCGGGCAGCCCTTGCCGATGGTGCCCTTTTCCACCGATTTGCCGGTGCGTTACCTGGATGCTGAGGTGGTAGAGGCCATGCTGCATTTTCCGGCGGATGCCGCCCGCCCGGCCGATATCGAGCCCAACCGGCTGGACCGCCCGCTGCTGCTGGATTATTATCTGGCGGATTGGAAAAAGTGGAGCCGGGAGCAATGGCCGCAGCAGTAGTGCTGAAGACATAGAAAGCTGTTTGCGGTA
Source organism: uncultured Phaeodactylibacter sp. (assembly GCA_964397205.1). Lineage (GTDB taxonomy): Bacteria > Bacteroidota > Bacteroidia > Chitinophagales > Saprospiraceae > Phaeodactylibacter. Next base: position 6,334 of record CAYNIT010000066.1, on the reverse strand, counting down.
GGAGAATTTCTTGTATTTTAGCGAAAAGCATTTATGAAAGAGTACCGCCTGGAGTCCCTGATTTACTACAGCAAACTGACGCTGGATAGAGCGCATATCTTAAAAAGCTCTTCCAAAGACATTCAAGCTAAGCTGGACGAGTACGCCGCAGAAGACTGGCGGCTGGTTTCTACAGATGTAGAGGATTTTGGGTCAGGCATGTACTTTTATCTCTACTTTGAACGCGACAAATAAAACGTTCACTCATGAAAAACGCTCTACTTCTACTCGGCGGCGCTCTGATAGCCTGCACGGCACACGCCCAATTCGGCCCGCAGCAAGTACTCAACCGCTGCGAAATTTGTCTGCCCATAACCCTGAGAACGGTTGATCTGGAGGAAGATGGCGATCGGGACCTAATCGTCTACGCCAGTGAAGAAAAGAAACTCTACAGCTTTCGCAACAACAGCAATGGCAGCCTCAGCTCTCCGCAGGAACTTTATGCATTCGATAGCGTCCCCACTGATATAAGCTTTGGGGATATCGATCAGGATGGCGATCAGGACCTTTTGTATCCCTCTACAAAAGGAGATTCGGTGCAATTGATGGTCCTGGAGAACCCAGGAACAGGCAGCCTGGCCTCAGTGGACTCCTTTGCCTATCCTATGAATCCCCTGTTGTCTTCTATTGGTGCAACGGTGGATGGCCTTTCGGAGATGAGCGACCTCGACCTCGATGGCGATTTGGATATTATTGTTGGAGCTAATAGAGATGCTTTCGGATCGGATTCAAAGGACTCTTTGTATCTGATGTACAATGACGGGGCCGGCAACTTTTCTGAATTTACCCCGGTAGCGGAGGTAACGGACTGGGCGATTGAACAGGTTGCTCTGGCTGACTTGGATCAAGATGGAGACGATGACATTTTGCTTGCTGGCTATACCTTTGGTGTGGAGCGGATTTATTGGTTTCCCAACGATGGGGCCGGCGGCTTCGCTGAACGGCGCCTTGCTTTTGAAGACACTGCCGGAGAGAACGAAGTTGTACGCAGTTTCCGTGTTGTGGATCTTGAGGGGGATGAGGACCCCGATATACTTTACACCACTAGTCAGAACCGCGTGAAGTGGTACGCTAACGACGGGGCAGGAAATTTCTCTGGACAGGGTACTTTGACGCAGGGCGGCATCAGTGGCCAGCATGCAGATGCTGCTGATGTGGACGGAGATGGCGATCAGGATGTGCTTTTTTTTGACAACAGTAAAGTGGTTTGGCGGGAAAACCTGGGTGCAGGCCAGTTCAACAATGCAATTTTCATCAGCCAAAATCTCTCTAATCCAGTAGCCATGGCCTTTTTGGATATAGATGGGGACGAGGATGCCGAGCCGGTGGTAGCTTCCAGGGGGGATGCCAGGGTGACCTGGTTCCAGGACGGCGCCGCGGCGGGATTTGTGGAGCGCATTCTGAGCCTGGGGGCTTTGACAGGTCCGGTTGAAGCGGTGGTGAAAGACCTGAGCGGGGATGGCCTGCCGGAAGTATCCGTGGCGCACGAAGAAGCCGGCCGCCTAGGCTGGTTTGAAAATTTTGGAGAAGGCGAGTTCAGCTTGGCCAAAGTGCTGCCCGGCACCCGGCCTATGGTGCGCTCGGTAGATGCGGCTGACTTCGACGGGGATGGCAGCAACGACCTCCTCTACGCAGTGCAATACCGGGTAGGGTGGTCCCCCAATGCCGATAGCGGGCGTTTTGACCCGGCGATCATCATAGCGGAAGATTCTATAGCCTTTGATGATGCCATAGCCCTGGATGTGGAGGGGGATGGCGATACTGATGTGCTAACGGCCCAAGGGGTTACGGGCCAGATCGGCTTATACCTTAACGATGGGCAAGGCAACTTCACTGCGGGGCCGGTTCTGGCAGAGGACGAGCTTACAGCCATTGAGCTGCTGGCCGAAGACCTGGACGGAGACGGAGATCCCGATCTGCTGCTGAGGCAAGAGCAAAGCGAGGCGTTCAATTGGTACGAAAACGATGGCGCTGGCCAATTCGCAAAGCGCTCGATTCTGACCGGTTCCATTGATGACAACCTGCGGGTGAAGGCCATCCAAACCGGAGATTTGGACGGCGATGGCGACCCGGATATAGTGGCCAGCTGGCAAAACGGCTTCCTGTTGTCCGCCTTGGAAAACGATGGCAATGGCAGCTTTTCCCCTCCCATAACCATTGAGGAGAATAGCAGCGCCATTGCTTCGGTAGCCATCGCAGACTTTGACCAGGATGGCGATGGCGATCTGCTTACGGGCCTGTCGTCCGAATCGGCTATAAGGTGGTATGAAAACACCGGTGGCAACAACTTTACAATGGTAGGCGAGCTGGAAGGAGAAACGCGCTCGCCTCTCCGGGTCTTTGCTGCCGACCTAGATCAGGATGGGTTGGTGGATGGCCTGTCTCTTTCCGAGCAGGATCATAAGGTCGCCTGGTACCGGAATTTAGTAGGGGTACAAACCGAAACGGCTGAGAAGAATGCAGGAAAGGTTTTTCCCAATCCGGTGGACCACACGCTTTTCTACACGGGTTTTCAACCCCAGCGGATTGAGGTGTGGGACGCGCAGGGGCGGCTGTTGCGCCGCTTGACTCCTTCCGGCCATTCCATTGATGCCAGCGATTGGCCGAGTGGCCCTTACTGGCTCATCTTTTACGAAGGAGGGCAGCGCTTGGTAAAACCTATCGTGAAGCAGTAAAGTCCTATCGAACCGTCAGCTGGGTGCTGTCGGCCTGCCCTCCCTGCTCGAGCTCGATGGTGTAAGTGCCTTTGTGCAGGTAGGCCTTGCCGTTGTCTGCCGTTTTTACCTCAATGGGTTTTTCGGTTTCCTCCCGGTCCTGGTTGAGGTAGGAGTTGTAAGCTTCCAGTACCGCTGGATCTAGGGTCAAGTCGTAGGGCAGGTAATTCAACCCGCGGATGCCTTTCTGCTCCCGGCTGGCCAGCTCCAGCCCATTTTCTGTAAGGATACGCATCTTGACCCGCCCGTCTTCCTGGCAGTAGAGCGGCAACTTTACCTCTGGCAATTCGCGCTCCCATACCGAGGCTTCGCCCCAGGAAGAACGATAGCGGACGGGGTCGGGGGGGAAGGCGTGCAGCGGCGCTGCCAGCAGTGCGCTGTCCAGCTGTTGCAATTCCTTGACCCGCCCGACGTAGATGGAGCGGCCGTGGGTGCCTACTACCAATTCTTTAGCGTCGGGCTGGACGACGAGGTCGTGCACCGGCACAGCGGGCAGCGGCTTATCGACCAGCATAAAACTGGCACCCCGGTCAAGCGAAACGTATAAGCCGTGGTCGGTGCCGACGTACAGCAAGTCCGGGTTGACGGGGTCTTCTTTGATGACATTGATGGGCTCCAGCGGCAGATCCTCGCCGATGGGCAGCCAGTTGGCACCGTAATCTTCGGAAAGGTAGAGGTAGGGGGTGAAGTCATCCCAGCGGTAGCCATTGAGCGCCAGATATACCCGCCCCTTGGCGTGGGCAGAGGCCTGTACCCGGCTTACCCAGAGGTTTTCCGGCAGCCCCTCGTTGCAGTTTTCCCAGTGGTATCCCCCGTCCCGGCTGAGGTGCACCTGCCCGTCGTCGGAACCGGCGTACAGCAAGCCAAACTGCAGCGGGGATTCGTGAATGCTGGTCAGGGTGCCATAGGGCACATCCCCCGGCTTGCCGCCCAGGGTCAGGTCATCGGATATCTCTTCAAAGCTTTCTCCCTGATCCAGGGAGCGGAGCATTTTGTTGGCACCCATGTAGAGGATATCTTGATTGTGGACAGAAAGATGGATGGGAGCCTGCCAGTTCCAGCGGTAGGGGCGCTCGCCCAGCTCTGGTTTGGGCGTGATGTACTGGCGTTCCTCGGTTTTCGTGTTGATGCGGAAGTAGTTGCCAAACTGAAATCCGGTGTAGACGGTTGTATTGTCGCGGGTGTCGATGGCAACCTGCATGCCGTCGCCGCCCTGAATGCTACGGTAGGGGTACTGCCCGGTGGAGTGCCAGCGCTCGCTGGCTTCGTAGGTGCTGGGGCCCATCCACACGCCATTGTCCTGCAGGCCGCCGTAGATGCGGTAGGGCTCTGCCTGGTCGGCGGCGACAGTGTAGAACTGCCCAACGGCCGGGCTGTTGCACTTGGCCCAATGCGCGCCATCGTCGTAGCTGATGTTGATGCCGCCGTCGTTGCCCAGTACGAGGTGCCCCTCTCGCTGCGGGTTGATCCAGAGGGCGTGGTGGTCGGCGTGCACATTGGCTTGCATGATGTTTTCCCAGCTTTGGCCCCCATCGTCCGAACGCAATATAGGCACCCCCATGACAAACACCTTGTCCGGGTCATTCGGGTCTACCCGGATCTGCCCGAAGTAGTAGCCGTAAGAGTTGTACACCTGATCCAGGTAATCTTCATGGGTTTTGGACCAGCTTTGCCCGCCGTCTGCGGATCGGTAGACCTCCAGGCCGACCACCGGTGTGTCGAAGAGCAGGGCGTTGGCATCCTCGGTGTATTCGACCAGCTGTACAGGAGTCAGTTCGCCTGCTTCGATTTGCTGGCGCACCGTCTCTGCGCTGTACTTGCTCGGGAAGCCATTGCTGCGCAAGTAGTCCTCGATTTCGTATAGCGGAAGCTCGAGGAATTCAGCGCGGCTCATCTGGCGCAGTGCGTCCTTGGCCAAACCCTCGGTTTCTTCTTCCTCCTTCGGGCGGCGGTTGTAGTTGTCCAGGGCGGCGTAGAGAATGGTTTTGCCGTTCTGCACCACCGCGTCTACGCCGATGCGCCCTACTCCCTCACCAGTGGGAAAGCCGCTGCCGGCATCGGTTATGCGCTGCCAGTTGCTGCCGCCGTCGGTACTTTTGTAAATGGCGGAGGCGGGGCCGGACTCCACGAAGTTCCAGGCGCGGCGCTCCCGCTCCCAGGCAGCCAGGTAGAGGGTGTTGGGGTCGAGGGGGTCGAGCAGCAGGTCGACAGCACCGGCGTTTGGGCCAGGGTAGAGCTGCTGCTGCCAGCTTTTGCCGCCGTCGGTGGTTTTGTAGAGCCCGCGCTCCGGATTGGGGGAATAGAGGTGGCCCAGTGCAGCTACCCAGGCGGTATTCGGATCATCCGGGTGCAGGATTATGCGGCCAATGTGATGGGTTTCTGGCAGGCCGAGGTGCTGCCAGTTTTTGCCGCCATCGGTACTTTTGTAAATGCCGGCGCCGGCGTAGGAAGAGCGGCTGGAATTGACCTCGCCGGTGCCTACCCAGATGGTGTTGCTGGGCCAGTCTACCGCAATGTCGCCGATGGTCATCACGGCTTGCTCGTCGAAGAGTGGTTCGAAGGACAAGCCGTTGTTTTCCGTCTTCCAGAGGCCGCCCGAGGCGTAAGCCACAAAAAAGTGGGTGGGGTCTTTTTCCCATACATCAATATCGGCCACCCGTCCGCTCATCACGGCAGGCCCTGCATTGCGGAATGGGATGTCATTGAGGATGGATTGCTCGCCCAGCGCTTGCCGCTGCTGATAGCTTTTCAGGCGTTTTTCCGCAGGGGTGGGGGAGGGGGCTTCCTGAGCGTTCAGGAACAGAGACATTGACAAGAAAAAGAGGGTCAGTAGCCGCATGTTTTTCCTGCTAAAAAAGGGAAATTTTGGGAAAATCGGAAAAGGGGCTTTTGGCGTTTAGCCCGGGAGGCTTCCCCAACCCGGCAAAAGCCTGACAGGGGTCTTTCGAAAGGCTTACGCCCGTGGTATGTCTTTTTTGTCGTCCGGCAGCCGCTCGAAGTGCTCCGCGCCTTGGATATCGATGTTCAGGTCGTTCAAATCGCTGAAACGCAGCATGCCTTCCAGGCTGAGGAGGACGAAGCTGTCTGCACCATTGACCAGCACGAGCACATCGGTGATGTGTTTGCCGTCTTCTCGTATGTAAAGGCTGATTCTTTCGCTGCCTTCCTGCACGTAGAGCAGTTCTTCAAAGGCATTCCGGCGCAAGTTGCGCAGCAGTTGCCGGTACTCCGTTTCCGGCACGAGATTGGCTTCCTCCATCAGCAATACCCGGAGGTAGCTGATTTTGTCGAGCAGCTGGCTGGCGGGGCTTTCTTCGCTCTGTTCGGCAGCCAGTTTGAGCAGCCAGCCCTGTAGCTTGACATCGGTCGTGCGTTCTTTCTGTTTGTAGGTTTCGTAGAATTCGGATAGAAATGGCGTTTGGGTATAGGCAGCAGCGGCCAGGCTGCTCATGAAAGCTAGGATCAGGCAGTATCGCATGATTTGTGATTTCGGGTGAAAAATAGGGTATACACACACTTTTCGCACAAGGCTTAGGGGTCGCGCAATAACAAGTTACCTAGAATAGGCGAAGTTATTTTGT
>CAYNIT010000065.1:0-18299 GCA_964397205.1 uncultured Phaeodactylibacter sp. | reverse complement strand
TTTTTTCCATAAGATCACGATTTGTTTGAAAAATTAGGTAAAAAGGTCGTTAAAACAAAAAATTTATAAAAACAGAAGGAGCCCCCACAGGGAGTCTTCTGGTCTATAGGTCGTCTATTGATCGTGTTTTCCGTATTTTCAAATTTTAGCCCTTATCATTTATGAGGGCTATTGTTGAAGTAAAAAAGGAAGGGATACCCCGATCCCTAGCAGCTATTAGCTCAATAGCTGCTTTCGCTCTGCGAATGTTTATTGACTTGGATTGAGGAATATTCTCTTGCGAAAGGTAAGCAGGCTACCCCATAGGATAACGCATACTCTATCTTGGTTTTGCAAAAACTCAGTAGATCTAATGTGGAAAGGCTATCGACACTTAACGGACGTAATCCATAAGACGAGCATCTTTTGGAATAAATGGGCATAAATCGACAAACGGTAGAGTCAGTCATAGGATTTCGAAGTGTAGATAGCCTAATGGATGATGAGTAATCCATCCTTTCAGTTAAGGCAAATATAAAATTTTTACTTGAAAATGCACAACTAAAATCACAAACTAATGAACATCTCTTCATAAACCACTAATAATCAAGCACTTAAAGGAAAAGCCTTGCCTTAAAATAGTCAAATTAGGCTGTGGTCATAAACCGTTTTTATCAATCCTGCCGTATTGCTTACGCCGAGTTTCCTCATGATATTTTTGCGGTGCACCCCAACGGTTTGATCGCTTATGAAGAGGGCTTCTCCAATTTCCTTATTGCTCATAGCCTGGGTTATAAGACGAAGAATTTCTGTTTCTCTCTTCGTCAGACTGTGTTTTTTGATGAAGGCATCAAAGAAATGGTGAGGTGCTTGCTGACAACCCGGATCGGGCTTAGCATGAAGGTGGACTCCTTTGCCAAGAAAGGTTTCTCCCGAAAAGATCGTTTGAATGGCTTGAGACAGTTCATAGGGAGATTGGCCTTTAAGCAAGTATCCATGGGCGCCAGCACCGATAGCAGAACGGATCAGCCTGGGCGCATCGTACATGCTGAGTACCAGCGTATGCACACTGATACTGTACTGCCGAAGCTGCTGCAGCAACTCAAGGCCGTCCATAATAGGCATATTCATATCGAGCAACAGCAATTGCGGTTGGAAGGATCGAAGCAAATCCAGCGCTTGTTTGCCATCGGGGGCTTCGCCGACGATTTCAAATTGGGGTTCGTGAGATTGTTGCAGCAGACTTTTTATTCCTTTTCTGAATATAGGGTGGTCGTCTGCTATGAGCGTGCGGATTAACTGCATAGCAATCAGTTGAAATGTTCAGGGATTTTCTACAGCGCTAGCTCATCTCAGAAGGGGGGAGGCTGCAGACTATGTTCTCCGGGCAGACAATAAGGGCTCAATATAAGAGAATTGCTCCTATTTTCAAACCAATCGGCCCGTTGTACTCCTAATTTCTCTGCTGTAGACCAACATGTACTGCCCCTCCATACGGTAATGCAATTCAAACGCTTGGGAAAAATCTCCTTTATTGATCACTGCGGAGGCTTTTCCGCCCTCCGATCGGTAACGAAAAGGTCGCACTTTAATATGCTGGCAGAAATCCAGGGCCCGCCGCCCGTAAGCTTTATAAAGCGCCTCCTTCGCCCCCCAAAACACGTGCAGATGCGGCAAGCGGCCAGAACCGGGAGCCAGGCATTCCATCTCTTCCGGCCGCATGTACTTTCGGGCTAGCCGAGCCAGTTTAGGCACGAGCAGTTGAACATCAATCCCAACTAAAAAAGGAGAAGCAATAGCAGCTGCCATGCCATGAGAATGAGAAATAGAGATGTGATACGGCGAGTTTTCGAGCTGGGGTTTTCCGAACTGATCTTTGAGGAAAGCGCCTCTACGACGGCGGCCGGACATTTGATGGACCAGCTGCCGAGCAGCCAGCCACTCCGCACGCCGGCGGCCGCGCAAGCGCTCCAATTGCTGACGCTCAGAGCGAGAAAGCTTCAGCCGATCGCGAAACCATTCCTCGGATTCCTCGATACGCCAGAGCCCCAATTGCCCCTTGGGCAATATGTTTTCTTGCAGCAGTAATGCCATAAAGATAACAGTTGGACAGACAGCTGTTAAACAACTAAATGCAGCTGATGCCTGTTGTCTCAACAAACAAAACTAAGTCTTCCATGCCCAAGTTCCAAATCGGCAAAGTAGCCCAGCTTACGGGCCATAATGCTTCTATCTTCGCGCTCGCGCCCGACCGGGAAGCGCACACCTACCTTTCTGGTGCCGGGGATGGATGGATCGTGCGCTGGGACCTTACACAGCCCCAAGATGGCCGCTTGGTAGCCAAGGTGGATACGCAGGTTTTTTCCCTGCTGTATCTCCCGGACTGGGACCGGGCGGTGATCGGGGATATGAACGGCGGCGTCCACTGGGTAGACCTCAAGGAGCCAGAAAACACCAAAGACATCGCCCACCACCAAAAGGGGGTTTTCGCCATACAACGAGTCGGCGAAAACATATTCACCGCTGGCGGGCAAGGCCTGCTCACAAGGTGGTCGGCGGAAGCCTGCCAGAGCATGGAAAGCCTGCGGTTGAGCAACCAAAGCCTGCGCTGCATCAGCTATGCCCCAAAACGCCGAGAATTGGCAGTGGGGAGCAGTGACAACGGCATCTACCTTTTGGATGCGGAGCAGCTCTCCGTGAAACACCATATTCCCAATGCACACGACAATTCCGTATTTACGCTGCGCTACAGCCCTGACGATCGATTCCTGCTAAGCGGTGGCAGAGATGCCCACCTCAAAGCCTGGGAAATAGGGGAAAGTGCTCCTGAATTGGTATCCGACCAGCCGGCCCACTGGTTTACCATCAACAGCATCGCCTTCCACCCGTCTGGCAGGTGGTTCGCTACAGGAAGCCGAGACAAAACCATAAAGATATGGGATGCCGCCGATTTTAAACTGCTCCAGGTGCTGGAAACGGTAAGGGATGGCTGCCATATCAATTCCGTTAACCGGCTCCTGTGGCACGGGTACGAGAACTACCTGGTTTCCGCCAGCGACGATCGCAGCATGATCGTCTGGGACATCAAGGAAGCTGCCTGATGGCGCCGCAGTACCATCGGTGGCTGCTGTTCCTGCTGGCATCCTCCCTCCTGCTGCTGTGGCAAATGGGGTGCCAACCTACTGCTCCGGAGCGAGCCGCTGCTAAGCTGTACAATTCCCAGCCTCCGATGGACAGCCTGCGGTCAAATATCCGGAGCGACCAACGCCTGCAGATCGTTTTTCCACCCATCCTAAAAACGGCCGCTGAGCAGCTGGCAGAACCGCTGGAGCACCTGCAGCCCATCCTTATCAGCTCCAATCAGCTGAAAAAACAGAAGCTAGGCAGATGCGCTACCCTTATTATCGGCCACCCCCGAAACAACGCAGCATTTGAAAGCCTGGGGAAGCGGTTGCCTCTGCACTGGTCAAACAAGCAACTGCAGCTTAACGGCAAAGCCTATCCCGACAGCAGTTCCGTCGCTTTTTTGTCTTTCTACCCTCACCCTGCTGCCCCCGGATACCCGCTATTTGTAGCTACGGCTTACTCTATGCCTACACTGCGGCAGAAGCTGGAAAAGCGCCTGAGTGGAGAAATGGCTTACTTCGGGTGGGGCGGCTGGCAGTACGAGCTTTACCAAAACGGCATCCGGACTCTGATGGGCAAATACGACCCCAATACCTGGCAAGCGTTGCCCGGCCGGCAATTTCGGCTGCCACCCGATACTTCCGCCTACGAGCAAGACGCTATTTTCCGTTACCAAATCCGTGAGCCGGAGCGGGCTGTTCCTGCCCAATCCATCATACGGGCCTGTAAGACACAGGCAGAAGAAGTCCGGAAATTCTGTGGCCAGGCTATGCCTTCCTCTCCAGTAGCTGAAGTGGCCATCTTTCCGAGCATAGAACGAAAGGGGCTGGCACTAGACGATACGCGCCCGGTACAAGTTGAGTACCAACAACACTCTATTGCGCTGGTCGCAAACGCCTACTTCGATGAAACACAGCTGGGGCGGCAAAATGTACTATTGCTGAGGAAGTGGCTCGGCCAGCCCGCCTGGCCGGCGCTGGAACTAGGGCTGAGCATCAGCTTTAACCCGCATTGGCAAAACAAAGGCTATGAATACTGGGCTGCCTGGCTGCACAAGGGAGGCAACCTTCACCCTTTATCAGAACTCTTGGAGGACGGCCACTTGTCAACTGCCTCTCCACTTGTATCCGGCGCTGTCTGCGCAAGCTTCACGCGCTTTCTGATCCGGCGGTGGGGAAAAGACAGGTTTCTGAAAAGGTACGGTCAATGGAAACCCTCTCCGGAAGCGCTGCAAAGCCTGCAAAGAGCCTGGCATGCCGAACTGAAGACACGGGAGCTGTCCAATCGCGAACCATCAGCACTTCCGTATCTCAAGGGTTTCAACTTCGCGCATGAAGGGTACTCTATTTTCAACGGTTACGGTTCAAAATATTCTGAAGCTGCTATCCGAGAGCAGTGGCGCCTAGGGGCAAACACCATCGCTCTGGTTCCCTATTCTTACATGCGCCGGACGCAGCAGCCCGCTCCGTTGCCTTTTATGCGGAGGGCGGGAACCGAAACGGACGAAAGCATTATTCGGGACCACTGCTTAGCCCAGGAGATGGGTATGCGGACTGTCCTCAAACCCCAGGTTTGGCTGGGAGGCGGGCAATGGCCCGGAGATGTGGACATGGCATCGGAAGCGGAGTGGCAGGAGTTTTTCGACCACTACTACCGCTGGATGCGGCACTACGCCCTGCTGGCGGAGATCCATCAGTTTGACCTGCTGTGCGTAGGCGTAGAGTTTGCAAAGGCCACCCAGGAAAGGCCGCAGGACTGGATCGGCATGATTCAAAAGCTGCGGCAGATCTACCAAGGCCCAATCACCTACGCCGCCAATTGGGGAGAGGAATTCGAAAACCTTTCTTTTTGGGAATCGCTCGACTACATAGGCCTCAACTGCTACTACCCGCTCAGCCAGAAGGAACAGCCCACACAGGAAGAGCTTGGCCGGGCGTTCGCCAGAAAACTACAGATGGCAGAACGCATCAGCCAAAAGTACAACCGGCCGTTGCTTTTTACGGAAATCGGTTTTACCAGCACAAATAAGCCCTGGCGATCACCGCACAAAGACGGGCGTGGCAAAACCTACCATGCTGCTGGGCAAGTCAAAGCTTACGCTGCAGTGTTCCGGCAACTGTCCGCTACAGATGATTGGTGCCAAGGAGTACTGTGGTGGAAATACCCTTCCGACCTATCGGAAGGCGGGAAGGGGCACTCCGGATTCACGCCAAATGACAAGCCGGCAGAGCAACAGCTGCCCCGATGGTTTCAGCAGTTGCCCGGCTCCTGAACTACTGCTCTGCTTCCGTCACGACCCGCCACAGGTAGTCTGTTATATGCTCGAAGGAGGGCGGAGCCCCGGCGTAGGAAGGATTGCTGCTGAACGCCATGCGCTGCTCTTTTCCATCCACCCGGATGTGAAGCTCGTACTGCACGGCATCTGAAGAAGCCCTATGCCTCGGCTGGTCCTGGAAAAAACCGCTGTTGTTGACGCGTTGTTTGAGCCCGGACAGCTGATGCCCGTTCAGGGGGATGGATTCGGCTACGGATTGTTTGGATGGGTTGGTTGAGGTGGCGCTGTAGGGATCGGCTGTATCGCGCCGGTAGTTTTTGGACCGGTGTGTGATCTTGCCATTTTCCACAATAACTTCGTCAGAAGGGCTGCTGTAGTATAAATAGAGGTCTGTTCCAGGTTTGGATGCGGGGCGAGACAATTCCTGATAAGGAATGACCTGCCCTGGAAGCTGTAGGCAAAATACCGACAGCAGTATGGAAAATCCGAATACTTTCATTCTACTTATTTAGTGTGAGCAAACAAAATACTGAGATCATCAAACGCAAAAGCAGGCGGAGAAAATTGCCTCAATCGAAAAAACCTTGCGGCACTATTTCCGCTTAACGTAGAGGGTCGTACTGCCGTCGCTCATAGATTTTGGCCGGGAAGTGGTGTCGGCCCCCACCCGTATATTGCAGCGTATGGCTTGCCCCCGCTCGTCTTCCAGCAGTTCTACCAGGCCGTACATCTTCTTGCCCTTGAAGGGGCCATTCGCGATGCTGTAAAAGTCGATTGGCGCCGGCTGCTTGGTTTCATCAAAGCGGTAGCTCATAAAGAAGGTGTCCTTTGTCTCGCCCGCAGGCTGTATCCAAAGCATTTCTTCGCCCGGCCGGAAGACAAAGACCTGGCCGCGCTTATTTTCCCATTCTCCCTGCAGTGGCCCGCTTCCATTGCCGGCGCAAGCGTAAAGCTGCAGCAGGTAAGCGATGGCCAGAAGGGAAAGTATCCGGTAATTCATGTACGATGTTGCTGTTTAGTGGACAGCTAAGCTCACCATAATTTATCTGCTAAACAAGCCCGTACGCCAAAATCACCGCCCCATGTGTACCAGCAATACCGAAATATCAGAAGGAGAAACCCCGCTGATGCGGCTGGCTTGCCCCAGGGTACGCGGCCGGAGTTGGGAGAGTTTCTCCCGGGCTTCCGCCGACAGGGATGTCAATGCTCGATAATCCAGGCTGTCGTGCAAGGGCACTTGCTCCAGGCGATTCATCTTTTCGACGCGCTCCTGCTCCCGTTCGATGTAGCCTTCGTACTTTATATTGACTTCAGCCAGGTCTATGAACTCTTGCTCGTAGTTCCCCAGAAATTCTTCCAGGGCGGGCAGCAGCTCGCGAAGGCCAGCCAGATGGACGTGGGGGCGCAGCAGTACGCTGTGTAGTTTGACTTTCTGTCTGAGTGGCTGGGAGTCTATTGAATCCAGGTAGCGGTTGAGCTGTCCTGGCTCTACACTTAGTTTGCGTACGAATTTGTCAATTGCTTCGGCGGCTTCCTCTTTGGCGAGTACGCGCTGCATGCGCTTCTCTGCTCCCTCCAGGCCAAGCCGTTGAGCGATTGGAGTAAGGCGGAGGTCGGCATTGTCTTGCCGCAGCAGGATGCGATACTCGGCTCGGGAAGTAAACATGCGGTAGGGCTCTTTGGTACCTTTATTGACCAAATCGTCTATGAGCACGCCGATGTATCCCTCCGACCGCTTCAGGACAAAAGGCTCCTCCTCCCGGACGCTCAGATGGGCGTTGATGCCGGCGATCAAGCCCTGGCAGCCAGCCTCTTCATAGCCGGTGGTACCATTGATCTGCCCAGCAAAGAAGAGGTTGCTGACCAAGCGGGTTTCCAGCGTAGGGTGCAACTGGGTAGGCTGGAAAAAGTCATACTCGATAGCGTAGCCCGGCCGGAACATTTTGGCGTTTTCAAAACCGCGAACCTTGCGCAGAGCACGGTACTGCACATCTTCTGGCAGGGAAGAAGAAAAACCATTGACGTACACTTCACAGGTGTTCCAGCCTTCCGGCTCTACAAACAGCTGATGGCGGTCGCGCTCTGCAAAGCGGTCAATCTTGTCTTCGATGGAGGGGCAGTAGCGTGGCCCCAGCCCCTGTATGCGCCCGTTGAACATGGGAGAACGGTCAAAGCCTTCCTTCAGGGTTTCATGCACCTCTGAGCTGGTGTACGCGATATGGCAGGGCAGCTGCTGCGCAGCTTTTGGGGTATGGGTATAGGAAAACTTGCCTGGTTCTTCATCCCCCGGCTGCACTTCCAGCGCTTCCCAATCGATGGTGCGCCCGTCGAGCCGCGGCGGAGTGCCCGTCTTCATGCGGCCTGACTCGAAGCCGAGCTCCTCCAGCTGTTCGGTGATGCCTTTGGCAGCCCGCTCCCCCGCGCGGCCGCCACCGAATTGTTTCTCGCCGATGTGAATAAGGCCGTTGAGGAAGGTACCGTTGGTCAGGATGACCGCTTTGGCGGAGATTTCCAGCCCCAAGCCGGTGCGCACACCGGCGGCCCGACCGTTTTTAACGATGATTCCGGTGACCATCTCTTGCCAGAAGTCGATGCGCTCGTTCGCCTCCAGCATTTCCCGCCACTTGGCAGCGAACAGCCTGCGGTCGCTCTGAGCCCGGGGGCTCCACATGGCGGGCCCTTTGGAGCGGTTGAGCATACGGAATTGAACCAGGGTGTGGTCAGTAACGATGCCCGAGTAACCGCAGAGCGCGTCGATTTCGCGCACGATCTGCCCTTTGGCAACACCGCCCATAGCGGGGTTGCAGGACATCTGGGCAATTGTATTCATATTCATGGTAGCCAGCAGGACACGGGATCCCATGTTGGCTGCAGCTACCGCGGCTTCGCAGCCGGAATGCCCGGCACCCACCACAATTACGTCGTATTCTGGAAACATAGTGCTATCGGTCAATTCGTTCTGGATCGCAAAAATAACTCATCTGATGGAATACCAACAGCCTGGCCGAATTTTTCGTTCGCACTGCGGCTTACAATCATTTCCACTTGATGTTGCAGCCGGCGCTCGGGTACTGTTTTTCTGGCGCAGCTTGGCCGGCGAGCAGGCGGTCGATCGCATGCCTCAGGTCTGCCCCAGTGAGGGGCAGCTCGTTTTTGGGGCGGGAACCGTCGAGACGGCCGTGGTAGTAAAGCCGGTTGTCGCTGTCGAACAGGTAAATATCCGGAGTACAGGCAGCATTGTAGGCTTTTGCCACCTCCTGCGTCTCATCATACAGGTAAGGAAAGGGATACTTCAGCTGCTCCGCCTGCGCTTTCATCTTCTCCGGGCCATCCTGCGGATAGCGCTCGGCATCATTGGAGCTGATCGCCACGAAACCGATGCCTTTGCCTTGATAGTCCTGGGCCAGGCGCACCAACTCCGGGTTGACGTGGATCACGTAAGGGCAGTGGTTGCAGATGAACATCACCACCGTGCCCTTTGCTCCGGCAACATCAGCGAATTGCAGCGTCTTGGCGCTGACGGTATCGGTCAAGGCAAAGTCGGGGGCTTCGGTCCCCACTTGCATGCTCCTTGATTCTGTAAGGGCCATAAGGTTCTTGTTTTACTGTACAAAGCTGGCGGGGCGGGAAAAGTTTAAAAAATCAAAGGGGCTACTCCTTTCGGACTAGCCCCTTCAACAATTGCTCATGGCATGTTAGTGCTTTTGAGCAACAAGTCGGGGGATTTCCCCTGTCTTGTTTTAAGCTGCGCCCGGGCACTGAGCCAAGACGCTGGCTTGCCGCTTTAGCTTTTGCAATGCGGGGGGGAGCAAAGCCACCAAAGGCAACAAGCCCCTGGAAAATAGACATTACAAACTCAGAAAGAGCGAAGTGGGAACGGTATCCTCCCTGCTGTACCTAACGTGTTCGGCGAACCAAACGCGTAGGGACAGTTGCATGAACGCCCTGTGCGTATTTGTCCAATAAGGAGGGTTTGCAAGGAGTGGGGGGGAACTTCCAGCAATTTAGAAACCCTTGTACAGGTAATCTATGCTAGTTTGAGTTGTGTAGTTTTTGTGTGTGCTACTTGTTTGGGCGTTAATTGCTGTTACATCCGCTTTCTTGTTGTAATGCTTATGCCCGCAAGATAAACGAAGGGCAAAGCCTGTTTATACATTTTATGCAATTTTTGTGACAGGGCAGCCCCTCAAGGCAGGCAATCCGGGCTTATGCCGAGGACGTATTTGCTTACCACATCAATCGATTCAGCGGTTTCAGCGCCTTTAAAGCCCTGAATATCCTCATTGGACAGCGATGCGCGCGCCAGCTCGGTCAGGGGCTGGGCAGTAGGCAAATAGGACCAGTGCCACTTTTCTTCGTTGTAGCCGTGGGGGCGGGAGGCTCCTTTTTCGGTGTAGGGCTGGCAAAAACCGAAGGAATCGGCATTGGCCTGCATCCATTGGTAGAGTTTTAAGCCCTCCCCAGACTCGAAGTAGTCGTTGTTGAAAGCGTTCAGGTCCAAATCAGTCCCCCAGTGGTGCCGGGAAGTCCCCGGCATGGAGCTGTATTTCAGTATTTGGAGGGCTCGCGCTTTGGGGTCAGGATACGCCTGAGCGGCATTTTCGCCACTAGACAAGCGCCTGGCCCCCGTCCACTTGCGCTCCCAGATGCCTTTCTGATAATCGAAATTGCGGGTAGCGGAGCGTATAAGCAGTTGAATGCCGGCCCGCTGAGCTGCCCGTTGCATTGCCAGAAATGCCTCGTACACTTCCCGGCGGAGATACAGCCCCCCGCGATCTGCGTACTGCTGATCGACCTGCACAAAATCCGGGTGTTCTGCTGGATTGAAGCGCCCCATCAGATAATCCGTATCAAAACCTGCCTCTCTTGCCTGAGCCGCCATATCCATGCTGGGAGGGCTGCCGGGCAGCTTGCGGATTGGGCGGGCGCTATCGGCAGCGGCCTCGGGCCCGCTTGCTGCATCTTTGCCGCCCCCCGACTGACAGGCGGCGGAAACGCAACAGAGCAAGGCAAAGGACAATAGGTATCTGGGCATCATTTTAGACATACTTGGGCTTTTCAATAATCGAATTCGATTTGTTCTGCTGGGTAACCAAAGAGGTACTGCTCTTTGATCAAATTGGCTACCTGAGCGGGGACCATGCTTTCCCAGCCCTCCTCTCCGTTCTGCAACATGCGCAGCACCTCGGTGGAGAAAATGTGCAGCAAATTTCGGTTGAACCCTTCTACATCAATAATCTGCCGGTTGTCCAGCAAGTGTCTGTAGAGGAATTTCACGCCTTCGGGAATGGGCAGCGATTGTGCCGTGATCAATTCGCCGCTCCCCTCCTGCAAGGCAGGATAAACGTAGAACTTCACATTGCGGGTAAACAACTGGCCGAAAGCGGCCAGCAGGCGGCCATCCAAGTTTTGGTAGTACTTATTGTTGATCAGCTCCAGGAGCTCGCGTACACCGAGCACGAAGCCCAATTGCTGGATCTTATAATCCGACAGATAAGCTACCATGCTTTGGTACTGTTGGCAGTCCGAGACTACAACGGTCTGGCCGAGGGTATTGAGCAGCTCGGCGCGGTCCAGAAAGTCTTGCTCATCCAGTTCTCCGGTGCTGCACAGGTTGTCCAGCGTAATTTCTGTAAGCAAGAAGGCCCGGCGCGGATCCGTTTCGGCTTCTCCTCGGAACTGCTGGAAGCTGGCCTTGAGCATGTCCAAATTGACGAGGGTGGCGGGGCGGAAACTGCCCCGGACAATCATGACGTGCTTTTTGTAAAGGAACTCCGAAGGATGCACATTGTGGCGCTCCGGCCCGAACATGGCCACATCCGTCAGGCCATTTTTGACCATCCACAAGCTCAGCAGGCGGTTGTCCAGTTGCTCAAAATCAGGGCCAGTCAGGCGGACCATGTCGACTTTCACGCGCCCGTGCAAGCCGTCCATCAGGGACTTCAGCATGATCTCCGGCTGCTCATTGTACCGGAAGCAGGCGTAGATCAGGTTGACCCCCAGTATGCCGATGGCCTGCTGCTGCAGTTGATTGTCGTTGTCCAGCATGCGCACGTGCAACACGAGATCGTTGGTGCCACTGTCCGGCTGCAACTGGAAACGGATGCCCAGCCAGCCGTTGCCCTGTATGGTGCGCTGGTAATTGATGGCAGCCACCGTATCCGCAAATACGAAGAAATTGGTATCCGGGCGCTCATTGCTCAGGCGGGAGCGCATCAGGCCGTACTCGTGGTCGAGCATTTTGTAAAGCCTGGCTTCGCAAACGTAGCGCCCGGATACTTCCTCCCCGTATATCTTATCCGAGTAGGTCTTATCGTAGGCGGACATCGTTTTAGCGATGGTGCCGGCGGCGGCACCCACCTGGAAAAAGTAACGGGCTACCTCCTGCCCGGCCCCGATTTCAGCGAAGGTGCCGTAAATGGCGGGATCAAGATTGATCTCCAGTGCTTTCTGATCGGTCTCCAGCAATTGGCGCATAAGCAATGGTTGGCATTTATGGTTAAGCGTTCTACTTTTCCTCCTTACGCCAGGCGTAGGCCACTAAAGTGTCAAGATCGATGAAGTCCAAAGCGCGTTGGTGGGTGGCTTCCAACACTACGGGAGGCGCTACTCCGGCCTCGTGGGCTTCTTTCCAGCGCAGCGCACACAGGCACCATCCGTCGCCCGCTTTTAAGCCTGGAAAATGGTACATAGGCACCGGCCGGCTGAGGTCATTGCCCTGCGCACGGGTGAAACGCAAAAACTCATCGGTTACGCGTGCACAGACCACATGGGTGCCGTAGTCTTGCGGGCCGGTATTACAGTAGCCGTCCCGGTAAAATCCGGTCATTGGGTCGGTGCAACAAGATTGGAGCGGCTCCCCAAAAACATTCTTCGCTGGTTCCATATTTATTCTATTCGTTGAAGCATGGTTTGTTGTTCATCAATCATCTGCAGTATTTCGTCATTCATCGTCCCGAAGTAGCCCTGCACCTTGATCAGGTCGGCATTCATACTCTTAAAGTCGGCCCGAACGCTGTCCTCAGGATAGTCTTCCAGCTCATGCCGCTCAAAGATATCCTCGTGGATGGCGAGAATTTCTGTCCCCTTCTGACGGTAGGCCTGATGCCCCTCGAGGAGCATATCGTGTTGATTGCGCACCAGGCTGTGCAGGGAATCCCTGCCTACCAGGCTATTGGGATGGTCGTTGTACTTTTGCCGCACCTCAGAGTATTGGGCGTAGAATTCTTCGTAGCGGCGCAGCTGATCATCTACTCCGGTTCGGATACGCTCGTAATTGTCCATCATCTCCTGGTATTCTCTTTGGAACCCCATGGCGCATCCGGCTATCAGGATTATAGCCACCGACAGCATTATACCTACTTTCTTCATAGCAATCGTTCATGTTTTATTGGTTAAAGTCTTCTTCTGAAGCACTGCCTTCCTCCGGGACATCTTCGGGCAAGGTATTATTTTCCTCCGGGCAAGAGGGCGGCCGGCTGCTGCTGAGGTAGAGGGTAACGGCGCTGCCATTGGGTACCATTTTGCCCGGTTCGAAAGCCGGTTCTTGTTTATAGACATAGGCATTCTCTTCGTTGCCCTCGGCTCCGATCGTCTCTTTGATGACCAAGTTGGAACCGCTGAGCAGGAAAGCCGCCGCATCGTAGCGTTTGCAGACCAGATCGGGTATGGGCACCGTTCCCGTGATGCGTTCGGTAACGACAAACTCCAGGGTAGCTCCTTTGGGCACCTTGACACCGCGGCGCAGCATGTCATCCGTGATTTTCCGGCCGTTGAAGATGATGTACTTGATGCTGTTGGGTTCATCATCCCTGGAAAAAACCCGTTTGCGGATTTTGGATTTTATATCCCGCCGTTTCAGCTTAGTGCTGTACTGCTCGTAGTTGTAGCTGGCGCTGATGAGGGTGGGCAGGGTGACGGAATCCGGCAGCACTCGGTATTTGCTCACGTAGATGGTCCGCCCCTCCTTAGCGCGCTGCAGCGGCTCCGGATTCTGCTGGTAGATGACGTTGGGCCGCTTTCGGGAATCGAAGAAGGAATCAATGACGATTATTTTAAAATCCTGTTTTTCGGCTTTGCGGCGGGCGTCCCTCACATCCATACCGGTATAGTCTGGTATTTGAACGGACTCTCCATGATTGGTGTAGAGGTCAAGGGACCACCTTACCATCCATATGGAGAGTACAACCATTAGGATAATACCGATGAGGTTGCGCAAAACAAAGCCGTTTTTGAAAAACTTCCCAATTTCTGCGAGTATGGCTTTGCCGCGCTCTTTGAGGTAGTCTCCCATGGGCTGTGGCTGCAAAGCTTCCTGCTGGCCCGTTGCTGAAGGGCTTGCCTCCTCGGGGGAGATAGAAGGAGCTGGCGTAGTAGACTGATTGGCAACGGAAGCAGCCGCTGAGGCGGTTGGGGGAGGGGATTCTTTTTGTCTGCGCCTTGCCCCTTTGGCGTAGTATTTCCTGTCCTGCCCAAAAACCAGTATAGCGCGGACCAAAGTTTCCGGCGTATATCCCCGGTAGACCGCCTGCTGAAAGAAACTATGCCCGGCTGCCAGAGAAGGGAGCGTGTCCACATCCGTTATGATGGTATCTACACTATTGTCCTCGTATACACGTACGAATGCCTTCAGAGAAGCGTAGGCTTGCAGGTCAAGAATCCGGGCGGCCCGTTCCAGCTCTTTTTTCACCTCTGCACTGATCGCGCGTTGCTCTTCCGGCAGCTCACTGAAGCGAGCGGGCGTGAGCAAGCAGCCATTAGCCGTCAGATAAGCCCCTAGGCGGTGGGGCCGGCTAGCGGGTTTTGGCAGCTGTTCGGCGGGATCAAACATTTCGTACCGCAGGCTGCCATCGGCTTCATAGTGGGTCAGCAATCCGCCTTCTATAGCAAAGAACCGCTTGGCGCCTTTACGGGTAATCCGGTTTTCCAGCAGTAAGTTGTCAGCTCGGGGGAACGCCTCATCCGCGCGCAGCCCCAGGCTTCTCCGGGCTTCTGCCCCCGCTTCGCCTTCTGGCCGGAACAACAAGCGGACGTAGGCTTCTAATTCGGATCGTTTTTCGACCGATTGCTGGAAGCGCTTGCCGCTGAAGTTAGCAGGGCTGGCCAGCAGCGGGTAGTCCAGCAGGCTTTCGATCCGCTGAAAAAAGGCATCCGCATGCTGTTCAAAATCCTGTCGCCGCAGCAGCAGCTGGGAGGGCACTATGAAGTCATTGCGGTCTAGGGTCTGCAACAATTTATACCGGTCGGCGCCTAATTCGGAGGAAGGCGCGCGGGAGCCACTATAGGGCAAGCCCGCTGTGGCCAGGCGGCGGCGCAGCCAGGCTGGCTGCTCTTCCCCGGCGATGAACACCACGGCTCCCTCTTCCGCCCAATCTTCTGGCCGGGTCGCTTCAGGTTCTGTGCGCAGCTGGTTGGAATAGCGTTGGATGATGGAGGCGGCTGAAGCGCGCATTTCCGCCAGTATCGGCGCTAGTTCTTCGCCTTCGGCGGTACTGCCGTAGAGCATGCGCAGGGGCACCCAATGAAAAGCAGGCGAATCCGCATGGCCGGATTGCTGGGCAAGGCTGGGCGCGTAAGCAACTGCGGCATCGAGCAATTCAAAAATATGCTGGCTGCTGAGGCGCTCCGCCGGCCGGTCCAGAGTGAGGCGGTCGAGCAGCACCGTAGCTTTTTCTACCCGAGCCCGGTGATTATCAATGCCCGTATCCAGCTTTTCCAAATGCTCCGGCAGTATAGCAGACCGTTCGGCTTCGGGCAGCCGGTCGATAGAAGCTCGGAGCATGAAAGTCAGCAATGCGGTAGGGCTGAGGCTGAGGTCCGCTACCTGGGCAAAAACCGGATTGCCCGGTACCAAGTAAAGCACCGGATGCCAATCTGTAACGTAGACTTCCCCTTCCTCGGTAATCAAGCCCTCGGCTTCGGCATAAGCCTGCATCTCCAACTCCTGAAATAGCTGCGCGCAAGCCGTCCGGATCCGCTGGGCTGATTTGGCATCGAATGCCGACAGCCTGCTTTCTTCCAGAGCGGCCGGCAGCAATGCTAAGGGCCGTTTGTCTTCCAGCTCCAGCACCGTACAAGAAAAGGCACGGCCTTTTACCTGGGCTTCCAGCACTACTTGATCGTTCGAGTACTGGCTTTCCAAAAGGAAAACGTCAGCTCCGTGGCCCTGCTCGGCGCGTTCATTTAAGTAATCCAACAGTGCTTTGGGGCGGGCGAAGGTTCGGCGCTCTTCTCCGAATTCTACGCGTATTGGAAAGCCGAGGCCATCCCGCAAGCCGGTCATCAGGCGGATGTACTCCTCCCGCTCAAACGCATCGCGGTCCTGCCACTCCACCAAGGGAATGACCTCCCGGAAAAAAGCGCGGTTGACGGCAGTTTCGAAGCCTTCTAAGCCACCGCTTTCCTTCAGTAAGGAGCTGCTGGCTGCATTGGCGTAGCGGGCCGGCTGCACCTGCAAAGGAAAACCGAGCGCTTCGATGGCTTCCTGGTATAAATCCGAAGGGGAGCCTTCTTTCCACTTTTCTTTAGAAAAAATCAGGCGGGCCGGGGTAGCGAATCCACGCAATTGCAAGGCTTCTCCAAAGCGTACTTTATCAGTCGCCATCCTTATCGCTTTGGCATCGCTGCCAGTGCAGGGGATTTTGAGCCCCCGCAGCCGTTCGGGCAGCAGCTGGCCGTCCTCCAGCAGGCCGAGGTAGGCATTGAATCCGATATCTATGGTGTAGGGCAGCTTTTCCCAGGCCAACGGCTGGCCGATTTTCTGCAGCAGCGCCTCCTGTTCTTCAGGGGATTGCTCGCCGAGGCTTTCCTGATAAATGGAAAAGGAGGGCGGTGTGCCAGCGTACTCCTCAACGGGCGGGAAGAAGTCCCGGATACCCCGCTTGTAGAGATGGCCCCACTTCAGGCGGACGAGCTGCCCGTAGCTGTCTATAAAGAGCAGGACAGGCTCGAAGAGGGCGCGGTCCATCTTATCGAAGACGGTTCGGGCGATGGCAAAAGAAGTTTCGCGCTCGCGGGAAGGCCCGCCGAAGAAGATGCCTACGTTCATAAATGCATTTGTTTGCAGCCGTAAAGGTAAACAACAATCGGCCAAAAAATAACTTCCAATAACTTATACTAAAGCCGAGCTGGTTTGTCTTGTACAAGGCAAACCCATCGTTTTCGCCAGGGGCCTGCCGTTGCAAAATGGTTTGCCCTGATGGCCCCATCGGGGCTGCTTCGGTATATCATTACGCTACTACATCCTCGACTCCCGAGTGGTGAAGGGGCCAATTGCTCGGCTATTTTAGCTGGCTATAACGATCAAACAGGGTACCTTGA
The DNA here is from genome assembly GCA_964397205.1 of uncultured Phaeodactylibacter sp. GTDB lineage: Bacteria > Bacteroidota > Bacteroidia > Chitinophagales > Saprospiraceae > Phaeodactylibacter. Next base: position 1,600 of record CAYNIT010000065.1, on the reverse strand, counting down.
ATCCGATTGTCAGCTGGTGGTGCCCTTCGCCACGAGTCACTCGCAAAATCGAAAAAACATGAATCGAGAAATCCTGCGCCTGGCTATCCCGAACATCATCAGCAACGTTTCCGTGCCCCTGCTGAGCAGTGTGGATACGGCACTCATGGGCCGCTTATCGGAACTTCACATTGGGGCAGTGGGCATCGGTGCTATGCTTTTCAACTTCCTGTACTGGAATTTTGGATTCTTGCGTATGGGTACTACCGGCATGACCGCGCAGGCGTTCGGCAGCCGTTCGGATGCCAGCACGGCGCACACCCTCGGCCGGGCCTTGCTGGTGGTGGGCATACTTTCCTTTGGCATGCTGGCGCTGCAGTGGCCGCTGGGCCAGTTGGGCATCAGGCTGATGAATACCGAAGCGGCGCAAGCCCAGCTAGTCGGGGAGTATTTTTACATCCGGGTGTGGGCAGCACCGGCAACGCTGGGGCTCTACGCGTTCATGGGGTGGTTTTTCGGCATGCAGAATGCCATTTACCCCCTGCTGCTTACTATCGCTATCAACCTGGTGAATATTTTACTGAGTGTCTACTTTGTGCAGTACCAGGGCATGGAAGTGGCGGGTGTCGCCTACGGCACGCTGCTTGCGCAGTACTTCGGGCTATTGATGGCAGGCGCTTTGTTTGCTTACAAATACCGGGCGCTCCTAGCGCATTTCCGGCTGGCGGCGATCGCTGAATGGGAGAAGCTATCGGGCTTCCTGCGGGTCAACTCTGATATTTTCATCCGCACGCTCTGCTTGACTACGGCCTTTGGCTTTTTCTACAGCCAGTCTTCTGCTATCGGAGGCATGGCCGTGGCGGTGAATACTATCCTGCTGCAGTTTCTGAACTGGATGTCCTTCGGCGTAGATGGCTTCGCCTACGCCTCGGAGAGCCTGGTGGGTAAATACAAAGGAGCGGGCGATGTGGGCAAAACCCGGCAGGCCATCCGGTTTTCTTTTGCCTGGGGAATGGGGCTCGCCATGCTCTTCAGCCTCGGCTACGGCTTCTTCGGAGATGCATTGCTGCGGCTGTTCACCAATCAGGCGGATGTACTGTCGGCGGCACAGGCTTACCTTTTTTGGATGGCCATTTTTCCGATCCTAGGTACGCCCTGCTACATCTGGGATGGGGTATTCATTGGGCTGACAGCCTCTGTAGCTATGCGCAACAGCATGCTGCTGGCCTTTGGCTTGTTCCTCCTCGCGAACTATCTTTCGGGCGGTTTGGGCAACCACGGTTTATGGCTGGCGCTGCTGCTGTTTCTCGTAGCGCGGGCGGGTTTTCAGCAGTGGCTGTTCTACAGGCGGGGGCTGGCGTTGAATTGAAAAGGCTGCCGGGCGCTATGCCCGGCAGCCCTCCTATTTTGCTGTTGATTATCCGCAGCACTTAGCGTACAATTAGTTTGCGGGTAGCCATGCCCTGCTCCGTGCGGACGTTGAGCAGGTATATGCCCGCAGGCACCTCACTGACGTTCAATTGCACATTGCCCATGGCTTGGTTGAACTGCCGCTGCTGCAACTGCTGGCCCTGCAAGTTGAACAAACTTACCTGCACCGGGCCGTCCAGCAATTGGCCGA
>CAYNIT010000064.1:9537-18456 GCA_964397205.1 uncultured Phaeodactylibacter sp. | reverse complement strand
GGAAACGTTTCTCTAAGGGTTCTCTTTTGGAAAACAGAGGTTTGCTCCGGTGGCATGATGGGCCCTCGGCGCTGGCTCAGTCCGGTTTTTCCTGTAGGGTGAAGTGGAAGGCTGCCCCTTGCCCTTCTTCGGACTCGATCCATATTTTGCCACGGTGCCGGGTAACGATTTTCTCACATATGGCCAGGCTGATGCCCGTGCCGCCGTACTGCTGCTTATCAAGCCGCTTGAAAATCAGGAACACCTTGTCGTGGTAGGCGGGATCAATCCCAATTCCGTTATCCTCCACTGTAAACTGTTTGCCGTTGGCTGTCTCTCCCTGATACCGGACCCAGACCTGCGGATGCTCTGAATTATTGAATTTGATGCCGTTGTGAATCAAGCTGTAGAAAAGCTGAAATATTTGAGCGCGGTTGCCGTACACCTTTGGCATATCTTCAAAGTGAAGCTGGGCGCAGCGGTTCTTCAATTCAGCCAGGAGCGAATTCCTGACTTCTTCTAAAAGCGTTTGCAACTCAAAGTATTCCCGCGGTGTACCATTGACTCGGCTGATGCTGGCGTAGGTTAGCAGTTCGTCCAGCAGATTGCTCATCTGCCTAGTGCCATTAACGATGAATTGGATGTACTCCCGGCTGTCTTTATCCATGTACTCCCCCTGCCGCCTAGCCAGCAGGGTGGAGAAAGAACCAATGGTGCGCAGGGGCTCCCGCAAGTCGTGCGATGCCACAAATGCAAATTGCTCCAGTGCGCGGTTAGACTGCAGCAGGTCTTCGTTCTGCTCAGCAATTTCCCGGTTTTGCCGGGCAATTTCATCTGCTTTTTCGGATAGGAGCCGATTCGTCTTCTTCTGGTTGTGGGTGTGATTGAAAAGCAGGGCAGCCAGCAGAAGCGCTGCGGCAAGTGCGGCAAGCAGAAAAAGTCGAAAATTGCGGTTGCTGCGCTGCTGCGACTCGAGCAACTTGATTTTCTGTTTTTCTGATTTGTAGCGCTCCATGATGTCAAGAAGCGCCCTTTCACGCTCGAGGCTCATCAACTCTTCCCGCAGTACATTGTACTCGCGAAGGAAAAAGTAAGCGCTGTCGTGCTGCCCCATATTGGCAAACAAACTACTCAGGCGCTCCAGGCACTCTACTTCCAGGTCTTTGGAGCCGATTTGCCGGCTGATGGCCATCGCGGCCTTCAGGGTATCCCGGGCTTCCCGATTCCTGTTTTGCCTCATCCTCACCTCAGCAATTTTCAGGAGGTCATCGGTAAGCTGATTGCGGTTGCCGGTGCTGCGGTTGATTGCTGATGCTTTATTGAGATAGCGGAGCGCCTCGTCCAGTTGCTGGTTTTTCAAAAAGAAGCCGCCTATTTTTTCGCAGCTTAAGGCTTCGGCTTGCCGGTTGTTCAGGCGGCGAGCCAGTGCCAGCGCCCGCTCGTAGTAATCCTGTGCTTCAGCAAGCGCTGACTGTCTGGCTTTGGCTTCTCCCAAACTGATGAGGGAGTAGATCATGCCCTCTGTATCTCCGAGTGCTTCCCGGAGCGTAAGCGATTTTTCGTAGTACGCCAAGGCCTGCCCGTAATCGCCTCGCCAAAGGTTTACGTTGCCAATATTGTTGTAGGAGCGGGAAAGCCCAAGGCTGTCCCCTACTTCCTCGCGGATGCGAAGCGCTTCAAAGAAAGATTGAGCGGCTTTGTCAATTTCGCCTTCGTACCAATAAATGATGCCGTCGGTGTGGTGGGCATTAGCGATGGCGGTGTCAATGCCCAGTCGACGCGCCATATTCAGCGAGCGCTCCGCGTAATCGTGGGCGGTAGCAGGGAGTTCAGACTTGAAATGCCAAGCCAGTTCTTTCAACCAGTACGCTTTTTCCTCGGGTTTTTTGGCTTGATCCAACGAATCTCGCAGAGCGGCCCCCTTACTTTCTAAAGACTGTGCAGCCCAACCTTGTGCTGTGACAAGAAACAGCAGGAGCAGGCATATTTTGATTCCGAGATTCATTTTCGAACTGGAGTGAAATGTGCATTATTTGAACGAAGGTGAAATATACAAAAAACCAGCATAACAAGCTGTTTATCTCTCAACTAATTGTCTATGAGGCGAGAAAAGAGGCGGGCAACCCGTTGGGCTCGTTTCCTTTCGGCGGGAGCAACCCAGAAAAGTGGAAGAATAGGGTGAGCGTACAGAAGCTGTAAGCCTGAAAGCAATGCCTTTAGGCGGCTACTCCGCAAATGGATGGGAAAACGAGGAGCTTTGCCCCCGTTCGCTAGGCGAACGGGGAGCAGTTGCTGCTTACTCGGTGGTCAAATCTTCGATGGTTGCATCGGCAGCGATGGACTTCACCGATTCAATGCCTTTTTCCATACCGGACTTACTGGCGTACATCTGGCTGGAGCCAATGATCTGTTTGTTGCCAGCCAGCAGGTTGAAATGGAACTTGCCGTTGGCAGCCTCCTTGCGTTCGTAGTGATCGTCCTTGTTGGCATTTTCTTTTACACTTTCGATGCCGTTCTTGCATCCCGGCTTTCCGGAATAGCCTTGGCTGGAAAGCACCACCTGGCCGTTTCTAGCCTTCAAGCGAAAATAGAATTTTTCGTTATTTTCACTTTGGAATATTTCGAACTTCATAAAGGGTTGAAATTTGATGTTTATGTAAATGGAATGATGTTGCTTGCCTGAGTCAGACGCAATAAAGTTGGGAGAGTTACTTGTACCGGCGGTCAAATTATTCAATTCGGCGCTTATTTCCCAAGTTTCGCCACTTTTTCCGCAACGGAAAGCATTTTTAAGGGGCTGTGAGGAGCAAAAGAAGCAGGACAGGCGAGCCCGGTACCAACCAAAGCAGGCATGCAGCGTTGAAATAAAAAAAGCTATGAAAAACGCACTGTTCTTTCCTCTGTTGATCTCCTGCAGCCTCTGCGCCGCAGCTCAGGAAGCTCCGCAGCCTTCCCAGCCACTTTACTACGGGCAAGTCAATGCAAATTTTCAGGTAGCGGTTCCAGTAGAGGGTTTCCGCACCGAGCTAATGGAGGCGGGTATTGGCTTTGGCGGCAACCTTTTGCTGCAGCTGGGCCGAGGCCGGCCGCTGTTTGGGGGCTTGGAATTTTCCTACGCCAACTTTGATGGGGAAAGCGTAGAGTTCACCTCCACCCAGAATGGCTTCCCGGAAGATTTCCGGCTGCGCACCCGCACGAACCTCTTGATAGGGCACGGCATACTGCGGTTTAAGCCCTTTACCGGTTTTTTTCTACAGCCCTACTTCGATGGTTTGGTGGGCTTCAAGCGCTTATACGCCCGCACTACTTTTACCCAGCTGTTCGACAACGATGAGGAAGAGCTGCTGGAAGCCAGCATCGATCAATCAGATACTGCCTTCAGCTTCGGGGTAGGCAGTGGCTTGCAGATACGCCTTTCTCACTTTCCTGAGCTCCTGCTTGACCTGCGCTGCACCTACTACATGGGCAGCAATGCCAGTTTTATGGTCCGGGATGAGGCGGCAAGTGGCCCGTTTGATGATCCGATCGAAGCCTTCGAAGAGCGTACCGCCCCCACTAGCGTACTGCTGCCCCAAATTGGCATCACCCTGCAATTGTCGGACGCAGGGCTTCAGTGAGCTTTGCCGCCGGGCAGCGTGAAGAAAAAAGTAGTTCCCTTGCCCGGGCCTTCAGATTCCGCCCAAATTTCCCCCTGGTGCTGCTCCACTATTTTTTTGCAAATGCTGAGGCCCAGCCCGCTGCCCTCGTACTGCGTAGCGTAGCGCCCCCGTTTAAAGAGCAAGAAAATCCGGTTCCGGTCTTCTTCTGCCAACCCCATTCCATTATCGCGAATCGCGAACCGGTACCCTCCAGCTTGCAAAGGCTCCGCAAAGATATGGATGCGCGGCGGGCAGCCCGGCTGGGTAAATTTAAGGGCGTTGACGATCAAGTTTTGGAAAAGTTGCTGCATTTGGCGCTGGTTGGCATCCAAACAGGGCAAATTGGAAACCAAAATTTCGGCCCCTTGCTGATCCAGCAGCAACGAAAGCTGCCCCTTGACCTGTTCAGCTACCTGGCCAAAATCAACGGTGGCAAAATCCTGGGCAGAGGAAGAGGAAACCCGAGCGTATTGCAGGAGCGCATCGATGATGCCGCTAAAACGCTCAATCTCCTCCACGATAATATCCAGGTATTCGCGGCTGCTTTCGGACAGCTCTTCCCGATGGTGGCCCAGGAGTTGGCCGGCAAAACCGGTAATGTTGCGCAGGGGCGCTTTGAGGTCATGGGAAACAACATAGGCAAACTGCTCCAGCTCGGCATTGGAACGCAGCAGGTCTTCTGCCTTTTCTTCCAAAGCTTTCTCCACCCTTCGCCGTTCTTTGATCTCCTGCTTGAGCAGCTCATTGGTGCGGAAGTTGTGCAGCAGGTAACTTGCCTTGGTAGCCATGAGGGTAAAAGCGTGCCGGTCTTTAGGATTGATGGGATCGTAAAAGCGGCGGTCCTCCGGCCGCTGCCCGCAGATTATAAAGCCGCAGAATTGGTTGTCGGGGCGGAACATCGGTGCAACCAGAGCATCATCGAACCCCAGCTCGCTCAGCGGTTCTGCTAGTTCCGGCCGTTGCGACAGCAAAAAACCTTCTCGGCTATTGAAATGGCCTTGGCCTAAATTGAGCGTGGGAGAAAGCGAGATGCCCGCCAGCCCAAAGCGCCCGATAATAAGTGGCGCTTCCGTTTCGGTTTGGCACTCTGCCAACAGGCAGTGGGGCTGCTCAAAAGCCTGTATGAAATACTCTGTAGCGAGGTTCGCAAAGTCCTCGATACGATCCTGGAACAGGACCTCTTGGCTAAATTCCTGAATGATTTTGAATCGGTTGAGCTCCCGGTCCAGTTCCGTTTTCATGGAGTTGAGCTGCTGCTGCACCATGATGCCACGTGCTACCTGGTCTTGCAGTTCTTCGCACAATTGGCTGAGCTCCTCGTAGCTCAGTTTTTGCCGGCCTTGGTCTGCGCCAGCCTTACTCATCTTCCGGGGGCATTTCTTATGATAGCGTAAATGGAGGTGGTGTAGTTATGAAATAGGTTTTTGCCTTGCAGGCGGGTAAATTCGCCAAAACCGTACATGCCCAGCCAGGGCACTTTCCCCTGCTTCATGAGGGGCGACTGCATTTTCTCGATGATCTCGTCCTTAAGAATTTCATCAAACATGGCTCGCCCGCGGGCGGCACAGTCTGTGTGAAATACAGCTACAACCTCCCTTTCCCCTATAGCCTCAGTCAAGCGGCACATCATGCGGTCCAGGCCGTCGAATATAAGCTCTTCATCGCGCTGTGTCAGCCACAACTGGGTCTGCTCGGGGCAATCTACAGGCATGTAAAAGCTGCCGTCTTCGTCTACTTTCACAATCACCCGCAGAATGTGTTCATTGTCATAGGCTTCTCTGAAAGACTGCGGCAGTAGCTCTGCCAGGCCCGCTACGGGGATGCAGGGCCCAGGGTGGGTATCCGATGGCAGGTGCAGCATTTTCATCAAATGCGGCCAGGCGGGTTTCCCCTCGATTTCTTGCACCCGATTGTTTTGAGAAGCGGTTACTGAAAAGGGCTGCCCGATGGGGATGCTGCCGTGGTGAACGCCCATCTCTACACTCAGGCTGTTGTCGGCATAACCTATCATAATTGCACCTCTTTCCAGCACTCTGCCATCGGCAAATTGGTAAGAACTCACGGCGCGCATGTTGTCAGAGGAGGTACCTCCAAAGACCGGCATGGCTTCACCGAATACGGATTCTATGCCCTCCAGCGCCCGGTCGGCGGCTATATCAATGCCGGAAGCCAAGAACTGAATCATGTTGACATTCGGGTTAGCCTGCTTTAGCCGCGCTGCCATCTTGCGGGCTTCCTCAAAAGAGTTGAACCCCCGGATATTGTCACAATAAGCTATGCTGTATTCCTCCTCTTTGTCCGGCACCACCGCCATAAGCCCTAGGGCTCGCATGCGCTCATCGGCTTTTCCTACCCCAATGATACCAGCGCAGGTACAGCCTACAATGTCGGCGTTGGGGCAAAGTTGCTGCGCCCCTTCGATCAGGCTTTCAAAATCATGCCCAATGCTGCTGTGAATGACGATGAGCAGCCGGCGCTTGAAAGTATTGGCGGGCGCTTCCCCTAAAGCGGCCATGATACACTCCTGAATGGCTTTTCTGGAATTCACCGCCTCACTGGCGGCAGCGTAAAAGTGAAGCATAAGATGCTATTGTGAACGGGGGGAGTTACAGAAGTTTGACTAATATACGAATATTTTCACATTGAACGAGCCGGGCTGCTCCAAACTTTATCCATTCTTGTTTATTTACTGCTGTGACAAAAGCAATAATTATGAAGCCCTACGCGCGATTTGAACAATCTGACTTTCCTGTCGTCATCGTCCGCTTTACAGGTGCTAAAGCGGAGGATCAGAATTTTAAAGCCTATCTGGATGAACTGCATCAGGCCTACCAGCCGCAGCAGCCTTTCACTTACCTTTTTGATGCCTCGGAGGCTACTTTGCCTGGCTTCAAATACCAGAAAATGCAAGCGGACTGGCTGCGGGACAACGAGGAGCTGATGAAAAAGTACTGCTTGGGCACCGCTTATGTGATCCCCAACCCGCTGGTCCGGCATGTCCTGAAGGGCATTCTGGCTTTGCAACAGCAACCGGTGCCGCATCAGGTCGTCTCTAGCGAAGCCGAAGCCCGGGAATGGTGTGAACGGAAACTTTCCGAAGCTGAAGCCCGCAAGGCCTAGGCAGCGGCTCGCCTTAAGCGGTCGTTGATGGCCCTGCCCAAGCTTTCTTCCGGCAGCAATTCTGCCAGAATAAGGTCTAGCTCCAATTTGTCCAATGCTCTCATACCGGCGAACAGCTTTCTGGCTGCCTCTGCGTAGTCGCCACTCGGAGACAGCACCAGCTGCCGCTCCGGCGGCAGTTCCTTGTAGGCCTTGCGAAAACTGATAATGCCCAGACGCTTGCCGCTGTGTGCCTCAAGCAGCTCCTCTATCGGCCCGATGACCAATGGCGCAGCTGGCGCATAGTGCGCTTTTAACATGCCCGGAGCCTGCGGGTTGGAAGCCGAATGCGCTTGGACCCGCAACGGGCCGGCTACTTCTTCCAGGGCTTCCACTGATAGCCCTCCCTTTCGGTAGACGATGCACTCCCCGTTTTCCCAGCCGAGAATGGTACTTTCCACCCCCACTTGACAGGGCCCTCCGTCCAAAATGTACGGGATGCGGCCGCCTAATTGATCTGCTACGTGCTGAGCAGTCGTAGGGCTGATGTATCCAAAAGGGTTGGCACTTGGGGCCGCTAGGGGAAAGTCGAGCAGGGAGAGCAAAGATTGCGTAAGCGAATGCTGTGGTATTCGAAGGGCTACCCGGGAAGAACCAGCAGTAACAATATCGGGTATCAGAGGGGATTTTTTCAGGAGTAAGGTCAAAGGGCCAGGCATAAAAGCTCGGGCGGCATCGAGAGCAGCCGGAGGAACATTTTCCGCGTAGGCAGACAGCAGCTCTATAGAATGGGTATGCACAATCAGGGGATCAAAGCGAGGGCGATTTTTGACCTCAAATATGGAGGATACTGCTTTAGGGCTTAGTGCGTTGCCCGCCAAGCCATATACCGTTTCAGTGGGAATTGCTACAAGTTGTCCTCGTCGCAGCAATGCTGCAGCCTCGTGAAGGTCGGTGCCAATCATTGTACCTGCATTGATCAGGGGCTAATATCGGCACTAATACAGTTAGCCCGAAATAGTTCGCCACTTTTACGGTATAGATCAATCAAATGCTCCTCTCCAACACGACGATAGAAGAAGTGTTGAAGCACTGCTGAGTTAGCCTCGTTCAAGCACAGCCGCTGAGGGCGTAAAGCGAGCGGATTCTACAACCCGAGCTTAGTCCGCAGCCACTGTTTGGCACCGTAGCGCAAATTGATGTCCAACGCCCCATCTTGCTTCTTTTCAAGGATAGTAGTATCACCGATAGCCACCTGTATTTCCTGAGGGATTTGCTTCAACTGCTGAAGCTGTTGGCGTATTTTCAACGGTCCGCTGTTCGGCAGGCTATTCAAAAAATAGCGAAAAGTTTCGTCATTAGTAAAACGGACATCCAGACGGTTCTCGGCTCGGGAGGCACTAAAATTTATGCTGCCGTGTGGGCAGTCTAATTTCAGGTTGCCATCCAGCAATACACTGCGCAGAATGGGCTGAAGGTTCATAGGCGATAAGGTAGGAAAAAAGAATGCTGCCCTGTGCGGGCAGCGTATCTATTCGTTGATCAGGAATTCTCTTTAGTGCTGATGCGCAGGGTGCCGCTCATTTTCCAGTGAGCGTGTTCTGCTTTGTCAGAGGTGCTGCTTGGAACGTGCAGTTCGAAATTATCAAAATTGTAAGTTATTTCAGCATTGCGTCCAGTCAGGCGCTCGAACAATCCGATTGCCAAGTCTGGCCAGTTTTTAGTGTCTTCCATTTTTTTAGTTTTGAGTAGTGTACTAAAGCAAATTTCAAGACCGAAACGGCAAATTACGCGCTATTGTTCAGCTTAGCTGGCCGTTTTCCACCAATCTGGAAAAGCCGTATGCAGAGGCTCCCGCAAGTATGGCCCAAAGCGGGCCGAAGCTCTAAGATATGGCCAACAGAACAAGCCATAGCACTACACATTGCCCGCGGTTACGGGCGTTGGTAAAGCGGCAAGGCCGTAGCGCTGATGAAAAAAGGGCACAGCGTCAACTGTACCCTTTGATAAACCATGCGAAATTTTTTTACAGGGCGGTCAATACCGCAGGTCTTCCACGTAGTAATCGGGATAGTCTGACTTATTAAAGGTAAAGTAGCCGGATGGGAAGCTTTTGTTGGGCTGCATTTCATTAATGCTCAGCTTGTAGTGCGAGCCGTCGCGGGCGAAGGCTTCCACGCTGATGACATCCTTAGTGGCTTTG
>CAYNIT010000064.1:0-9437 GCA_964397205.1 uncultured Phaeodactylibacter sp. | reverse complement strand
AAGGCTTCCACGCTGATGACATCCTTAGTGGCTTTGTTGACCTTCATGCGCAGTTTGGTATACTCGGCATTGCGGTCGGTCGGTTTGAATTCAATCTCCTGCACCGTACGCCCATTTTTCCGGTATTCGTCGGTCAGGTAGTACACGAAGTCGCCCTGATCGTAAAAGTTGAGCATAGACTCAGGCGACAGGACCGTTCCGCCGATTTCGGCTTCGTCGGGCATATCGTTGATTTGCACCTCCTGATTGTGGTCAAAGATCATCCAGAGGGTCTCGCCATCGGATATGACGGTTTGGCTGCTCATTTCCATGCGAAACTTGTCCCCTTTTTGGCCCAGCTCGCCCTTTTGAGTTTCGGTCGGCTGCTCCGGGAAGGTAATATCCAGGGTAAATTCTGCTGCCAGCGTCTTGTAGCTCTCGAAGCGCTTTCGGATTTGATCCAGTACAGCTTTGGCTTTGGGGTCGGAGTCTTCCGGTTTGGTCATGGTATTGGTCTGCGCAGAAACAGCGCTGCTCAGAAAAAGTAAACTCAGGAAGAAGAATATCGGCTTCATAAAGTACGTCTTGTTGTTTGTGGTTGTGAACGGCAAAACCTCTCGGTTTATTGACTGCAGAACATGCCGAATTGGTTAAAGTTTGATTAAGGCGTAGCCGACGCTGGCAACCTTTGCAGTCATTCCGCGTTAAATCAATTCAACCTGCAATTGCAGCCAAATTGAATTGATACCACTCATTTATGCAAACATTCGATACATCCACATTAGAGGCGCAAGTAGCGGAACGCCTGCAACCTCTGTTGCGCGAACGAGGCTACCAGTGGCTCCCGCACCTGCATCAATTCCGGCGCAGCCACTCCAAAGGTTTTTCTTGCGTGATCCTCTCTACCAGCCACTACGAAAATGGAAGCCTGCTAGAGGTCCATCTAGGGCTGCGCCACGACGATGTGGAAAACCTCGCCTTTCCTTTCACCAACGGGCTGCCGGGCTTTCAGCCCGACAGCATGACGCTCGTCACGCCCATGAGCCGGTTGTTTGGAAAACCCTACCAGCGTTTTGAGGTACAAAGCCAGGATAGCCTGGATAGGGCCATTGAGCAGCTCAGCAGCCAATTGCAGGAAGAAGGCTTGGAGTTCCTCAAAGGCTACAGCAAGCTGGCTGCGGTTGACCGCCTTTTGAATGCGCAGCCGGAGGAGCCGGTACAACTGCTGCACAATCAAATCAATCGCTGCTTCCGGGCGCTGGTCAGTGCCAAACTGCGGCAACGGACAGACTTCGCGGCGCTGGCGGAACATTACGCCCGCTTCCTGCAGGAGCGCTTGTTCGCTCCCGCCCCTACCCTAGAAAAATTCGGCCGGCTGCGCCGTTTTCTGGAGCAATACTCCATGAATTAACAGGGCTGCCGAAACGATCAGCCAGCCATGACAGCATCCCCCGGCGCGCCCAAACAATTGCCCGATTGTGTAGTTTTATCAGTCGAATAAAACATCGATATGATAGTAGAAGATCAAAATATCATCACCCTCTCTTACGAATTGCGCGAGAACAACGCCAGCGGCGCGCTGCTGGAGCGCATGGACCCTAACTGGCCGTTCAAGTTTTACTTCGGCAGCGGCAACCTGCTGCCCGCCTTTGAAGCCAATCTGGAAGGGCTGGAAGAAGGGCAAGGCTTTGAGTTCACCCTATCTCCCGAAGAGGCCTACGGCCCGGTAGAGGAAGGCAATATCATTGATGTCCCACGTTCTGCCTTCGAAGGGTTAGGGGAAAATGTGCTCATCGCCGGCAATTACGTCACCTTGACGGACGACTTGGGCGAGCAGCACAACGGCAAGATTCTGTCTTGGACGGAAGAGCAGGTGAACGTAGACTTCAACCACGAAATGGCGGGCAAGACGCTGCATTTCTCCGGGGTGGTGCTCAACATCCGCCCCGCCACGGTAGAGGAACACATCCGCAAAAGCTACATCGAGGAAGACGGCGTACGCCACTAAACTGCCCATGCATGCCCACAGCAATTGACGAATCTGTACGCAGCAAAGTAGATGAGCTCCTTAGCCGCTTGTGCCAGGGCTTGTACGAGCGGGAACAGTCCGTGCGCTTAGCCCTGCTCAGCGCAGCCGCTGGCGAAAGCATCTTCCTGCTCGGCCCTCCTGGGGTCGGCAAAAGTCTGATCGCTCGCCGCCTGAAGTACGCGTTTCGCGACGGCACGAGCTTCGAGTACCTGATGAGCAAGTTCAGCACCCCGGACGAAATCTTCGGCCCAATCTCCATCAAAAAGCTCAAAGAAGAAGACCGCTACGAGCGGCAAACCGAAAAGTACTTACCGGGCGCCAATATTGTCTTCTTGGACGAGATATGGAAGGCCGGGCCCGCTATACAAAATGCCCTGCTGACCATTCTCAACGAAAAGGTCTACCGCAACGGCGGGGAAGAGATGAAAGTCAACATCCGGGGCATCATCACCGCCTCCAACGAATTGCCGCCTAAGAACAGCAGCTTGAACCCTATTTGGGACCGATTCTTGCTCCGGCTGCAGGTCGGCAACATTCGGCAGTTCAACAACTTCCTCAATATGATCACGGATACCCGGGATGTATACGAGGACGATATCGACGAAAGCCTGAAAGTCTCTGAAAAAGAGCTGCAAGAATGGAGCCGGCGCATCGACGAAGTGGAAGTCCCGGCGGAAGTGCTCAACACCATACAGGTAGTGAAGGTAAAAATCGAGGAGCACAACGCCCGGCCCAATAATACCGAGCGGCTCATCGACGTGCACGACCGCCGCTGGAAAAAGATCGTGCATCTGCTGCGCACTGCTGCTTTTCTCAACGGGCGCCCGCAGGTAGACCTCATGGACTGTTTTTTGATGGTCCACTGTCTATGGAACGCCCCTTCTCAGATTGACCGCATCCGGGAAATCGTCACGGAGGCCATCCGCCGGCACGGCTACACCATGGCGGTCAACCTGCAGATGATCAAGCGGGAGGTACGCGATTTTGAGGAAGACGTGGATCAGGAGATTCGCGTCCGCCACACTGTGACCGAAGAGCAGCTGCAACCTATTCAGGATGAGTACTACGAATTGCTCAAAGAGGATGATAAATTTGAAGGCATGCTCGTTGGTATCAAGCAATTTCAGCAGTTGAAGCTGGACCAGCCTCAGGTGGCCAATTTCTACGACAAAGACTTCAATCTAGTCAACCGGCTCAAAGCCCAGAAGGGCCAGCAGCAGTTCACCATAGATGTTTTCTACAATTCCGAACGCTATACTTACCCGCTGCGCACCCGCAAAGGCGAACGCACCGAGATCATCAGCAAGAAGCCCCATCCCGTTGTGCAGGAGCACTGGGACGAGCGGCACCAGCGCTTGATGGCCTACATCGAACAGCAGGAGGCCAAAATACGCGACAACGCTCCCAGCGAGCTGAACCACCTGGAAGAAAACCTGTTTGTGCCCAGTGAGCAGAGCGAAGTCGTTAAAGCCAACCTGCAGGAAGTAGGCGAAGCCCTGCAGCAGCTGAAACTGCGCCTGGAAAAAGTACAGTACGCTTACGTCAGCCTTTGACCTTTTCCCGCTCCAGCGCTTCGAGCAGCCATTCCCGCTCCGCCAAGAGCGGAAGTTTTCTGATTTTTTCCTGCAGATTGGCCTTGCGATCCGGAGCGCTTACCCGCAGCACCTGATTGAGCATCTTACAGAAGTTCAGCATGGTACGCTGGTAGGTGGTGGAAAGCCCTTTGTGGCGCATCAGAAATTTGGTGAAAGAAGCAAGGTGAGAAATCAAAGACTCCAGCTCTTCTTTCTCGTACAGGGTTTTGATCATCAGCATGCGCGAACCTGGATTGTAGTAGGAATCTGAATAGGACAAATACTGCAGATGGGTCAACACCTCATCGTAAGCGCCCCGCTTAAAATTCAGCTCGGCCAGATTAAAGTGCAGGGCATCTATGTAAAAGCGCGGCGGCAGGTGGCCCTTGTACCGGTGTATAAAAGCTTCCGCCTGATCGTACCGTTTTTCCAGCAGGATCAGCTTGACTACATTGGTGTAGGTCCAATGCGACAGGTAGCCTTGCTCGAAGATGTAGCGGTACTCGATGGCTTCCTCATACAATTCAATGACCCGCTTGCGGTATTCCCTTTCCCCATCGCGCATGCGGCGGGCACAGTAGTTGATCGCATACAAATAGATTTCCCGCATTTCTTCTTGCTCAATGCTATGCCGGTGCTCTTTTAAGAAGCGCTCTAGTTCTTGGAAGTGCAGGTCGCTCTCCTCCTTTCCCGTACTGATCGTTTTGTAAATGCTGAGGTAAATACGGATGAGCGGAGACTTCGGCGGGTGGGCACTCAGGCTTTTGATCACTTGTTGTGTAATGCTGGTAAGCTCGAATTCCCCCGTCACCACCAGTTTCCAGCTCAAAATAGCGCAAACGTATTTGAGCAGAGCGGCGTAGTAGTATTCGTTCAGCCCATCGTAGACCTCCTGCATGCTAGGGTCAAACCGGCGTATTTTCTGGTTGGAAAAGTGTATCATCTTGACCTCCCCAAGCTGGTAGCGCTGTTTGAAATATTCAATGTTCCTTGGCTTATCGTCTAGCTGCTTTTGGACTTTTCTTAGAATAAAGTCGTATTGTTTTGTTAACTTCCGTTCGGAGAGTTCCTGTAGTACATAGCGCTTGGGCCGAAAGTCATCGGCTTGAAAACGTTCAATGGCGAGAAACTGCTCTGCAAGTTTAAGAAGGTAATTCATCAGATGGCCCATCTTGCTGGCATCGTACTCCTGGCCCGGGAAGGCTCGGCCGTAAACCGAGGCTTTGGATTCCTGCCCCAGGTCTTCTGATTCCGCTACAGCGAGACAAAGCTGCATGACATCTTCGTTTTTGTTGAAATAGGGCGAGGCTACAAAGTCTTTGAAGCGCCGCCACTCCCCCTTGCTAAAAGTAGCCAACAGTTCTCCCAACTTGCTGCGGTTCATAAATGCCGGATTTTGTACTTATCTAAATGTACGGTTTTTTACCTCCTTCGTTTCAGAACAGCTGAAAATTTGAGGCCATCATATTAAAACAAAATTTAAATTAAAACGTAAAGCACTGATTTTCAAAACTATAAAAACCCCTTAAAACACATTAGCTGGTAGTTAATACGAAAAACTCTGAAAAGTATGGATAAATTGTACTTGTTCTCGCTTGTGATCGCCCCTATATTTGTGAACGTAATGAAAAAGAAGCGTCCCGTGAAAATACTTAACGTAATAGTAGCCACTATAGCCTTTTCCTCGCTGGCGGGCTCCAACAGCCTGCAGGCACAGCAGCTGTATCCGGGTGATGTCAGCAACAACGGCATTGTGAATAATGTGGATGTGCTTCTTTGGTCACACGCTCGCGGCAAGACGGGCCCTGCCCGGACGGCCGCAGGCACAGAATGGAGCCCGGTCGATTTGCCCGAGGAATTATGGGAAGATAGTTTTCCGGGTATCGGCACAAATTACGCTTACGCCGATTGCAATGGCGATGGTGTGGTGGATGCTAATGATTTGAACGTAATCCGGTCCAACTACTGGCTGACCCAGCCCTCTGGTGTAACCCCTGATGCCTTTGGCAGCTCGGGCAGCGTTAGCCAGCAACTCATCCTAGATGCGTTGGATGCCGAAGTATCGGAAGGCGGCGAGATTAAGCAAATGAAGCTGGGCCTCGGATACTTGCCCGATCCCATACCAGAGCTATACGGCACCGCCTTTACCATGGTTTACGATCCGGATTTCATAGACGAAATAGGGGCAACCAACGAAAGCGACATCAGCTTTCAATTCGGTACAGATGATCCCAACAGCGATTGGTTCGCCGGCCCCAACGGCAGTCAGGCAGAGCAATTCATCTGGTCGAACGATCAGCTGGGCATCGCTGAGGTAGTGCTTTATCAGTCCGAGCCGGAAACAGCAGTTGCAGACTTCGGAGAAATCGGAGAATTCAGCATAGTGGTGGAAGAAGTCATCTTCGGTATAGAAGCTGATCAGAATATAGATTTAAATGCCATTTACAACGTCGATAAAAACCTGCTGACAACCGGGCCTGTGGATGGTCAGGGTACTGACTTCTACATTGCCAAACCCATTACCACTTCGGCAGACGGGCAAAGTTTGAGCGAAGGTGCTATCCGCCTCTACCCTAATCCGATATCTGATGGCTGGATTACAGCAGAAATAAGCGGGTCCGAAGCCAGCACCATTACCCGCTTGGAAGTCATCGACCTGAACGGCAGAGCAGTACGCAGTGTAGAGCTTAGCGGAGAACAAGGCAAAATAAACCTGCAAGGGCTGCCCCAAAGCGCCTACATACTTCGAGTAAGCACAGATGCAGGTTTCTACCGGCAGCAGATAATAAAAGGGCATCAGCGCTGATGGATTGCTGCCCCTTCCCCATCCAAACCAAATGAAAAAACGATGATCAGGCGATACAAGGGTATCGCCCGCTAAGAGACTATCCGATTCTCATTGAAGAGGGGAGCCGGAATGCCGGCTCCTTTTTTTGAGAATGCTTGATAAAGAATTTAGGCTACTACATTACCAAATGCAGTTTTACACGCTTCTTGTTGTAACACTCTCCGGCCTCGGGCCGGAGAGTTTGTTTGAAGCCTGATACCTAAAAAAAAGGGGGCGGAGCTACCCCACCGCACTAATTTCGAGCTCCGCCTACCCTCTTAAGACTAGACTGTTTAAACCTGGAAACTTAGACATTTTTTGAAGCCGGCTTTTCACAGTCGGCTTTTTTTATTTGCTTAGATCGGCAACCAAAAGCCAGGCTGCAACGTTCTTTTCCATCAAACCAATGCCCATGCCACTCCGCCCCACCCAACGCACAAGAGCCCAGGAATCCAGAGCCGCCATCCGTCGACTATACATTGCCATGCAGCACCTCTTCATCCGCGGAAGCTACAAGCCACTCGGCGTTTCGGGCGAAGCTATGATAGAAGCCCTGACCCAACTTAGGCCCGAGATTTATGGTACCATTAACGATCCCGAACGGGTTGAACTGGACGGCTTGCTCTACATTTTCCAACGCTTGCCGCGTGGCATAGAAGAATGCCGCTACATTAAACTCATTTCACGGGAAGGCTTTGAAGACAGCAATTTCGAACCTATTGTGGCCCCGAAGCGCCGGCGTAATGCCTATCGCATCGACGAAGAACAAATGTATATTGAGATGACCCGTGGCAGGAGTGACATCTATGATATCCTCACCCACCTGACTTTCCTCTACGTAGAGGCCGAGAAAATCCGCCGGAATAGTGAAGACCACAAACAGCGCAAGCGCCGGGAGTGGCTGATGCTGGAAGAAACAGTACAACAGGAAGAGCGTGGCGAGGAGTACAATAGAGATATCGCTTATACTTACCTGAGCACGCTCCTGGGCAGGACCTACGAGGAGACGGTTTCCGCTTGTGAGCGATTCAGCAGGGCCTCTGATGTCAACAGCGTTTTTCACATCGCCTACTGGATGGGCAAACTAGCCACTGAAGAGGCCCAGGACGGCAACGACCGGGAAATCAGCTTCTCCTCAGCTTTGCGCGAAAAAATCGGGCATCACTACTACGGTGAGCTGTGGGCCGGCAAAATCAAAGCTCATTTGGCGGAGCGTGGCTGGCTGCAGCGCCCCATTCACATCATCAGCGCTAATCTGCACAGCGTGATGAACACCCTCTACGCACAAGCTGCCCTGAAGCAAAACAACGAACTGGAGGACCTGGCACGGGAGCTGAGCATCCCGGAGGAAGAAGAACTGCGCGCCAAAGTCGAACGCTTCGCCCGCCGCCACGGCATGCAACAAATTGACGACACCAGCGGCACCAGCATATCTGTACAAGTCTTTGACCTTGCAGCCGTAGATGCTGGCCAGTTGCCCGCTGAGCTGCAGTGGGAGCAGGAGGCAGTAGAGCGCGAGCAGCCTTTGCTCATTATCATGGACTACGCCTTCGGAGAGCAGGCCTACGAAACCATGGACGAATTGCTCAAGCCCTACGAGGAAGAAGAGAAAAAATACCCGCTCAACATACAGTCGATCTCTATCATGGGCAAGGCCGGCATCCTGGAAGGAGCCAAAAGCGATATCATGGTTCCCTGCGCTCACGTGTTCGAGGGCACTGCCGACAATTACCCCTTTGAAAATGACCTGAAAGTGGAGGACTTTCAAGGGGAAGGGCTGCGGGTATTTGAAGGGCCAATGATTTCCGTACTGGGCACTTCCCTTCAGAACCGGGATATTCTGTGCTACTTCCTCAAATCTTCCTGGAAAGCCATCGGCCTGGAGATGGAGGGTGCCCATTACCAAAAGGCCATACAAGCTGCCGCTAAAATACGGAACAGCATCAGCGAAGATGTGGTGCTCCGCTACGCCTACTACGCTTCTGATAACCCCTTGATTTCTGGCAGCACCTTGGCTTCCGGCAGCTTAGGGGTGGACGGGGTCAAACCAACCTACCTCATCACGCTCCGCATCCTCAACCGGATTATGGAGCAAACCGCCCGGCCCCAGCCAGTACAAGCCAGCCTACAAAATGCAGGGGCCAAAGGCTGAACAAGCGGCGCACCGCCTCAGCAGCCTTTCTATTCCCCGGGATACCGGAGGCCGATTTCCGCCCTTATCCGGTCCAGCAGCCCCATCAGCCCCAGCGTTTTGTCAAGGGGCCATACCGGGCTTTCCACCCAACCTTTGCCCAAGCAACGCATCACCTCCTGCGCCTCGTAGGAGTAGCCGTTGGTAGGCCATTCGAAATAATGGTTATGAGGGCGGCCATCTTCGCCTATCAAGCTGAAGTTACTCGGTTCGTGCCAGCGGGTGTGCCAGTGCAGCGTACCTTTTTCTCCGTACAGAAAGGCTTCTGTCTTGGTGTGGGCCCGAAGGGTAGCGTGCAGGTGGGCCATCCGGCCGTCGGCGTACTGGAAAAGGGCCCCCAGTTCCTCATCTACCCCGGTGCTGCCGATACGGGCAGCCGCTTTAATCGATGCCGGCTCTCCCAGCGTAAGGTAAGCCAGAAAGACCGGATACAGGCCGATATCCAGCAGGGCTCCGCCCGCCAGGGAGGGGTCAAACAAGCGGCTCTCCGGATCGAAGGGAGCCTTGAAGCCAAAATCCGCTTTTACCGACTGCAGCTTGCCAATGGCATCCGCCTGTATTAGCTCCAGGATTTTCAGAGTGGTGGGCAGGAAGCGAGTCCACAGGGCTTCCATTAGGAAAACGCCCTTAGAGCGGGCCAGCTCCACCATTTCTGATGCTTGCGCTTGGTTCAAAGCAAAGGCTTTCTCGCAGAGGACCGGTATGCCAGCCCGCAGGCAACGCAGGCTGTTTTCATAATGCCCGCTGTGGGGCGTAGCGATGTAGACCACATCGAGCGCCGGGCAGTCGAGCAGGCTCTCGTAGCTGCCGTAAGCGTAGGGGGCTCCGTGCTGCCGG
>CAYNIT010000063.1:0-18605 GCA_964397205.1 uncultured Phaeodactylibacter sp. | reverse complement strand
CAATTGCAAACTCTAGGCTACTTTGGGTAGAAATTGGTCGTGTTACCCATGCCCCAGCCCCAGAACCTTGCCCAAATTGCAACCAATGAACAACCGGAGCCTGAAGCTGAAGGCGCAGCCCACCTCTGACTTCCGTTTGGGAAAGGCTATACAAGGGCAGCAGGACACCTGTGGCCAGTAATAATAGAGGTAAATATCTTTTCATCGCTTACGTGTTTACAGCCGATAGTGAACCCCTATCAGAAGATTAGAAAAGTGAAAATTGTCAAACCAGAAGGTGTCGCTAGGAGGGACTAAGGCACTCCGCAGGTAAGCGTCATCGGGTAAGCGTTTAGCCGACCGAGTATCTAAATTCAGGTATTCCCCACCTCGGGAGGTGAATAGTTCGTAGTTAATAGACACGGCAAGGCGGGTGGCGGGCCAATAAGTATAACTTAAGCGCCAAGCTTCTGCAATCGCGCTCTGCCAACCGTAGCTAAACCGTTGAGCATATGCCGTTCCATTCTGTACTTGAACAGACTGAGTGTAAGCCAGCAATCCCATGCGGTATTCTATCCCGAAGTCGCCCTGGCCTGCGCGAACGTTAATCTTTGGCCCTGCAGTTAAATGCAAGGAAGGCAGTCTAAACGCAAGATCGTAAATACCTGATCCTGAATTGAGGGGCAATAGTTGGCTGTGCCGAGCTACTTGGTAGCTAAAACCACCCTCCAAACTTAACCACCGCAACAATCGGTATGAAGTACGCGCCGCAACGGGTATCACATCTCCTCGGTGGTCGTGTCCAAAGAAGGGGCATTCCGGGCAGCTTACCCTGAAATTATACCCCGTCTCCAAGCCAATCACCCAGCGGGAAAGGGTTTTTTCTTGGCTGAAGCCTGTTAGCGAGCCCATGAAGATCATGAGCAGGGCTGAGTAGGTTTTTATGGTACAAGCTGTTGACATAGCTCAATAGTTTTCTATTACATCCGGGAATAAAGATTTGCGGTTTCGCTTTTGCTTAAAGTCCATTTTCAAAGCGTCCACTTTAGCAGTATTTGAAACCAATTTATTGGGTAGCGGTAAGCTCGGCAGTGGCTCTAGTGCAGGTGGAATAACGTTTGTCATTTCAGGCATTTCTGGAAGGCGTATGTCTAAAAGTGGACTGCGGGTAGGTAGTGCTGTCAAGGGGCTGATATTTGCATACGGAGCAACTATCGGCTCAGCGCTATTATTAGTAGGTAAAGGACTGCTAGGCTTAGCCTTGGCAGGTGCCCGGCTCACCGTGATCGGGAAACTCCCTTGTATAGACGGCGGCTCCGAAGCTGGCCGCAACGTAAACCAAAGCAGCCCCCCCACCGCCACAACAGACGGCAACAGCCACTTCCAGGCCTGAGCCCACCAACTGCTTGTCGGCTTAACATAGGGCAGCGCTGCCTGATCCAGCAACTCCTCCATGCCCGCCCAGGCTGCCGGGTCGTACTCAAATTCATGCGTCTCGACCACCCGGCGCACTGCTGCTTCCCACGGTTGTTGTGCTTCCTCTTTCATGCCGTTTGATCGTTGTCTGAATAATCTGATTTCAGGGCCGCTTGCAGCAGCTGCCGCGCCTTGCGCAACCGCCACTTGCTCGTATCTTCTGGTATGCCAATCATGGTAGCAATTTCCTGGTGCTTGTAGCCGTCGATCACGTATAAGCTGAAGACGACTCGCAGATAATCGGGTAATTCTTGAATACAGTTGAAAATATCATCTGCCTCCAGTCGCCCATCGAGATTGCTGCCCAAGCTGATATTTTCCGGTACCTCCAAGCTGTAGCGCTCCCGGTGCCGCTGCTCCATACGCAGATGGTCCATCGTCACCCGGAAGGTGATGGTAGACATCCAGCCGGCGAAGCTACCCTGCTCCCGGTAGTCGGGCAGGCTTTTAAAGATTTGCAAGAAAGCCTGGTTGATCAAAGCGTTGGCTTCTTCTTTGCTGCTCGTGTACCGCATCGGGATACCCAAGAGCTTGCCGTAGTAGCGTTGGTACAAAGCCTGCTGCGCACGCCGGTCGCCACGCAGGCAGGCCTGCCGCAGGGCTTCGTCCGTTTTGTCATTGTAATCAGGCATTTATCTTGGCTTTCACCCCTATTATCGGTGGGCAAGGGGAAAGGGTGAGCTAAAAGCCCAGCTTTTTCAAAAAAATCCCCGGCAGCTATCTGAGGCAGCTGCCGGGGAAGATGCGTGTTTTTCTAATACAGGTTTCATCATGAATTAACAAGCTGTCATCTCCATTCGCATTCGTTGTTTAAATAAAAATGACCGGCTCGGAAGAGCCGGTCATCAGGTATAAGAACAGTCCCCTTACTTTGACTGTTAATCTTAATATAGGAGATTAACTGAATTAGCTAGGCGGGCGGAGGATTGCGATAATCTGGTTTTTTGAAGTACTATACATGGTGCTTGATTGCCCGGCTAATCCAATTAATAGCTTTTATACTACAAAGAAAGGTAGGCGAAGGGGATACAAACCCGACAACAAGGGGGTGCAAACCCGACATTATTCCCTGAAATAAGAGACTTGAGGCAATCACCCTCTACTTTTTTCTACAAATACTGCGAAGGGTACTTGCCGAAGCGCTCCCGGAAAATTCTAGAAAAATGCTTTTCCGCCTTGAAGCCCACCGTGCTTGCTGCCTCCTTGACGGATTTGATTTGTCCCGTCTCTAGCATCCGGCGGGCCTTTTGCAGCCTAAGTTCGCGCAAAAAGCGGCTGGGCGTCAAACCGGTCATCTTCTTGAGCCGCCGCTGTACTTGCCGTTCGCTGACATAGGTCTGTGCCGCCAGCCAGTTGACGGACAAACGCTCGTCATCCAGCATCGACAGGGCAAGTCTTTCTATTACTCTGAGCCACTCCTCTTCGGCTTCCGTCTGGGGGCTCGAACTTGTTTTTTTACCATCATCCCAGTGGTGGGTTTCTCGTTCTCGTTGAGCCCTGCGTTGCTGGAAGTTTTCCAGCAGTTGATGGATCCTTGCCAGCAGCTCTTCTTCCTCGAAGGGCTTGAGCAGGTAATCGTCCACCCCCAGGCGCATGGCTTTCAGCTGATCCTCTTCCTTTTCCCGGGCGGTCAGCACGATGACGGGGATTTCCCGGTATTGCTCCTCCACCTTTAGCCGTTCCAGCAGTTCGTAACCATCCATCACAGGCATCATGATATCGGTTATCACCAATTTGCAATCTTTGTGTTGCCCCAGTATTTCCAGAGCTTCCTGCCCATTTTCTGCCTCCAGCAGCTCGAACCGAGCTTGCAGTATCTGCTTGAGATAGCCCCGAAGGCCATGGTGGTCTTCAACGATCAATACCTTTGCCAAGGCTAGGCCGGACTTGGCAGCCTTTGCCAATCGCGCTTCTTTCGCTTCGGCTACAGCAGCCACGGGCACCTCTGATGGCGGCGTGGGCGCCTCTGCTGCTACCAGGGGCAACACCAGCTTAAAGACGGAGCCCTGCCCGAGCTGGCTTTTGACAGTCAAGTCGCCTCCCATCAGTTGAGCTAGCTCCTTAGATAGTGCCAGGCCGATGCCGGAGCCGCCCTCGAGCGGGGTATCCTTTCGGCGGGACTGGAAGAAGCGGTTAAACACCTGCGGCAGGTCTTCGGGATGAATACCCCTTCCGTTGTCCTCCACTTCGATGAGCAGATGGCCGTCCTCGGCTGCCGCACGAAGAGTGACCTTTCCTCCTTTCGATACATACTTCAGGGCATTAGACAGAAGGTTGTTCAGGATGATCTCTGCTTTTGCTTTATCCAGGCGCAAGTAAAGGCCTTCAGCAGCCCGGTAGTCCAGAGCAAGTTCGATGCTGCGTTGCTGGGCGTAGAATTCAAAGCTTGACAAGGCCTGCTCCAGGAAAGCCAACACAACGGTATCTGAATACTTCAGCGGCAGTTTGCCCGCTTCCAGCCTTGATAAGTCGAGAATGGAGCCAACAAGGCGCATCAATTGCTGGCCGCTTTCCTGGGCTTTCCGGAGCATGCGGCGGTGGCCTTCGGGCAAGTCAGGAGACTTTAAGACGGAACTGATGGGGCCGAGCATCAAGGTAAGCGGTGTGCGCAGCTCGTGCGACACATTGATGAAAAAGCGCGACTTCATTTGGTCCAGCAGCTTAAGTTCTTCGGCTTGTTGCCGTATGGTAGCGGTCTTTTCCATCACCGTTTTTCTCAGGCGTTTGGCATGGCGCCGGTAGGCCAGCACCCGCCAACGGATCAAAGTGATGACTACCGCTGCCAGCAGGAGGGCGAGCAAACCCAGGAACCACCACTTCAGGTATACCGGACGGAGCACATTTACCTGTAGCAACAGCTCTTTGGAAGACCATTGCCCATCCGCCGACTGCCCTCTGATGCGCAGCAGGTGCTCTCCGTAGGGCAGCCGGCTGAACCGCACGGAATTCTCCCGCTGATAGTGCCAGTCTTTGTCTACGCCTTCCACTTTATAGGCGTAGCAATTTTTATCGACCTCATGAAAAGTAAGCAGGGCGAATTCAATACGGAAAAAGCGGTCGCGGGGGCGGATGATCATGACAGCATCCTGCAGCAATCGCTGGGTACTGCCTTCTACTTGCTTCCCTTCGGAATCGTACTGCTGGAATTCCGTGACCACTAAGGGGGGATCCGCAAGCTGTAGCCGTTCGGAGAAGTCTTTGGGGTGGAAAGCGTTGACGCCGTTAAGGCCTCCGAAGTACAAGCTGCCATCTGGCCCCCGGCAATGAGACAGGCGGTTGAATTCGTAGTGGGTGATGCCGTCTTCCTCCAGGAAAGTCGATGTCCGCTTTGTTTTTTTGTCAAACTGCATGATGCCGTAATCGCTGGGCATCCATAGATTGCCATTGTCATCTTCGTAGGCTGCGTAGATGGTGTTGTTGCTCAAGCCTTCGGTACGGGTATACTGCCGGTAGCGGATGGTGTCTTTTGAGTCTGCTTCGCCCTCCCTTGCTTTCAGGTCCTCCCCCAGAGGTTGCCCTCGCTTCCAATAGACCAGCCCTTGCCCGCCCGTGCTCACCCAAAACGCTCCGCTTGCTTCTTCGTAAATATGGTAAACCGGGGAAAAAGGGAAATGGTAACGGCCTGTTCCATCGGGGCTATAGCGCTCAACAATTTTGTTTTCTTTGGTGTCCAGGCGGAATATGCCCCCGTCCGTAGCCAACCAGGTTGCTCCGCCGCTATCCCTCATAAATTGGTAAGTATGCTGTGTGCCTTCCAGAGGCGGCAGCCAGCTGGTTTGGCCGTCCTCCAGATAGCCTATGCTTCCTCGGTCGGTGGCAAACCACATTTTGCCTTCTTCATCTTCCTGCAACGCCCAAACTACCCCCCAAGAGCGGTCCGGCTTGTCAATCTCGGCCACTTCGTAATGCCGGGTAGAAGGGTCGTACCAAATGATCAGGTTTTCCAGGGAATAGCAAACTTTGCCGGAACGGGTTGTGATTAGGGCGTAGCAGTAAGAAGATGGAAAAGGGAGTTGATACTCATCTGGGGGCAGGAAGTTGAATGGCTGCGGTTCTCGTGCTCCTGCGGGCAAACGCCAAAGGTGGGGCTGGGCTTCTTCTGCCATCCACAGCGCCCCTTTCTTATCGAAGGTGAGGCTGCGCATAGCAGCCTCGGCTCCTGGGCTGCGGTGCAGGATCTGTCGGAAGTAGTGCCGGTTTCTACGTATGGCGTATACGCCAAAGAAGGTACCTGCCCAAATTTGGCCATTGTCGCTGAAGTGGAGGTCCGTCAAGTCGGCGATATCGATCATCTTAGCCGGAAGGCCCTCATTGGCAGCGGTTTTATCCGGGACCATCCAGATGCTGTTCCCCACATCCAGCCAGAATGCTCCCTCCCGCCTGATAAAGTGCCAGAGCGGGTTGGGTTTTTGCTTTTCCAGCCCCAACTGGGCCATCAATCTCCGGCCTGCGGGCAATTCTTTCTTCGCTCCGCTCGGAGAACACGCCAACAAACTGCTGCGCTGCCGCTCGTGATCAAATGCCAGGAGTTGTACCCCTCCATCGGCGGTAGATTGGTAAGGCAAAAGGTAGCCGGGGGATGGAAAATAAAACTGAGCTGCGGTACGGCCTGCCGCGTCAAAACAGAGCAGTTTGTAGTCGCTATCCTCTTTCTTCTTATGGGGCATGCGAAGCGACAGCCAAAAGTAGCCATTTTCGGTCCAGTGCAGCCGCTCGGCGCTCCGAAACGCTCCAAGCTCTAAGTTCATTTGCTGAAACTCGTGTCCATCGTAGGTGAATAACTTGCCACCTTCCACTAGAAAAGCGAGCGAGCCCGAGGGGTGTTGCCCGAAGCATAGGATTTGGTCGGCGGTAAAGGGGGCTTCGTTTCCAAAGTAGTCCTCAAAAGACAGGGCTTTTTCAATTACCGGGTCAAAGAGATCGATGCTCCTGGCTCGGCGGCGGAAGAAGAAGCCGGAGTGAATCAGCCAAAGTTGCCCGCGGGGCCCTTCCAGCATGTGGTTGATCTCATTGCTTTGCAGGCCCTGCTGCTCTCGGTTGTACCATTTGAACTCGTAGCCATCGAAGCGGTTGAGCCCATTTTTGGTGCCAATCCAAAGAAACCCTTGCTCGTCTTGGTGCAGGCATTGGACATTCCGGTTGGACAATCCGTCATCGATGCTGTAGTGGTAAGTGGCCAGGCCAGGGGCTTGCGCTTGAAGCCCGTATAGGAAAGACAATTGCAGCAGCAGCACAATTGCTCCGGCGGCGCAAAGTGGTTTGGGTAGAAATCCCAGCCCTTGCGAACGCCCTTTGAGGTAATAGCGGTTTCGCCCTTTCATTTGGTCTCGCATGCAGCTCAAGCTTTGGTGTAATCGAAGTAGAATAGCCCAGAGAGATGGCTCATCCACTGCTGCTATACGGGCGAGTCATTCCCACTAGGCCGTCAGTTGGGCTCGTCATACGGGGGAACAGCAGTTCAATATCTGCTTAAAAAGTTGCTACCACATCCCTGCTCGTCCTACCTTTTCCTCTGATATAACAGGTAAGGCGTAGCCGTCGGGCGGAAACGAAGCGGGAGATGCCGGTCAAATGACCTGTAAGTGTTGGGCCAGTACTGTCACCACAGACCATGGCGCTGCTGGCTTGTCATGTTGAGATAAGCTGTAAATATAGGCAAATTGCTTGAATAAATCAAAGCAGTTAAGCCTACCCAAAGTTGCAGCGCAAGAGCGGAAGAGGAAATGCCAAGGCCTGGATTTGCATCATTTTGCAATATTTAACAACTTGTAAGAACCATATCGCTCCTGTGCAGCGTTAGAACAACAGACAATTTAGCAGCATGAAATACATTTGGCTCTTACTTATACTTCCCATTTCCACCGTTTACCTGTACGCGCAGGAAGAAAACAGCGGCACAGTGGACATCAACGGGAAATTACTGCCTTACATGATTGATGAATGCGGGGATACCCTTATCATGGCTACCCTTGATGATGTTTCTGTGTCTTCTATGCGCAACTTTGAGAGCCGGGAAGACTATCTAAAATACCGCCGCTACCGCCGCTACGCTGCTATTGTGTACCCCTACGCGGTAGAGGCCATCAAGCTCTTTCGGGAAGTGGAATACGCTACCGAAAACATGAAAAAGCGGCAGCAGCGACGCTACATCCGCAAGCTGCATAAGGACCTCAAAAAAGAATTCATGGATCCTCTAAAGGGGCTGACCAAGATGCAGGGGATGATCCTCATCAAAATGATCGAGCGCGAATTGGACATCCCCATGTACTACCTAATCAAAGACCTGCGCAATGGCCTGACGGCTACCTACTGGAGCACGATGGGCAAGCTGTTTGGCCACGACCTCAAAGAGGGTTACAAGGAGGGGCAAGACCCCATACTCGACGCGGTGCTGCGCGATATGAACATCAGCTATGAAATACCCGCTAAAACGAACAGCGCAGTGGGCGGATAATTTTACCTTTGGGATATAACAATTTCCTTGCTCCTTATGTACCCCGATCTTTCCTACATTTTCCATGACTTGTTTGGCACTCCCGCCGATAACTGGCTTTCCATTTTCAAAACCTTCGGGCTTTTTCTGGTGCTGGCCATACTTTCGGCAGCTTTTATACTCTACCATGAGCTGAAAAGAAAGGCAAAGCGGGGTGTCTTTAAGCCCGAGCTGGAGGAGGAAGAGGTGGGCAAGCCCTCCTCGGCGGCGGAGATAGCTACGAGCGGTTTCTGGGGGTTTCTGATTGGCTTTAAGGGTTGGTATGCCTACCAAAACTTCGAAGCATTGAAAGCGGATGCAGCGGAGGTGTTATTATCGGTTGCCGGTCATTGGCCGGCGGGCCTCCTGTTAGGAGCGGCTTTTGCAGCCTACCGCTATTGGAAGGGCAAACGCCAAGCTTTGCCCAAGCCTAAAAAAGTGGAGAAAGAAGTATACCCGC
This sequence comes from uncultured Phaeodactylibacter sp., assembly GCA_964397205.1. Taxonomy (GTDB): domain Bacteria; phylum Bacteroidota; class Bacteroidia; order Chitinophagales; family Saprospiraceae; genus Phaeodactylibacter. The sequence goes on along the minus strand of CAYNIT010000063.1, from coordinate 10,218 downwards.
ACGATCGCATTGGCGATATAACTGTGATTGCAGCGGTCTCTGGAGTAGTAGGAGCAAAGGTGTTTGCTATCGTCGAGGACATCCCAGCTTTGCTGGAAGACCCGCTCGGCACACTGCTGTCGGGAGGGGGCCTGGCCATTTACGGTGGCCTGATTTTCGGTTTTTTGTTCGTTTGGCTGTACCTGCGCCGGAAGAGCATCCCCTTTGCGCCGGTATTGGATGCAGTTGCTCCTGCCCTGATTGTCGCCTACGGAGTGGGGCGGCTCGGCTGCCATTTTTCGGGCGATGGAGACTGGGGCATCGTCAACGCAGCGGCTACGCCAGGCTGGTGGTTGCTGCCCGATTGGCTATGGTCCTACGACTATCCCTATAACGTGCTGCGGGAGGGGGTCCCAATAGAAGGCTGCGAGTGGGAATACTGTCGGCGCCTGGAGCAGCCAGTGTATCCGACATCCGTTTACGAGTCCCTGATGGCCTTCGCCATAGGCGGCATACTCTGGGGATTGCGGCGCCCCCTCGCGGCCTATCCCGGCATGCTGTTTTTCGTCTACCTGGTCTTCAATGGCGTAGAACGTTTCTTTATTGAGAAAATCAGAGTCAATGAAGTCTACACCACCCTAGGGGTGGAGTACACGCAGGCGCAGCTGATTGCTGTGGTGCTCTTTTTGATCGGCCTGTCTGGTATCTTGTACCTCTGGCGAAAGGGAAAAGCCGGCTCGGGTTGATTCAGTTGAAATGGCTGTAACTCAAAGGCTTGTGCTTCCTCTAGCCTCCTTTTTGCGGGTCGTGTATCTGTTTTTGGCACGGTTGTTGGTTCATTTGGGGTGAAGCAGTACTGAACGCTGCTTGTACAACAAAATTCCAAAACAAGATTTTGATCACCGATTTGGCGAGGCGGGCGGAGTTGCTCCGGTTCAGCCCAGTCGCCGTATTGCCAAAAAGAACGAATTATGCACACGCCTAACAAGCTTCAACCCAGACAGTACGAGCTACATCTTAAGCAGCGAGCCGCAGTGGCCTTAGCACCTCTGTTGTTCCTGCTCATCAGCGCTTTTGCCCCGGCAGAAGCTTTCGGTAATGAGCCAGCAGTTAACTGCCCTGCTCCGGCCCTTTATCCGGTGCAGTACCATTGCGATGGCGCCGTACAGCTCAGCTGGGCTCCGGTGCCGGGAGTGACGCAGTATACCCTTGAGATCGACGACCAAAACAACGCGACGGTAGTCAATTTCCTGAATACGGGAGATACCAGCGTAACCGTTCTTGCCGGGGTGCTTTCCCCGGGCGAAGACTACAGCTTTGCCCTGACAGCGGACTGCGGCAACAGTACGCTTACGTCCACGCAGGGCACCATCGAGGGCGACTCTATTCAGTTGCCTCCCCCTACGCTCTCGGTCATCAGCACCGAAGGAGCTTCCTGCCCTTCTGCCTTCGACGGAAGCTTTGAGGTGATACTGCAGGCCGATACTTGCTCCGCTTTGTTCGACATTGCCGCTGCTGGCGACACGCTTACCGTCATGGCGGGCGATACCGCGCAGTTTACAGGCCTGAGCGTGGGAGATTACGACATCAACTTGCTGCTGAACGATGCGGATACCTGCAACTACCGCAGTTCCTGTGTAGACAGCATTAAGACAGCAGCACAGATCGTTTCGGCCGACAGCGAAGCCCCGCAGCTCAGCCTCATGGATGCCTCCGGAGCAACTCCTCCGGATAGCCTGACTGTGTCTCCGCCGGAGGGTTCCTGCGGTTTTCAACTTACCTGGCTGCTGTCTACTACCGACAATTGCGGGGAGCCAGCCGTCAGCGCGGAGGTGGCTACCTTCAGCAGCAATGCCCTGGTCACTCCGGGCGGCAGCGCAGAATTGATCTTTAACGGCACTTCCTACGCACTGGAAATCTACGCCGCCACGGGCACCAACCTGCTCACCATAAGCAGTGAAGATGCCGACGGCAATGCCACAGTAAAGGAATACATCATTGAGGTCCCTGACCTCCGGGCACCCGTCATTCAAGGGCCCACCGATATGCTGGTCGAGACCCCTTCCTGCGATTCCGACACGCCTGTAAACTGGAGTGTTTCGGTGAACGATAACTGTGATTTGGAGCCCAGCCTGAACCAAATTGCGGGCCCTGCCTCAGGAAGCAACCTGACGGCTGGTACCTATACCGTTGTTTACGAAGCAGCCGACGACTACGGCAATACTTCTACCTATTCCTTTGACATCACGGTAGAGCAGGGAGATAGCCCGGCACCCATCGTGGATATAAGTGGAAATACAGATTACACCATCTCCCCCTGCGAGGCAGAAGCCTTCGTCCTTTTTTCGGGGAATATCATGGATTGCAATATCAGCCCAGGGGATAATGTCGCGTCTCAGATAGCAGTAGAGGGTGCCCCCCTGGATGTCACCTACACCAGCGTACAAGCTGGCTACGCCTATTTTGAACTTACCGGTACTTTGTCTGAAGGGACTTACGGCATTAGCCTGAGCTACAAAGGCACGGAAGTGCAAAACGCCTTGATCGTTGTAAACCAAGAAGAGGACCAGCCAGCTTCTATTGCAATGCCCGGCAACCTGAACTTTATGCTGCCGGCTTGTATGGATACCCTGCCCGTTGATCTAAACATCAGCCTGACGGATGATTGCGATTCGCCTATAGACACTAGTGAGTTGGTGGTCAACCTCAACGGGGCACCGCTCGCTTTTTCACCGGAGCTTTCCTCATCCGGCCAATTTGTATATCAACTCCTGCTTAGCGGGGAGGAAGACGGTGCTGAGTTGGAGGTGCTCTACACCGATGGAGCGGGCAATTCAACGGCTGCTTCGGCTACCCTGAGCGTAACGGATGAAGCAGACGATACCCCGCCGATGATCATTCACCCCAAGCAGGATATCCACAAAACCCTTGCGGCTTGTGCGGAGAGCGAAGAACAAGTTTGCTTTCAGGCCTATGCTACGGACAACTGCAGCCCGGATGCGCCCCTGAATGTGCTGGTGACGGATGCAGATGGCAACCTCCTGCCTGTGTCCAATCTGCAGGGGGCAACCTATTGCCTCAATCTGAGCCCGGGCCAGTATACCGTTACCCTTCAGTCCAGCGATGAGGCAGGCAACGAACAGGTAGAAAACTTCAGTATCAATTTGTTCCAGCCAGAACCGCAGCCAACAAGCTTGGTGTGCAATGATCAGATCAATATTACTTTGAATGAGAACTGCAATCGGGAGATCAACATCGATATGCTGCTGGAGGGCACTTTCGGTTGCTTAAGCGAAGAAGACTTTCTGATCCACATCGAGGACAACAAGCCTCAGAACGAAAGTATACTCGACGGCCACGGTACTTTCGTTTACGAAGTAGAGCTTGCACCCGGGGTAGAAGAAACATCCGGCTTTGAGCCTTGCTGGGGCTATGTCAAAGGCATGGATAAGCGCGACCCTATACTATTTATACCCGCTGATACCGATGAGGGAACAGTCAGCGTAGACAGCGCTTACAGCTTGAGCGGCACCATTGATGCCGAGGATGCTGCCCTTTCGCCGGCGATCTATGTTTGCTTGCTCGATCTATTGCCGGGAGACGGGGAGCGCTTTTACGAAGTACAGCCGCTGCAGGTCGAAGAAACTGGCTACTACACGCTGCTGGCGGCCAAGGGTTTTGCTGGCAGCCGGGGGGGCGTAGCCCTGTTCCGGGATGCCTTCAGCCCCCTAAGCGCCTGCGGCAACCTCATCGCGGCAGATACTTTTCCCGCTGACCAGTTTGTCGATGGGCCCGTGCCGGTGCTCAGCCTGCGCCTGGAGCAATCGGTGCCTTACTACCTCCTGACCACAACGGAAGCCGAAGCTGCAACCGGAGACTACGAGTACCTGGTACACAGCTGGGGGGATGGAGCTGTCGGCACATTTGCCGAAGCGGACACTGCCGGCGGTACGGATTTCACAGCATTTGAAACGGTAGCGGCGAGCTACACTCTGCCCCTGCGGTGCAGCGACCTCGGGGCACTGCTCAACCAGCCCTCCAGCCAAAGCATTACGGGTTGCGCAGAGGCTGCAGACAACTGCGGAGCAGTGGCAGTCACGATCGAAGATGCCTACGAGGAGAACGGCGACTGCGGCCCGACCGTGATCGAACGCAGCTTCACAGCCACGGATAGTGCTGGCAATGCGGTATCGGGCGTACAGGAAATCCAGCTTCGCCCCGCCCTCGCCGCGGAGGCCGTCAATTTCCCGCCCGCTATTGCTCAAGTCTCCTGTGATGAGGCCTACGCTAGCACAGCGAATGGCAATCCCGCTGCCGAAGTAACGGGGTACCCGTTTGTCAATACCGTGAATGGCCCGGTAGAGCTTTCAGTGCTTCACTGCAACCTGGGTGCCGCATTCAGCGATGGCCCTCGCGCCAACACCTGCAGCGGCTCCTACAAATTTACCCGGACTTGGACCATCATTGACTGGTGCCATCCGTCTAATAACCTCAATTTCCAGCAAACGGTGAAGGTGGGGGATTTCTCCGCACCAATCGTCACTGCGCCTGATATCGACAACAACGCAGACGGCCAGCCCGACACGCCAGTTTTCTTCACCGTTCCTTCCAGCTGCAGCGCGAATTTTGAGGTGCCGCTTCCAGAGGTGCAGGACAATTGCTCCAGCTGGCGGGTAGAAACCCAAATTCTGGAGGAAGTGCCGGACAGCACCTTCGATGAGAACGGCCAGTTGACAGAAGTAAGCACGGATACCGCAATAGTCCGGGAACTGGCCTGGAACGCCCCTAACCGCATGGTGACTGGCGTACCAGTCGGCAACTACCTGCTGCGCTACGATCTGCGGGACGACTGCAATAACAAGACGACCGCTTTTTTCCCTATGCGGGTGGAAGACCGTGCTGAGCCGGTAGCCGTTTGCGATAATGCACCCGTCATTTCACTGGGGGGTTCAGACTACGGCCGTTTATTCGCCAAAGATTTGGACGATGGCTCCTGGGACAACTGCGGCATTGAGCGCCTAGAAATCCGCCGGGGGCAGTATGATGCTGATAGCGGCAGCTGCGGAAGCGGCCTTTCCGATTGGGGGGAATTCATAGAATTCAACTGCTGCGATGTCGGCCAGACCATCATGGTAGAATTGAGAGTAGTGGATGAGGCCGGCAACACCAATGGATGCATGACACAGATCGTGCCCGAGGAAAAAATACGGCCCACCTGCCAGGCACCGGAGAGCATAAGCATCACCTGCGCTGATCTGCCAGCCGGCTTTGACGGAGCGGACCTCGATCAACTGGAAGCCTTATTCGGTGCACCTGAGGCTACGGACAACTGCGCGGCCACCGTGGAGGAGTTGTCCCCCATCGTTGAATTGGAGTGCGGAGCAGGGTCAATCATGCGGCGCTTCCGGGCTACGGATGACTTCGGCAACCAAAGCATTAACACCTGCCAGCAACTGATCACCATTGAGGAGTCCCACAATTTTGAGATCCGTTTCCCGGCGGATGCTGAGCTGATCTGCTCGCAGGGCAATGCTGATTCTGTTTTCTATAATACCATCGGCTGCGATCTGCTGGCGGTCAACTTTGAGGACGAAGTGTTTGATGCCAGCGGAGAGACTTGCCAGATCGTAGAACGAACCTGGAAAGTCATCAACTGGTGCCAGTACGATGGGGTAAGCGACCCCTTCGTCGTAGGCAGGGATGTGGACTGCGACCTGCAAATGGGCGAGGAGGCAGTCTGGGTGCTGCACCGGCCCGACGGCTACACCTACATCGATCGGGATCAGGACGAATCCGAGAACAACAACGTGCCTACCGCCTCTGAGAACCTTTGCCAGGGCTTCGACGACTACTGGCAGAAGGCGGACTACGAGGGCGGTTATTACCAGTACCTTCAGCGCATCGAAGTGGTGGATGACTTAGCGCCGCAGCTGAGCTTCGAGCAGCCGGCCCCCTACTGCAGCACCGATAATGAGGCCTGCGAGGCAGCTGTTTCCTACACCTTCACCGTAGAGGAATCCTGCCTGCCGGGCACTACCCTCAGCGAACCCGAAGGCCTGGAAGTGCAAGTCTCCCTTGATGCCTTCGCCGATGGCTTCCCCGATGATGACCTCAGTGCAGCTGGCTTGGTGACAGAGAATTACCCCGATTACGAAATTACAGGAGACTACCCCATTGGCAATCACCGGTTTATCGTAGAGCTGCGGGATGGCTGCGGCAATGAATCCAGCTATCTGTTGCCCTTCGAAGTGGCAGACTGTGCTGCCCCATCTCCGCCCTGCCTCAATGGCATCGCGGTAGAGCTGGACCCTCACGACGCCGACGGAGATGGCACCATTGATGGCGGTATCGGCGATGTGTGGGCAGATGACTTCATCATTGGCAACCCATTTGATTGCTCCGGTGAGCTGACCTACTCCATCAACCGCATCGGCGATCCAGTTGATATAGACAGCACCGGCATTTACTTTAGCTGCGCGGATACTGGCCTGGTAGAGGTAGAAGTGCACACCTGGGATACGCTGGGCAACCGCAGTACCTGTGAAACTTTCCTTTTCGTACAGGACAACGATGGGGTCTGCACGGGCGAATTCGTCCCAACCGCCACCACCGCTGGCCTGATCGAAACCGAAACGGGTGCACAGGTAGAGGAAGTAGAAGTCAGCCTCAGTGGCAGCATGGGAGATTGGATGGTCACTGGCCCGGATGGCTCCTTCAGCTTCGACGGGCTCAGCCCGGGGCAGGACTACACCCTCACGCCCATGCGAGATGGAGATGACTTGAATGGCATTTCTACCTACGATATGATCCTCATGAGCAAGCACATCCTCGGGGTAGCGGCCCTGGATAGCCCCTACAAAATCATCGCAGCCGATATCAACCGCTCCGGCTCGGTTACTACACTGGATATGATTGCCCTGCGCAAGCTGATTCTGGGCAATGCCCTGGAATTGGCAGATAATACAAGCTGGAGGTTCATCGATGCCAACTACGTCTTCCCCAACCCTGCCGATCCCTGGGAAGAAGAATTTCCGGAAATCATGAACCTGAATAATTTGCCGGCTAATGGCGTGTCCAACGCAGATTTTGTCGCCATAAAGGTAGGCGACCTCAGCCTGAACGCGCAAGCCAGCAACCTCACAGGGTTGGAAACCCGAAGCTACGACGGCACCTTCCATCTCCGGGCGCAAGATCGCTTACTAAAAAAAGGCGAGCAGTACCGGATCAGCATAGTCGGCGGTAGAGCAGAGATGGATCAGCTTCTGGGCTACCAGGGTACGATGAGGTTCGATCAGGAGGCAGTTAGCCTGGTAGACATCTTCCCCGGACGGATGGCAGCAAAGCACTTCGGCTTCGCCTTCCTGGACGAGGGGTACATCACCATGAGCTGGCATGAAGAACCGGGCCAGGAATCAGCGGAAGAGGAAGAGCTGTTCACGCTGGTGTTGGAAGCTAAGGAGCCCACCTACCTGAGCCATGTACTTGCCTTTGGCTCCCGAGTGACGCCAGCTGAGGCCTACGCGGCAGATGGCGGCCGCTTGGACGTAGCGCTTGCCTTTGATGCCCAGCATGCAGCGCAAACAGCGGACACTGGCTTCGAACTGCATCAGAACCAACCCAACCCTTTCCGCGGAGAAACGCAAATCAGCTTCGACCTCCCGGAGCCGGGGCCCGTACAGCTGATCATAAGCGATATTGCCGGCAAGGTGGTGAAAGTGATAGAGCTGCAAGGCGTGAGGGGATACAATGCCGTTACCTTGTCTCATCGTGAGCTACCCGCTATGTCCGCGGGGGGCGTGTTGCAGTACAGCCTGCGGGCTGGCCAACACTTCGCCACCAAGCGGATGATGATTCTGGCGGAATAAAATAGTAAAGCAAGATAAAAGTGTTTCATGTCGTGCTGGGTTGCCCTGCTTTGGGCGGCTCAGCTTTTTTTATTTTTATGAGGCTCCACCTCAAGCAGCTACCCCTTCCAGCAGGCGAAAGTTCTGGGAGCCCGATAGAATAAACTGCCCCATCTGCCCGCTTTCGTCTACCATCGTCTGCAGGTAAGGGAATAAGCCCGGGCTGCGCTGCACTTCATCAAAAATGACCTGCGCATCGTACTTTTCCAGAAACCCCAATGGGGCTTCATTGGCGAATGCCCGCTTATCTGTGTTCTCCCGTGAAACATAGCGGTAGTCGGTAAATACTTCCTTCAGCAAGGTAGCCCCTTTCCCGGTTGCCGGGGGGCGGTGATAGCCAAGATGGGATATTGGCTTAATAAGCTTTTAATGGGCTTGCTTATGCTACGTTTTATGAGGTTCACCCTAGTGTATTTACCGTCAAGGTAAGCTTGTGCTTTGAAATTGCAAGATATTCATTAAGAAATTGTAAGTCTTGGCTTTGATCTTTGATGCTGCGCCTGCTGTTGACTGCGGCGGCGATTTGGGAATCGCGGCCGGAGGAGGTGCAGTCAGGCCGCGGCTTCAAAGTCGCCACCAGGCTTGCAGTGTGTATATAGCTCTAGTACACAGTGTACTAGGCTGCCTGGTCGAAACGCTACTGAAAATCCACCAAATCAATCTCAAAGATCAGCACCGATCCGGCAGGAATGCTACCCACGGACCGGTTGCCGTAACCCAAGTTGGAAGGGCAATACAAGGTGATTGCTCCCCCCTTCCCAATCAGCGGAATACCGATCTGCCAGGCGGGGATAAGATTTTCTAGAGGGAAAGTAACGGTAGAGTTGCCTTCTGTCTGATCAAAGACCTGCCCATCGAGCAGCGACCCTTTGTAGCGCACCGTCACGGAGTCGCTAAGGGTGGGCTGGGCGTTGGAGCCGGCTTCCTCAATATTGTAATACAGGCCGGAGTCATGACGGTCGGCAGTCAGGTTGTTTTCCGTTAAATAGTCGAGGATTTTTTCCTCATCGGTGCGCTCGTCGGTATCTTTGCTGCAGGCGGCCAGGGTAAGGCCCAACAGCAGGGCCAGCATCAACTTCAATTTCATCTTCGGGCATTTTGATCAAATACAAAGGTAAATAAAATACCCTAACTGCTTTCCAGTTTCTGAAAGGCCTCGATAGTGAGTGGCGCGAATGCGTGAGGCTGTTGGATATTGCTTAACTTTACTTCAATGAAGCGATTTTTCAATACGACGGGCTTGTGTAATCCGAAGGATCACTACATGGTGGATCCTTTGAGCTGTACCGCCGCGAACTGGGCATCAGCTCCGTCTTCATCGTCTGCCCTACTTCGCTGAAGTACCAGTGGCGGGCTGAAATCCGCAAGTTTACCGACAGCGCTCCCTTATTTGAGGAGTGGTGGGAAGAGGAAGCGGGGGGTGCCGCAAGAAAAGCAGCCTCCGGCAGAGCGCCAAGCTTCTGTCAGCAGCAATGGCTCCAGAGGCCAGCTTGCCGGTTCTGCTGGCTTGCTGAGCAAGCTGGGGTAGGAAGGCGTTGGGATTTTCTTATTTTTGGAAAAAGCTTGTGGATGAAAGCGATGAGTTTAGAGATGCTTGCGCAATAACACAAACGGCTCAGCATATCTGTGCCAAAGCTAAAGAATACACTCTTGTGTTATGTGAACATCCAACCCTCTTCGCTCCGGGTTTAGCGGTAAAGTTCAATGGCAGCGCGCTGATTGCCGATTGTAAAAATATATTAGTAATTTTCCACTCTCTAAGCGATAATACATACCACAAGAAGCGACTACTAAATGTACAAAACGGAAGACTGTGGCTTGTTCATCGGCTTGATGACTATGCCATTTGGCAAGGAGGAGCAATTTCTGGAGCGAGATGTAAATCGTATTTTCAAGGCACACCGGGATCAGGTTCGAGCGGCCTGCTTGCAGAACACTGGAACTCAGGCGGAAAAGGAATTCGACCAAATGCTTTACCGGCCGAAGGCCTACGGGTTATTTGGAAGCTTTGACATCGCCGTTTTTGCTCTGGTAGATGATTTTAGCTTAGCCACCCGCTATTTCCACCCCTACAGCCCTATGGCAAAAGCGGATTCCGATCACTATTCCAGCAACTTTGCCTTTAATGTCATTTCCGGCATTTGCCCGGACCTGTCCTGCATAGACGATTCAGAGAAGCCTTTGCTGGAACGGATGAGGCCCATTTTGGACGGGAAGGGTGCCCCATTTGTCGGCATTACATCGCTAAAAATCAATAATGCGCTGCTTGTAGGCACTGGCGGCAAGCTCGTTGATCTTATTTTGCGCAAGATTCAGCAAATTCTTTCCAGGCTTC
>CAYNIT010000062.1:0-18952 GCA_964397205.1 uncultured Phaeodactylibacter sp. | reverse complement strand
GTGCAAAAAAACGAGTCTAAATCGGTAAGTTATTGTTGCGCGACCCCTTAGGCAATTGTCAATATCCTGACGATCCGCATACCCTGGCAAGGCACCGCCATACTATTTAGTGTGAAAACGGCTGGATAAACGCGGCAACCCCAAGGTTGCAGAGCGGCGGGAGCTGCTTGATGGGCCGCTTCGTCATCTCGTCCTAGCTACAAGGGCTTGTATTTTTCAGTTTTTCCTATCTTACCGGCACCATGGAAGACGCACAACTCTGGCAACAACTCCGATCCGGCTATAAACTGGCCTTGGAACGCATCTACCGGCGCGAGGTAGACGCCCTGTACCGTTACGGCCGCCAGCTGACGGATAATGTGCCCTTGGTGGAGGATGCCATTCAAGAACTTTTCATCGAGATGTGGAAGCGGCGGGAGAGCCTCGGGGCAACCGATGCCATACGGCCCTATCTACTGGTGTCGTTGCGTCGCAAAATCGTGCGCTTGTCACAAAAACGCGATCAGCAAACCCTGTCGTGGGAAGAGGAACAGCCCCCGGAAGCCGAAACCGAGGCGGCCGAAAGCCAGCTCATCGCCGAGGAGCAGACGGCCGAGGCCCAGCAGCGGCTGCAGCAAGCCCTGCAGCAGCTCAGCGCCCGGCAACGAGAAATCCTATACCTGAAATATTTCCAGGGGCTCGACTACAAAGACATCGCGGAGGTAATAGGGATCAACTACCAATCGGTGCGCAATACTGCATCAGCTGGCTTGAAAGCCCTGCGCAAGGTAATGCAGTCCGTTGTTGGGTGGCTGCTTATTTTTTACTCCTTATTATGAGTACAAAAGCGAAGGTACCTGTCTTATGTATAAAATAGATACCCGGAGCATCGACAGCCTGAGCAACAGAGCAGCCCGTCTGTGCTCCACCCAAAAAAGCAGTGATCATGCATGTCAACCTATACCGCTTGTACCGACTTTCGGCCATCAGCCTTGCTTTCGCTCTGTTGATGGCTTGTGATAAAGAACCAAGCAGCCTGGAGCTGCCGATGGAAGAAGCTATTGCTCGCTACTTCGAAGCCTTTGAGCAAGAGGGGAGCAAGCGAGGATTGTCTATTGACTTGGCGGCACAGGATATTGGGGCAGCATTTTCTTCTACATTGGAAGGCCAGACGGCGGGGAAGTGTACGAGTTTTTCCTCTGGTGCCCAGGTCATTTACATCAATCTGCAGAGCTGGGAGCAGCGCAGCGAGCTCGAGCGGGAGTTTTTGGTATTCCATGAATTGGGGCACTGCTACCTGGGCCGCGGCCATTTGGACGAAGCGGATGAAAAAGGTTTTTGCCTCAGCATCATGCAGAGCGGCGAGGGGCGTTGCCGGGACAGCTACCGGCCGGCTACCCGGGAAGCGCTGCTGGACGAATTATTTCGACGATAAATAGCGGGAGCACGCCTGGCAAGTCTCCTAAAACCTGCCAAGCCCAGCGACCACAAGCATAAAAGTCATGAAACCAGATTACTTAACATACGATGCCGAGGCATTGGCGCAGGAGCAGCCCTTCATCGCCTGGGTAAAGCGGGGGGAAGGCGCACAAGCCTGGCGCGAATGGCTGGCTGAGCACCCGGAGCAGGAAGCTAAGCTGGCCGCCGCCAGGCAGCTCGTGCAGGCCATCGACTTTGCGGAAGCGCGCCCGAGCAGCGAGCAAAGGGAGCGGATGTGGGCTAATATCGAGCAGTCCACTCGGGAGGCGGAGGATGTGGAAGCCCGGGTAGTACCGCTTTGGAAACGCCCGGCGGCTTGGCTGAGCGCGGCGGCATCCGTAGCCTTGCTAGTGCTTGCCGGCTGGTGGCTTTGGCAAAATGCCGCTGGGCCGGAACAATTGGCCACTCAGGCGGGCGAAAGAGAAGAGTACAAGTTGCCCGACGGCTCAAGGGTCACCCTCAACGCTGCTACGCAGCTTTCCTACAAACGAGAGGAATGGCGCAACCGGCGGGCAGTGGACCTGGCCGGAGAAGCCTTTTTTGAAGTAAAGGAAGGAGCGCGTTTTTTGGTGAATACCGATTACGGCAGCGTGGAAGTGCTGGGCACCAGCTTTAATGTAGAGGCTCGCCCCCGGGCTTTCGCCGTGCACTGCTTCACTGGTAAAGTGCGCGTACGCTATGCAGGCCAGGATACCGTGCTGCTGCCTGGCCAGGGTAGCCGGCTGCAGAACGGCCGCCTGGCTACTGAACTTTTCGAAGGAGAAAAAGCAGCCGCTTGGCGCACCGGCGTACACCACTTTGAGTCGGTGCCATTGCGGGAAGTTTTTGCGGAGCTAGAGCGGCAATTTGGCTATCAGGTCGATTATCCGCCGGCGGTTGCCGAGCGTCGGTACACCGGCTTTTTTGAAAGTGGCACCCTGCCCGAAGCTTTGCAGGCCGTTTGCTGGCCGATGAAGTTGGAATACGAAATACAGGAAGAGGAAGAAAGCGTGATTATAAAGTGAATGTATGCCCTACCGCACCACCTGCCTCTGCGCCCTTCTGCTGCTGAGCAGCTTTTGGCTTTCCGCCCAATCTGCATTGGTCACGGAGGCCTTTGAGCGTACGCCTCTACGGGATGTCTTTGAACGTTTTGAGCAAAAATATGGCTTGCGGCTGGCTTACGATGACGAAATCGTACGGGGAAAGAACGTCTCCCTGCAGCTGCGGGAAGAAACGGCTGTCTCCGCCTTATTCCAGGTGCTGGAAGCCGCGGCGCTTGACTACTTGACCGTAGGCGAAAACAAAATCCTGATCCGCCCCCGCTCAGCTGCGCCGCCCGCCTCCACCGGCCGATTTCGCCTCAGCGGGCAAATCCGGGATGCGGAGACGGGAGCACCGCTGCCTTTCGCAAGCGTACAATGGGCAGGCCATGCTATCGGCAGCTGCGCCGATGAAAACGGCCGGTTTGAACTGCGGCTGCCGGATACGCTCAATGCTGTTTACCTGCGAGCCCGCCATATTGGCTACCACAGCCAAAGCTTTCAAGTAGAAGCAGCCGTAGCGGCAGACTTGACACTGGCATTGCAACCCTCGGCGGTGGAGGTGCCGGAAGTATTGGTTCTAGAGCGCTTTCCCCGATTGTCCACCGACGATAAACTGCAATCCACCCGTATACGCCCATCTGCGCAACTGCCTGGCTTAGGCGGGCAAACGGACCCGCTGCGGCAACTCCAATGGCTGCCGGGGGTAGCGGCCCACAATGATTTCAATGCAGGGCTGCAGGTCCGCGGCGGCAGGCCGGAGGAAAACCTTATGGTCTGGGATGGTTTGATACTCTACGAGCTCGATCACTTCTTTGGCATCTTCAGCGCTGTGGATGGCGCCCTGGTGGAAGATATTCAGCTTTACCGCAACAGTTTTCCCGCCGAGTACGGAGGCCGTACCTCCAGCATCGTCGAGATACACGCTCCCGCTGCAGCGCCGGAGCAGGCCGAGGGCCAGGTGAGCCTGAGCAATCTAACCGGCAGCGCTCAGGTGGATGTTCCGATAGGAGAAAGTATGAGCCTGCTGGCCGGCGGCCGGTTCACCCACAGCAATTTGGGAGATTCTCCGCTATTCGGCGCCTTCCAGCAGCAGTTGGAAGAGCCGGACTTCGCTATGGATCTGCCGCTGCGGGACCGCCTGGTCCGGATACGGCCCGACTTTCGGTTCTACGATGGTTTTCTGAAGTACCGCTGGCAGCTCGGCGATGCTACACGGCTGGAAGTGAATGCTTTTCGCAGTTTTGATGCCTATGATTATCAGTATTCTTACCCCTTCCGGCAGTTGATTGACGGCAGGGTAGTAATCAATGAAAATGCGGCTGCTGAGCGGGCAGAATGGCAAAACGAAGCAGCGGGCTTCCGGCTTTACCACAGCTGGAACGAGGCTTGGGACAGCCGGCTAGAGCTGTGCTACAGTGGTTACGAGGAGTCCGAATACACCCAGACCCGCCTCAGCCGCCGCCGGCCCAATGAGGATGCCGGGGTATTCGAGACCGACAACCTGCGGGACAATGAGCTGCGGGGCTTGCACGCGAAATGGGTGAATGATTGGTCGCCCGACAGTTCACAAACCTACCAGCTAGGGTACCGCTTCAGCCAGGAAGCAACCGGCCTTCAGTTGCTCAACGACGAGGAGGTACTGCTGGACCGTCAGCTCCGCGCCCGTCAGCACGCGCTTTTCGCTGCGGGCACTTATACTACGGACGTTCTGCACTGGAGCTGGGCGCTGCACGCCACCTACTACGACGGCTCAAAGTCGGTGCATTTATCTCCCCGGCTCCGCGCCACCCTGCCTCTGGGGCCGCGCTCGTCGCTCCGCTTTTCGCTTAGCCGCTATCATCAGTTCCTGCGCCGCTACTACTACGAAAACCGCTTTGGGCGCAGCGTCGCGGTATGGACAATGGCCGATGAGCGCTTGATCCCGGTGGCGCACGCCAATCAGGCGACGCTGGGCAGCAGCTTTGCCCGGGGGGCTTTTAAGCTGGGGCTGGACTTGTTCTACAAGCATACCGAGGGGCATTTACAGCAAGCCCCGCTCCTCGGCGGGCTCGGCAGCTCTGGAGACCCACGGCCACAGAGCCAGGAATTTCGGATTTTCCGCGGGGATGGCTACGCTTATGGTATGGAACTGCTCCTGCAGCAAGAGGGGCAGCACTTTTCCAACTGGCTTTCTTACACCCTAAGCCGTTCTTTGCAGCGCTACCCCCTGGCTTTCCAGAACGAACTATTTCCCGCTCAGGATGACCGGCCGCACCAATTGCAGTGGAACGGGCTGTACCAGCGGGGAGCCTGGTCCTTCAGCGGCACTTACGCATTCGCGAGTGGTGCTCCTTTCTTCGACTTTTCCCGGGCTTCCTTTGTCCGGGACCGCAGAGAAGCGGATCCGGGTTTGTACCAGCGCATCAACGATTACCACCGGCTTGATCTTAGCCTGGCTTACCAATTGGAATTGGAGCGTATGGAGCTCAAGCTGGGGATATCCGTCTATAATGTCTTTGACCGCTCCAATACGCTGTACCGGCAGCAACTTTTTGGGCTGGACCCTACCCCAGAGATTGGAATTCGGCGAACCGCTGTATTGGGCAACGAGCTGCAGCTGCTGGGAAGAACCCTCAGCGTCTCCGCAAAGCTGGCATGGTAGAAAAAGATATGACGCATTATGCAGGGGCTTCATTGCAAGCCGAGCTCCCAAAAAGCCCCCATTTGTTATCCCTGGGACAGTTAGATTTGGTTAATTTTCAGGAAGACAACCCCGAAGGGCTGAGAATGTTGATTTGTTGAATTAAAACACGCCCCTGATGAATGATCAATCGCTTTGGTACCTGGAAAACATTGATGTGTCCGGCATCTTTTGCCCCAAAAAGGTGAGCAAGGGGATGCTGGAAGAGCACACGCAGAAAGACTACGACAAAGGCAGCTATATTTATTTGCCCGATGAGTACGCGGATAAGATTTTCTTTCTCACCGATGGGCGGGTGAAAATCGGCACCTACAGCGATCAGGGCAAGGAGGTCACCAAGGCTATTCTCGGCCCCGGCGAGGTGTTCGGCGAGTTGTCCATCATCGGCGAATCTTCCCGCCACGACTTTGCCTACGCTATGGAGGATACCCACGTCTGTATCATGAGCGTAGAAGACATGAAGGGCATGATGCGGGAGTACAACGCACTAACCCTCTTTTTGATGAAAGTCATGGGGTCGCGAATGCTGGAAATGGAGCAGCGCCTGCAATCGCTGGTATTCAAAGACTCCCGGACGCGCATTATCGAGTTTCTGCACGAGCTGGCGGAGAAGAAGGGCCAGCGTGTGGGCTACGAGATGCTGGTGCGCAAGTTTCTGACCCATCAGGAAATTGCCAATCTGACGGCTACGTCCCGGCAGACCGTTACCACGGTGCTCAATGAGCTGCGCAACGAGAACATCATCACCTTCAACCGCAAGCGTATGCTGGTACGCGATATGGACAAGCTCAAGCATGCGGTATAAGCCGGCAGCTCCCTCAGGTGATTGTTTCCGGTAAGATGTATTCCTCTCCAATGACTTGCTGGTAGAGTTTCATCATTTGTTCGGTAAGCGGCCTGCCGAGGAACTGCTGGGCGTGCTGGTACCCTTTTTGGACAAGCTGCTGTTGGTATGCCGTGTCTTCCAGTATTTTGGTGATGCCCGCAGCGATGTCCTCCGTGGAATGGGGGTCTACCAAATGGGTGCCCGGGCCTCCTGCTTCGGGCAGCGAAGAGGTGTTGGAGGTCAGCACCGGTATTTTACTGAAGAGCGCTTCCAGGATCGGAATGCCGAAGCCTTCGTAGAGGGAGGGATAAAGGAAAAGCGAAGCACATTGGTAAACCGCGGGCAGGTCTTCGAATTCGACTTTAAGGAATTTTACCCAAGGAGACAGGTGGTGTTGTCGGATGTAGTGCTGTACTGCCCGGCGGTAGTTGCCGCCGCGGCCTACCACCACGAGCGGAAGGCGCAAGCTCTCGGGTAAGCTGGCTAAGGCCTTGATTGCTCCCAGCAGGTTCTTACGTTGGTGGACGGAGCCAACGCTCAGCATGTATTGCTCTGGCAGCTCGTACCGTTTGCGGACGGCTTGTTTCGTCTTGTTGGGTTTTTCGTGCATGTAGCGTTCGTGGCAGGATTGATAAATCACTGATATCTTTTCCGGCGGCAAGCCATAAAAGTGAATAAGCTCCCGTTTGGTGTGCTTGCTGATGGCAACGATATGGTCGGCTTGTTCGCAGGAGTGGCGGGTGCGAATCTCCCTAAGCTGCCGCTGCATGAGCGAATAATGTTGGGGAAACCGCCGGTGGCTGAGGTCGTGTACGGTTACCATGGTTTTGATGAACATATGCCCCAGCCCGACTGGCAATTCGTGCCGCAGGCCGTGGAAGAGCTGCACTTTGTGCCGGCGCAGCTCCCGTTTGATGCCGAAATTGCGCCACAGCAGGCTGCCGCCATGTTTGGGCTTGTGCACGCTGTACATTGGGCTGTTGAGGAAGAAGCGCGTCTCTTCGTTTTGCGTGATGGTGGGCGTATAGAGGAAATAAGCAATGTCGGGATAGTACTCCGCCAGATTGGCGAGCAGCGTACGGCTGTAGTTACCCGGCCCGGTGAAGTTGTTGAACAACTGTTTGGCGTCAAATCCAATGCGCAGCATAGCCTCGGTCAGTTAAGGGGGTTGTATACAATGCCCGTATGGGCGGGCTTGTAAGAACTGCCTGATGGAGGGTGGTCTGCTTCCATAGTTCGCCGGAGGATTGGTTTAAAGCTGGTGAAAAACTCCAACGGGCAAGCTGCTCGCTGGAGTTTTTGGGAGTGTGGGGATGCTAGACAGCAAAGCTCTCTCCGCACGCGCAGGTGCGGGAAGCATTAGGGTTGTTAAAGGAAAAGCCAGCGCCATTCAATCCGCCGGAGAACTCAAGGGTGGTATTGCAAAGATAGATGAAGCTCCTGAGGTCTGTGACGACTTTTTCTCCATTGTCCTCGAATACCTGATCGTCCTCTTTGGCTTCGTTGGAGAACTCCAGCTGATACGTCAAGCCAGAGCAGCCTCCGCTCGTTACCCAAACCCGAACGAAGTAGTCCGATCCATAGCCTTCGTTTTCGCGAATGGCTTTGATTCTTTCTTTTGCGCTATCGGCGACTTTGATCATAATGCCAAAAATTTGTATATGCTTGGTGTTAAAGGTACTAACACTTACGCGTTGAATCAAGTTCTAAGATTGTTCATTGTTCCGGGCGCTACCTGGATAAGTACCCCCCGTCAATCGGCACGTACGCTCCACTCATGAAGGAGGCTTTATCCGAGCTCAGCCAAAGCACGAGTTCGGCGACCTCTTTGGATTCGCCCAGCCTGCCGATGGGGTGCAGCTGTTGCAGCTGGCCCAGCTGTTCTTCTGTCAGGTTTTCCGTCAGCAGCGGCGTTTGGATAAAAGCCGGGCCGACTGCCAGGGTGCGGATGCCCTGCGCCGAGTACTCCAGGGCGGCGTTGCGTGTCAGGCCGAGCAAGCCATGCTTGGCGGCTACATAGCCGGAAGCGCCTTCGAAGCCTACCTGCCCTAGGATGGAAGCCATGTTGATGATGACGCCGCCGCCGGCTTCCAGCATGGCTGGTATTTGGTAGCGCATCCCGTAGAAGGGGCCGGAAAGGTTGACCCGAATGACCTCTTCCCAGCCATCGATGGGGAATTCACCGAGGGGGGACTGTGGCCCGCCTATGCCAGCATTATTGCAGGCGATGTGCAAGCCGCCGTAGCGTTCGACCGCAGTTTGCACTAGCTTTTCATTGTCTTCGGCTTTGCCGGCATCCGCCTGCAGGAAGGAGGCTTCTCCCCCGGCTTGCTGTATTTCTTGGGCTACAGCTTCTCCATCTTCGGTGTTCAAGTCGGACAGCAACACCTTTGCGCCTGCTTCAGCGTAGTGTACAGCCACGCTGCGGCCGATGCCCCGGGAGGCACCGGTAACAATAGCCACTTTGCCTTCTAGTAATTTCATGCTCAAAATGGTTTTATTTTATCTGGAAATTTAGGGGAAAAAGAGGAGAACATCAATAGTTGAGCAGCACTTTATCCGGTCACTGCCGCCGCTGGCCAGTATCCTCAAGGCGGAAAGCCAGGGCACTTACGCCTCTTACGGGATTGCGGCGCATGTACTGCTCGACGGTAATGCGGTATTCGCCGGCCTGATCGAAGTAAGCGCCCTGCTGTATGGGGATGCGCAGCTCGCAGTACTCAGCGCCGCAGTCGCCCAGCCACTGCCCTGCTTTGTTGGCCAACTCCAGGGAGAGCTGCTCTGTGATGCGGTCGCCGGAAGGGAATCGGGTATGGATTTGGGTGTACAAGTTTTGATTGGAAAAGGAGGTGCTGTGCTCTACCTCCAGCCATAGATTGTAGATGGTGCTCGTGTCTTCGATGGCAAACTGAAAGTCCAGCGTGTCTTTGTAGTGCCACGCTTCCTGCTCCATCTCGTAGGTCTGCTCGTATACATAATTGGGGCCACAGGCGCTGAGCAGCAGCAGGAAGGGCAGCAAGGCAATTGGAAGGCGAAAGTTGTCCATCGATCAGGTGGTTGATTTGGTTTGAGGCCAAGGGCAGTTGATCTGTGCCAGGATACCGGGAGCAGTTGGGCCGGCACTCGCTTTAGCGTAAGCGAATGCCGGTGCCATCTATTTGAAGTAGTCCTTCATCTTCTCAAAGAACCCCTTTTCTGACTTGCCTGGCTGCGGGTTGAAGTTGGGCATTTCACGCAGGCGTTCCAAGATTTCGTGCTCCTCTTCGTTGACTTTCTTGGGGGTCCACACATTGACGTGGATCAGCTCATCCCCTCTGCCGTAGGCTTGTACGGAGGGCAGGCCTTTACCCTTCAGGCGGAAGATTTTACCAGATTGTGTGCCAGCCGGCACCTTGATTTTGACCCGCCCTTCGATGGTGGGCACTTCCACTGAGGTACCAAGAGCAGCATCTGCGAAATTGAGGTACAGCTCGTATACCAGGTTCATGCCATCTCGCTGCAGGTATTCGTGTTGCTTTTCCTCTATGTTGATGAGCAAGTCTCCGGCTGGCCCGCCTTTGGCGCCGATATTGCCCCTGCCGCGCATAGAGAGCTGCATACCTTCTTCTACACCCGCCGGGATTTCGATCTCCAGGGTCTCTTCGCCCTGCATGCGGCCGCTGCCATTGCATTTAGGGCATTTAGCCGTTACTTGCTGGCCGGAACCATTACAGGTAGGGCAAGTGACGGTGGTTGCCATTTGGCCGAGGAAGGTATTCTTCACTTGCCGCACATAACCGGCACCCCGGCAGGTATTGCAAGTTTGTACGCTGTCGCTGTCTTTGGCGCCACTGCCGCCGCAGGCGTCGCAGGTGACTTGCTTGCGCACCTTGATCTTTTTGCTTACACCATTGGCTATTTCTTCCAGCGTCAGTGCTACTTTGATGCGTAGATTGCTGCCGCGCTGCCCGGCTCCCCTGCCTCGGCCGCGTGCGCTGCCTCCGAAGAAAGAATCGAAGGGGCTGCCGCCTTCGCCGAAGATGTCGCCGAACTGCTGGAAGATGTCTTCCATAGTCATACCGCCGCTGAAGCCTCCACCGCCTCCGGCGCCGCCGCTCACTCCGGCGTGGCCGAATCGGTCGTAGCGAGCGCGTTTTTGCTCATCGCTGAGCACCTCATAGGCTTCCGCTGCCTCTTTAAACTTGGCTTCCGCCTCCTTATCGTCCGGGTTTTTATCGGGATGATATTTGATGGCAAGCTTGCGGTAGGCTTTTTTGATGGTGCCCGTATCCGCGTCTTTGCTTACCCCAAGTATCTCGTAATAGTCTCTTTTTGCCATAATAGTTCGTTGCCGTTCCTCTGATTCTCCTATTTTCCTACTACCACTTTGGCGTGGCGGATGATTTTACCGTTCAGGAGGTACCCCTTTTCTACGATATCCACCACCTTGCCTTTCAATTCGTCGGAGGGTGCCGGGATTTCGGTCAGCGCCTCGTGGAAGTCTGGGTTGAAAGGCTCGCCTTCTGACTGCATAGGCTCCAAGCCTTTTTGTTTCAAGGTATTGTACAGTTTTTTGTATACCAGGCCGATGCCTTCTGCAAAGAGGTCGCCCTTATCATTTTCCTGGGCTGCTTTGTGCGCCCTGTCAAAATCGTCCAAAACTGGCAGAAGAGCTGACATCGTGTCTTGTGCTGCACTGTTCATCATATCCATCTTTTCCTTGACCATCCGGCGTTTGTAGTTGTCGAACTCCGCTGCTAGCCGTAGGTATTTGTCTTTCAGCTCGGCATGTTCCTTGCGAAGCGCCTCCAGTTCGTCTTCGAGGCTTGGTGTTGGGTCAACCGGATCGTCTTCGGCAGCTGGCTGTTGGTTGTCGGTCTCTTCTGTTTGTTCTTGCTCCGGGCGCTGCTCCTGTGTTTCTAAAGGATTCTGTTCTTCGCTTGTATCCACTTGATCTTTATGTTCTTGATCGCTCATATTTTAAGCTGGGTTTTGCATTAGCAAAAGTACAGTAGGGTGACTGCAATTACTCTGCCAGCTGGCAGATGGCGACAAATTGTCAGTTTTGGCGGTATTTGTCGAGCATTCGGCCGATTTGCTCCGGGCTGGGGTTGACAGCAATAATGCGCCCTTGTGGATTAAGGAGGTATTTGGTAGGAACTTCCTTTACCCCGTAGAGTTCCGCCAGGCGGGAGTCAAAGAACCGCAGGCTGCTGGCTTTGTCGTAAATGTGGTACGGCCATTTGAGCCCGTCGCGCTTGATGGCTCTTTCCCAACGCTCTTTTTGCTCCTCTACGGCGATGCTTACGATTTGAAAACCGCTCGCCTGCTCGAAGGAAGCGTTTTGGTACTCGTCGTAGAGTTTTACCAGCGCTGGGTTTTCAGCCCGGCAGGGCGGGCACCAGCTTCCCCAGAAATCAAGCAATACGTATTGCCCCCGCAGCTCTTTAAGCTGGAAACGGCTTCCATTTTGCAGCTCGGCGGAAAAACCGGGTGCCATCTCTCCGTTGATCATGCCTGGTTTCATGTAGAAGTACCGGCCTGCGAACAGCGCTACGATGCCAACGGCTAGTACGCTGAGAACGGTGTTGAGCGTTATTTTCGGCATAGTTTTGCAGGTTTTGTTGAACCTTTTTCCTAAACAGTAACGCCTCAACGTAACATCCTATCGAATATTTGCGTTTTTTGTGTCTCGGTAATGATAATAACTATCCAATCATGAGCATGCGGATTATTGACCCAAAGTCAACACCTACTAAGGACCTGCACCAGTTTTTGCTCGGAGCGGTGGCTCCCCGGCCCATTGCTTTCGCCAGCACTATAGATGAAAAGGGGGTACCCAACTTGGCCCCCTACAGCTTTTTCAACTGCTTCAGTTCCAATCCGCCTATACTTGTTTTTTCTTCCAACCGCCGTGTATCCGACAACTCCACCAAGGATACCCTGCACAACATTGAGCAGACCCGCGAGGTGGTCATCAATGTAGTCAACTACAGCATCGTACGGCAGATGGCGCTCGCCAGTGTGGACTATCCAGAAGAGGTCAGTGAATTTGAAAAGTCCGGTTTAACGCCCGTGGGCGGCGACTTGGTGCGGCCCTTTCGCGTTCAGGAATCTCCGGCGCAGATGGAGTGCAAGGTACAGCAGATTATACCGCTGGGCGAAGAAGGCGGTGCAGGGCATCTGATCATTTGCGAAGTGGTACGCCTGCACCTCAGAGAGGACGTGCTGGATGAAAATGGCAAAATCAATCCTCATAAGATGGATCTGATGGGGCGCATGGGCCGGGCTTACTACGTACGAGCCAGTGGAGAGGCCATCCACAAAATTTTCCAGCCCTTCAACCTGCTTGGTATCGGCTACGATGGCTTGCCCGCTAGTATTCTCAACAGCAAAGTGCTGACTGGCAATAACTTAGCTATGCTGGCTTCCTTGCCTGAGCCGCCTGACAAAGCATCCGCCCTGTCGGTTCAGCAGGAGAATGGGGTGGGAAAAGCTTTGGCTTCTGACCACCCTTTGCGGGCTCTCCACCTTATGGTCCAGAAGGAGCTGTCTAAGGAAGACAAAGAGCGCGCTGCCCGGCTAGCGTGGTTGGGGGAATACCTCGGCTTGAGTGAAAATAAGTAAAATGTAACAGGACGCTATTGCGTTTGTTGAGCAAATACGTTACTTTTGTAGATGAAATAATTAAGCTCAAGGCTAATTAGTCGGTTTCAACCCTTTCTATTTTATCCTTCCTTAGTTTTTTCGTGTTTAACCTATTTATGTTTTTCCGCATCGTGCGGAGCAATTTTGTTTTATGAATATTTTTGTCGCTCGGCTTAACTACGACACGCAGGAAGCCGACCTGCAGTACGCATTCGAAGAATTTGGAGCTGTTGACTCTGCCAAGATCATCATGGACCGCTCAACCGGTCGTTCTAAAGGCTTTGGTTTCGTTGAAATGCCCAACGATGATGAGGCTCGCGCCGCCATCGATGCCCTTAATGATCAAGAACTGGATGGCCGCACCATCGTGGTGAAGGAGGCCGAACCCCGCGAAAACCGCCGTGGCGGTGGCGGTGGTGGACACAACCGCGGAAGACGATACTAATCACCCGGGCAGCAGCTGCATAGCCGTTGCCTGGTGTTACAAGACGTAAACGAGCGAGAGGCGCTGATCAGTCGGCGCTTCCCTCGTTTTAGAGCAGTTGTTTGCTCCAACGATCCGGCCGCTCAGGTTCTTTTTTTTGGGAAAAGGGCGGCTAAAAATTAGGACGAGAGCAAAACATACTGCATATTTGCATAAGAATTAATTGAGTTCGCGATCTAGTCTTTAGGTTTTATTCCCTTCTACTTTATCCTTCCTTAGTTTTTTCTTTATTAATTTCTATTTTTCGTTAGTGCCCTTCTGGTGCACACCTAACTTTTGTTTTTATGAATATTTTTGTTGCTCGGCTCAACTACGACACGCAGGAAGCCGACCTGCAGTACGCATTCGAAGAATTTGGAGCTGTTGATTCTGCCAAGATCATCATGGACCGTTCCACCGGCCGCTCCAAGGGCTTCGGTTTCGTAGAAATGCCGAACGATGACGAGGCCAACGATGCCATCAGCCAACTGAACGATCAGGAGCTGGACGGTCGCACTATTGTTGTTAAAGAAGCTGAACCCCGCGAGAACCGCGGTGGCGGCCGTGGAAGAAGATATTAATCGCAGGGAGCTTCGAGCTCTCCCGCATGATATATTCTGTTGATTGAAAAGCCCTGGGTGACTGGGGCTTTTCTGATTTTAGGGGGTGCAAAACAATACTTTGACCTACTAGGCTGGCTAGCTTATTGTTACGCGATTTTCTTAGAGGGCAGCTGGAAGTTTTTCTCAAGCCTCCGCCATGTTGTCAGTTCCTTCAAAGCGCTTCCCACTCGCTACCACTCGCCCCCGGCACCGCCGCCGCCGGTAATGCCGCCGCCAAAGCCGCCGAAGTCGCCAAAATCGCCGCCGTCAAAGCCACCCCAATCGCTGCCGCCGCCACCACTGGACCAGCCGCCGCCGCCGAACCAAGGGAATGGGAAAATCATCCAACCGCCGCCTCGCCGGCGCCGGCTGTGGGGGTCCATATCGTAGCGGCCGCCGCGGTAAAAGCCGCCGTCGTCCTCATCGTCCCGGCCCCGGCGGGATCGGGCGACGAGCAGTATGATCGCCACCAGTATAACCAGTACCAAGATAGCCGGGATGCCGCCCTTCGCATCGCGCTTTTTTCCTGCCTGGCCTTGCCCCTTCAGGTCGTTGGTGTACTCGCCCTGTCCCAGCTCCATGATGGCGCTTGTCGCATTATTCAGGCCACGGTAGTAGCGCTGCTGCCGGAAATTGGGAACGATAATCTGATCAATGATGCGTTTGGCCAAAATATCGGGCAGGAAGCCTTCGGCCCCCTTGCCGGTCATAATGCGGATTTTATTCTCGGCTTTAGCCACATAAATCAGTACGCCATTGCTCTTTTCCCGGTTGCCGCCAATCCCCCATTTGTCGTAAATATTCAGAGAACGGGTAAAGGGGTCTTCGCCCTGCAGGCTGTTTTCCGTAAAGATGACGATCTGTGTGGAGGTTTCTCGGGCGTACTGCGCCAGCTTGCTGGTCAGTTGCCGGTCTTCTTGCTGGCTAAGCATGCCAGCGTAATCGTTGACAAGCTCATCCGTGGGAGCGGGCACCTCCCGCTGTGCGTTCAACAGCAGGGCAGGGGCGAGGAACAAAAGAGTAAGCAGGAAGGAAAGCTTAGTTGTAGGATATGTCATCGGGCAATTCGTTTTCGTCATCAGATTGGTAGGGGAAATAGTCTTTTAGTTTCTGGCCGATCTGTTTAATGACAGCGCAGACCCCCTGGGTGTATTCCCCCTTTTTGAAATGCTCGCGCATCAGGTCGCGCTCTTCTTGCCAGAAGTTGGGCGGCACCTTTTCGTTAATGCCCCGGTCGCCCACAATAGCAAACTGCCGGTGCTCCGGAGCGATGAAAATGAGCACGCCGTTGCGCGCTTCGGTTTTGTGCATGCCGAGCCGCTGGAAAACCTTGACTGCTTCGGGCAGGGCATCGCCTTTGAAGTTGTCTTCCAAATGGACACGGATTTCGCCGGAGGTGTTCTGCTCGGCTTGCCGTATGGCTTCTATAATTTTCGACTCGTCTTCCTTTGGGAAAAAGCGGAGCATGCATTTTGGTATTGTGCAGCAAAGGCCCAGGCGCTGAACCGGCCCGGGCATTTGCTGCGTTCGTATTAATCAAAGTTGACTTCCGGTGCTTGCTGGGCGCCGGCTTCTGCCTCGAATTGCGCCCGCTCATCAAAGCCAAACATGCTGGCAAAGAGGGTACCGGGGAAGCGGCGTACTTTCTTATTGTACTTGGTCACCAAGTCGTTGTAGCGGTCGCGCGCTACTTTGATGCGGTTTTCTGTCCCTTCCAATTGTACTTGCAGTTCCCGGAAATTTTGGTTGGCCTGCAATTGCGGGTAGCGCTCGGAGACCACTAGCAAGCGCCCGAGAGACTGGGACAGCCCGGTTTGTGCTTGCTGGAATTGTTTTAATTTTTCAGGCGTGAGCTTAGAGGGGTCTACGTTGACACTTGTAGCTTTGGCTCGAGCCTCAGTAACTTGCGTCAGGGTGCTTTTTTCGAAATCGGCTACCCCTTTCACCGTATTCACGAGGTTGGGGATAAGGTCCGCTCGGCGCTGGTAGGCGCTCTGTACCTTACTCCAGGAGTTTTCTACATCTTCCTCAATACCGACAAAGGTGTTGTAGCTGTTGCAGCCGCTGATGAACAGCAGGCCGCCGACACCGATTAGAATGAGGGGAAGAATCAGCTTTTTCATCTAGAATTGTTTTGTGATAATGGTAATGGAATAGCTAAAGCTTTACAAGAATAATCGCTCGAAAGTGTATTTTGTTGGACGAAGGCCTGCGTCTTGTACATCTTCTGGCAAGCGGCATCGATGGCAGCCGTCTTTCTGTCTTGCCATGAACAAGGCTATTAGCCTGAACCGCCCTGCAGAAAGTTGTGCAACAGCCGTTCTGCTGCCTGGAAGGAGGACTGCTGGCCTTCCATGACCGATTGCTCCGTGGCCTCGATCTGCTTTCGGACCAGCGGATGCTGGTAAAAGGCCTGGCGCAGCTCTTGCTGAATGGTTTCGTGCAGCCAATAGCGGGCTTGGTTGCGGCGGTTTTGCAGGAAGTAGCCATTGGCTCGGCTGTGCTGCTCATAATCTTGGACCTGCTGCCAGATTTCGGGAATGCCCAAGCCCGTGGTAGCTGAGCAGACTTCCACTTTTACCGTCCAGCCGCTTTCCTTAGGGGGCAGCAGGTGCAGGGCATTGCGGTACTCCTGTTTGGCTTGTTTTGCCAATTGCAGCCGTTCGCCATCTGCTTTGTTGACCACGGCCAGGTCCGCCATCTCTACGATACCTCGCTTAATGCCCTGCAGCTCGTCGCCCGCGCCGGGCAGCAGCAGGAGGAGAAAAAAATCGGTCATGGAGTGCACCGCAGTTTCAGACTGGCCCACGCCTACTGTTTCGATGATGATGATATCGTAGCCAGCGGCTTCGCAGAGGATCACCGCTTCCCGGGTTTTGCGGGCTACTCCACCCAGGGAATCGCCCGCCGGAGAAGGCCGGATGAAGGCCCGCTCGCTTTGTGAGAGCCGCTCCATCCGAGTCTTGTCCCCCAGGATGCTGCCGCGGCTCAGCTGGCTGGTAGGGTCAACTGCCAGTACGGCAATGCGCTTGCCCGCTTCAATCAGGTGCTGCCCGAAGGCTTCTATGAAGGTACTCTTGCCCACGCCGGGAGTGCCGGTGATGCCGATGCGCACGGACCGCCCGCTTTGGGGCAGGCATGCTTCGATAATCTGCTGGGCGAGGGCGCGGTGGCTCTCCCGCCGGCTTTCGATGAGCGTAATGGCTTTAGCCAAAGCCACTCGCTTGCCTTCCAGGATGCCCTCTACATAGTCCTGCAGTTCCCATCGCCGCTGCCGCTTTCGTTGTAAATGCGGATTGAGGCTGTCGGGAGGAGATACCCCCTTTTGTGTGTGCCGCCCGGTGGAATGCTTGTCTTTGGCCATGTGGTCGCTCAGCTTTCTTGTGCTGCTAAGGTAAGGCTTATTCGGCTACTTTCGTCTGGCAGCACGCTTCATCCTGTCGACCTAAGCGCTATAAGGCTCCCTTCACAGGCGTTAAAGTTGGGACAGATACGACATTAAAAAATTAACAATATTTTCAAAGGGCTGGCAATCAAGGGTTTGTAGGGATGTGCGGCTTAACGTATGAGGGGCATTAGGCCTACCCAACGTTAAACTGTACTAAAGCAGCAGTTAGGTGGGAATACGCTATTGACTACCCGGGGTTTTCGCTGCTTCTTTGTGTATGACAGGACAACACCAAAGCCCAACTTTCCCATTTCCAAAACCAGTGAAAGCACTCTACGAAGCTATGAAAACAGTTTGACCCCAATTTTCCGGATCGGGTCCTGATAACAATATGCAGGGCCCGATTGTTTTTAAACCCCGGGTTCACTATTGCGCGCCTGAGCAACAGCCTGCCGCCTGCCGCTGTGGAGGTGATTATTCTTGAACCGAGTAGTTGCCGCCGACTCTCTTATACAGCAAAGGCGGCAGTTTTTTGCAAGCACCAAAAAATACGTTTTATGAAAATAATAACAACGATACTCTTCTGTTGGCTGTCTCTTTCCGCCCTGGCTCAAGACTTGGACAGGATACAGATTACTGCTCCACATCTGGCTTACGGCGACTACCGATACCAAAACAACTATCGCGGTATGAGGAACTTGATGGCGGACTTGCCCGAGTACAACCCGCAGCTCTACAAAAAGCTGGAACCAGAATGGGAGGCTATGCAAGAGCGGCACCGTACCGGCGTGACTATCCTGACGGTTGGCACCGCGGCTGGCTCTGCCTTTATGCTCTCTTTTTTCCTTTACGAAGCGGAGGAACCATACATTAGTAACCAACAGGTAGTAAACCCCGATGATGACCCTCCGGTTGGTCGAGTAGTAACTGGTTTTGTGCTGTTTTCGGCAGCCTACGCCATCAGCTTTCCCATGCTGGGCCACCGCCGGAACAATCAGCTCCGCTTCTTCAATACTTTCAACCGTTTGGCACGGGGGGAAAAGCTGCGCTTTTCTATTTTCACTCCGGTTGGCCCTGGCTTGCGTTTAAGCTACCAACTAACGGCGCGCTAGCTTATTTCCCTTTGAATTCGGGCCGGCGCTTTTCGAGGAAAGCCTGTACGCCCTCCGCGTAGTCTTCCGTTTTGCCGGCGGCAGACTGCAGCTGGTCTTCGAGGGCCAGTTGCTGTTGCAGGTCGTTTTCCAGGGAGTGGTTCAGGGCGCGTTTGGTCAGGCCTAGGCCTGCCGTCGGCATTTTAGAGAGCTTTTCTGCCAGCTTCCAGCTTTCCTGAGGGAAGTCCTGGTCCGGAAAATACTGGTAAATCATACCCAGGCGTTCGGCTTCAGCAGCTGCTACTTTATCGCCCAGCATCATCAGGGCGGTAGCCTTTTGGTACCCGATCAGTCTCGGAAGAAAGAAGGTGCCCCCGCTATCCGGGATCAAGCCGATTTTGCTAAAAGCTTGCAAAAATGCTGCCGACTCAGCCGCCACTACGATGTCGCAGGCTAGAGCGATGTTGGCGCCGGCGCCGGCCGCTACTCCATTCACTGCGGCGATTATGGGTTTCTCTATGGCCCGCAGCCGGGTGACGATGGGGTTGTAGTGTTCGGTGAGGATGGTGGTGAGGGCTGGGCCATCTTCGGCAACGACTTCTCCCAGGTCTTGCCCGGCGCAGAATGCTTTGCCGGCTCCGGTGAGATAGATAGCGCGTACACTTTCTTCTGCTTGGCAGTCATCAAGCCGTTCTTGCAGCGCCAGCGCCATGGCCCGGTTGAAGCTGTTGTACTTGTCTGGCCGGTTGAGGGTGATTTTGGCAATGCCTTCCTGCTTTTCGAAGAGAATGG
>CAYNIT010000061.1:0-19090 GCA_964397205.1 uncultured Phaeodactylibacter sp. | reverse complement strand
AGGGGTCGCGCAATAACAAGTCTAAATCGGTAAGTTATTGTTGCGCGACCCCTTAGCTCAAGTGCAACGGCTGAAGTGCCAAGCAGGAATGGCCCCATGGGAAAAGCGGATAAAGAGACAGGCGGGCGCCTACTTCCGAGCCTCCCACTTTACCTCTTCTACCCCCAGCTGTTTGCCCAGGTAACGAGCCAGCACAAACAGGTAGTCCGAAAGCCGGTTGAGGTAGCGGATCAGGATAGTATCGACGCGCGAGACTTGCTGCAGGCCTACTACCAGCCGCTCCGCCCGCCGGCATACACAGCGAGCAATGTGGCAGCTTGAAATACCAGGGTGCCCGCCGGGCAGAATGAAGTGTTTCAGTTCTGGCAGCGACTCGTTCATCCGGTCGATTTCCTGCTCCAGGCGTTCGATGTCGCTTTCTTTGACATCCGGTACGATCATGTCCTTGTCTGGGTCGGAAGCCAGGTTGGAGCCAATAGTGAACAAGCGGTCCTGTATATCCTTGAGCAGCGCGCGCAGCGGCTCCTCTTCGATATGGTCCCGCACCAAGCCCAGGTGAGCGTTCAGTTCATCGACGGTGCCGTAGGCATCGATCCGTTGGTGGCTCTTCGGCAAGCGCTTGCCTCCGAACAATCCGGTCTGCCCCTGATCTCCCGTTTTGGTGTATATTTTAAATGCCATTCAAGATTTTTTTATAGGAACAATTGGGGGTTCAGCTGGTTTTGAAAGCCCGGATAACGGGCAAAAGATCGGACAGCTGGCTCACCGCCCACTGGATGTCAATAGCTCCTGCTTGCGCTGCCCGGCGGATTTGGGCCGTTTCCTCGCTTTTGCCCTTCACCCAAGCGTTCAAAGTGCCAAGCCGCTGCCCGAACTGCAGGTCGGAGAGAGAATCGCCAACCAGCAGCGAACGGGAGAAGTCTACTGCTGGGAAGTCCCGCTTCGCCTGATAACCCATGCTAGGATTCGGCTTGCGGCAGTTGCCGGGTGAGCCCGCCAGCTCGGTACAGCAGTAAATGGCGTCGATATGGCCGCCGGCCGCCTCGATTTCTCGAAGCATGCGCTCGTGCAGAGCGGCCAGCTCTTCTGCTTCCATCCATCCCTTGCCTACGCCCTGCTGATTGGTTACCACAAAGCAATACTGGAAATGTGGCCGCAGCGCCGCAACGGCCTCGGGATTGCCGGGGCACCAGCGGAATTCTTCCCACTTGCGCACGTAGGCATTGGGCAAGCGCTCATTGATGACGCCATCCCGGTCAAGGAATAAGGCAGAGTAAGAGGGTTTTTCCATAGCTACAACATCAAACAATCCAACGCCCTGTATCTTTCATAAGGTAAGCTGCTTTTTCCGGGCTGCTCCCGGGAGCGGTAGAAGAAGCAGTAAAATATTTTACAAAAACAAAGCAAAATGCCAAAACAAATCATTATTACCGGTGCAGCCGGCGGGCTGGGCACCAAAGTAACGCAAAAATTTCTGGATGCGGGCTACCAGGCCTACGCCATCACCCAAGCTGGAAGGCCAGAACAAGAAGCGCAGCTGCAGGAGGCTACCGGAGCGCCGGCTTCCTTGTCTATCCACCCGCTCGATCTGCTGGACGGCGAGGCAGTTCAGGGCTTTTTCGGGCAATTTGACGACGAAAGCCTCCAAGCTGCGGCTTTTCTGGCCGGCGGGTTCGCCATGGGGAAAATGGCGGATACCAGCGAGGGCGATCTGGATAAAATGATTGCCCTCAATTTCAAAACGGCTTTCCACTCCGTCAAACACATTATGCCCAAGATGGCCAAAGGCGGCCGCATCATGCTGGTTTCTGCCCGGCCAGCAATTGACCCGAATGCCGCTGCTGCCTTATTCGCCTACAGCATTTCCAAAGGTATGGTTAAGCAATTAGCGGATATCGTCAACGTCGAAGGGCAGGAGCGCAATGTGCAAGCCGTAAGCATACTGCCAAGCATCATTGATACGGCACCCAATCGGCAAGCCATGCCCAAAGCCGAGTTTGACGATTGGGTGAAACCGTCGGAAATCGCCGATGCTATGCTGTACGCTTGCTCTGAAAGCGCGGGCAAACAGAGGGCGCCGGTCTTTAAGATGTACGGCGGGGTGTAAACAGCTGGCGTTCCACCAGCTCGCAGATGATGTGGCCCATCAGGATGTGGCACTCCTGAATGCGTGGGGTGTCTTGGCTGGGCGCGCACAGCAGATGGTCGCACTGGCCTTCCATCTTGCCGCCGCTTTCCCCGCTCATCCCAATGACGAGCATACGCTCTCGCCGGGCAGCTTCGATGGCCTGTAGTACGTTGGGGGAGTTGCCGGAGGTGGAAAGCGCAATCAGCACATCCCCTTCCCGGCCCGCTGCCTCTACCATACGGGCAAATACTGCTTCGAAGCCATAGTCGTTGCTAACGGCTGTGGTAAAGGAGGAATTGACGTGCAGGGCCTCAGCGTATAGCGGCGGGCGGTCGAAGTAAAAACGGCCGGAAAGCTCTGCCGCCAGGTGCTGGGCATCGGCAGCACTGCCGCCATTGCCGCAGAGCAGCACCTTGCCTCCTTGCTCGAAGGTGTCGATGCAGGAGCGGGCAGCCGCTTCGATCCGCTCGATCAGTTCAGCGTCTTCCAGCAGCTGGCGTTTGACTGCCAGGCTTTGCTCGATGGCTTGGACGATTCTATGCTTCATTGTGGATGTTCTGGTACAGTTCTTCAATACCCTTCACCATATTGTTCCAGGAATAGCGTTCCTTGCCCCTGCGGACTGCCGCTTCCATGCCGGGCTGCCGGCCCTGCTCAAAGTAATCGGCGATAGCCTCGGCAATAGCATCGGGGCCTACCTCAACGACGTAGCCTTCCCGGCCGTGCTGCACGATCTCGGGCAAACCGCCCACTTTTGTAACGATCATCGGCTTTTGAAAGTGAAAGGCCAATTGGGAAATGCCGCTCTGGGTAGCGGTTTTGTAAGGTTGAACGACCAGATCAGCCGCGCCAAAGTAGTAGCGCACTTCCTCATTCGGAATATAGTGGTTGCGCAGTAGGACTCGGTCGTTCAGTTGTTCTTGATTGATGATGTCCTGATAGGGCTCGGCTTTATCGTAAAATTCGCCGGCGACGATCAGCTTCACGCCCAGCCGCCGCACTTTGGGTTGGGCGATAGCGCGCAGCAGCAAATCCAGGCCTTTGTACGCCCGGATAAACCCAAAGAAAAGCAGGTAGCGGCCCTGCGGGTTCAGGCCGAGCTTTTCCAACGAAGTGCTGCGGGAGGCGGGTTGCCCGTAGTTGTCGTAGATCGGGTGCGGGACGTATTTAATCGCAGGCCGTTGGGTGAATTTGCGGATGTCCTCGCCCACTGCTTTTGACATGACGATGAAGGCCTCTGCTGCTCCCAGGAAATAGCGAGTCAACAGCCGGTCGCCAGGGCGGCGCTCGTGGGGCACAATATTGTCCGTGATGGCTATGGTGCGGGTGTGGCCGTTGCGCCGCGCCAGGCGCAGGATGGTGCCCAAAGCGGGTGCCATGAAGGGCAGCCAGTAACGGGCAATGACCAAATCCGGGGCAGCTTCGCGCAGCTCCTGGCCAACTTTCCACCAATTCAAAGGTTTGATGGAATGAATGCGCGGGCGGATGTCCAAGCCCGGTGGAGGAGGGTCCTCAGTGTACTGGGTTTTGCCAGGGAAAAGAAAGTCTGGGTACTGGTAGGAAAAAGAGTAGATGGTGAGCTCGTAGCCTTGGTCCTTCAGCTCGTAGGCGAGGCGTTCTGTGGAGGAGGCAATACCACCCCGCAGCGGGTGAGCTGGCGACAAAAGGACAATTTGCTTCACGTTTTTGCTGCAATACTCGGCAAAAATGGCCAATTGTACTAATATTCAAATCAAGATATGATCTGGAAACAATCCTTTAATCTAGAGGGCATCAACCAAATCTCCCAGCAAACTATGGTGGATCACCTCGGTATTGAGTTTACCGGTTTTGGCGACGATTACCTGGAAGCAACCATGCCGGTAGACCACCGCACCGTACAACCCGCCCGCCTTCTGCACGGCGGGGCTTCGGCAGCCCTGGCGGAAACCATCGGCAGCGTAGCTTCTTACCTCTGCATCGAAGATATTTCTACCCATATGGCTGTAGGAGTGGAGATCAATGCCAACCACCTGCGGTCGGCCAGCGGCGGCTTGGTGAAGGGCAGGGTGAGCCCCCTGCGCATCGGGCGCAAGCTGCACGTGTGGAATATTGACATCCGGGATGAACAGGAACGGCTAATATGTGTCAGCCGACTAACAATTGCGGTGGTGCCCAACCGTTAGGTGCCTAAAGTATTAAATAGAGTTCTATATTTGCTGCCTCCTCAAGAAACGCCCTTAAGCACAAAAATAATTTATGAAAAAGACGCTTCTTCTTTCCGCCCTGCTCGCAATAATGGGCATCCCGGCTACTGCTCAACTGAACCTGGAACTCCAATCGCAGTTGGCCTACGAGCGGGATGCAAACGACATCTGGGGCTGGACCTCACCCGAAACGGGTATCGAATATGCTTTGGTCGGCTTGCTGGACGGCCTGTCTATTGTGTCCCTGGAGGACAAAGAAAACCCGGTGGAGGTTGCCAGAATACCCGGCGACACTTCCACCTGGCGAGATATTAAAACCTGGAAAAGTTTTGCCTACGTTACCACCGATCAAAGCGGCACCAATGAGGGCGTGACTGTTATCGACCTCTCCAATCTGCCCGAATCAGCGCCCTTTTACCGCTGGCGGCCGGCGGTAGGCGACTTTGATGAGCTGCGTACTTGCCACAACATCTACATCGATGAGTCGGGCTACGCCTACCTGGCGGGCTGCAACATCAACAATGGTGGCATGCTGATTCTAAATGTAGATACACCGACCGGAGAGCCCGAGTACGTGGCTGCCGGGCCGCCTGTCTACGCCCATGATGTATACGTGATGAACGGCCACATGTACGCTTCGGAACTGTTCGAAGGGCAGATGGCCATCTACGATGTCAGCGATAAGCAAAATTTGCAATTGCTGGGCACGCAGCCGACTCCCTTCAGTTTCACTCACAACATTTGGGTCAACGATGACGAAACCGTAGCGTTTACGACCGATGAGGTAGCCAACGCTCCTGTAGCCGCCTACGATATAACAGATTTTGGGGAAATAGAAGAGCTGGATCAGTACCGGCCGGCAGCTACCTTGGGTTCCGGGGTGATCCCACACAATGTACATGTATGGAATGACTACCTTTTGATTTCCTACTACACCGATGGCGCGAAAATCGTAGATGCTTCCCGGCCCAGCAATCTCATAGAAGTTGGCAGCTTTGACACCTGGCTGGGGCCGGATGGCGGCTTCAACGGTGCTTGGGGGCTTTTCCCCTACTTCCCGTCGCGTACCGTAGCGGTGTCCGATATCAACAACGGATTGTATGTGCTGGAGCCTACCTTCAAGCGCGCCTGCTGGCTGGAGGGCATTGTCCGGGACTCCAGCACCGGAGCCCTATTGTCTGAGGTGGAAGTAGTCGTCGATTCCGATCAGCCCAATTTCGCTACTACCAATGCCTTCGGCAAGTTTGAAAGCGGGCAGGTGCTGAGCGGTACGTTTGAGGTTGCTTTTTCCAAACTGGGTTACGAAGATAAGACCATCACCGTAGACTTGCAGAACGGGCAGCTGACGGAGGTGGAGGTAGAAATGGCAGCTGTGCCGAGGTACGCCCTGTCCATCATCAGCGAGGATGAGCAGGGCAACCCGATTCCCGGGGCGCAAGTCCGGCTGGAAAACAGCCTGTTCCAGCTTGCTGCTCAAACGGATTCGAGCGGGCAATTGCTGCTGGAAAACGTGTACGAAGGGACCTACAACCTCGGGGCAGCGGCCTGGGGCTACGAACAGCAGATAAGGGCAGTGGAACTGCTGGAAGATGATGCCCTCACCCTGGTAATGGCTGAAGGTTACCAAGACGATTTTGCCTTTGACCTTGGCTGGGAAACCGATGCCGACACGACGGTTACTTCTGGCTTCTGGGAGCGGGGCATCCCCCGGGGGACTAGTTTCTTCGGCAACCTTGCCAATCCGGGGGCGGATGCTCCCGGAGACTTCGGCAATCAGTGCTACGTAACGGGCAATGCCGGAGGCGGTGCTGGCGCAGACGATCTGGACAACGGGCAGGTTGTGCTGCGCTCCCCCTATATGGACTTGTCGGAATACGAAAACCCCATGCTCTCCCTGAGCTATTGGTTTTACAACGACGGAGGAGAGCCGCCCATCAACGATACCCTGGACATTGCCATCAGCAGCCCGGAAGGGGAAGCGCTGTTGGTGCAGATCGACTCTTCAGCCAGTGCGTGGAGGCGTCTGGACAGCTTCAAATTAGGGGGGGTGCTAGAGCTGCGCGATAGCATGCGCCTGATTGTCCGTACGGAAGACCTGCCAGCATCGGGGCATTTGGTGGAGGCTGCTGTAGACCGGTTTCGCCTGATTGATTCTACGGAGGTAGTGAGTGAGGTAGAGGAGGCAGCTTTGCAGCCCGTCTACTTCCGCGTATTTCCCAACCCGTCTACGGATCAGTTTACCGTTGCTTATGAATTGCCAAAGGGCGTAGAGCGAGGCGAGTTGTGGCTCCACAACGCACAAGGGCAGCTGCTGCGGCAAACCAGGGTCACAGGGCAGGCTGGGCAGCTGCAGCTGGGCAACGATTTGCGGGCAGGCTTATATTTCCTGCGCATTACCGCTGCGGGGCAACTGCTGCAGAGCCGAAAAATCATCAAAGCCGGAGAATGAATTACTGGCTGCGGCCTTTCAGGTAGCTGTTCAGGTAGCCCGACAGTACTGCGAGGCCGCGGTCGAACTGCCGGTTGTTGTTGATGATGATGTCTGCTTCGTCCATGTAGGGCTTGATGTACTTCTCAAAGGTAGGCAGTACATGGTGCTCGTAGCGGTACAGCACATCCTCTATGGGGTAATTGCGCTCCATTTGGTCCCGCTTGATGCGGCGGATGACCTTGAGGTTTTCCTTAGCGTGCAAGTATACCCGAAGGTCGAACAGCTGCCGGAGTTCTGAGAAGTGAAAAATGAACAGCCCTTCCACGATGAGTACGGGAGCGGGGAGGAAGCAAAGCATCTGCGGTTCCTTGTGGGAATTGTTGAAGGTATACTCTTGCCGCTCCACCTGGCTTCCTTCCATCAAGCTACGAATGTCCTTTACAAAAGCGCTGTCGTCGATGGAGTGTGGCAAGTCGAAATTTTCGATGCCCTGTTCATCCTTTTGTTGGTGTTCGATAGGCCGGTAGTAGTCGTCCTGGGAAACCACACAAATCTGTTGCTGGCCAAAGTGGCCCTTCAGCCGCTGAATGAAGGAAGTTTTCCCGGAGCCGCTGCCGCCGGTAATGCCTATGATCAGAGGTTTTGCCATAGCCAAAGAGATTTCTGCAAAAGTAGGAATTATGCTCAGCAATCGCGCTGCCGTTTCACCGAAATAAAATTTCTTACATTTGGCAGTCTTCAATCAACAACCGAGCACCACATGGATTTTTTGATAGGGCTACTGCGCGGCGCATTGGGCGTTGTCACTTTATTAGCCATCTGCTACCTGCTGAGCTCCAACCGCCGGGCTATCGACTGGCGCTTAGTGGGTATTGGCATTGCTATGCAGGTGTTGTTGGCTATCGCCATTCTGCGCGTCCCTTTTGTGAAGTTAGTATTCGACTGGGTTGCCAGTTTCTTTGTGGTGGTGCTGGACTTTACCGAGGCGGGGGCAAAATTCGTGTTGGGAGACTGGCCAGGGCAGGTGCTGCTGCCCAAGCCGGAAGGGAGCGGCCTGTACGAAGTGGGCTACATATTTGCTTTCAAGGTATTGCCGACCATCATTTTCTTCTCTGCCCTTTCGTCTGTGCTATATTACTTAGGCCTACTGCAGCTGATCATCAAGGGGTTCGCCTGGGTGATGACCAAAACGATGCGGCTTACCGGCGCGGAGAGCCTGGCAGCGGCGGCCAATGTTTTCATTGGGCAGACTGAAGCGCCGCTCGTAGTCAAGCCTTATCTGGAGGATATGTCCAAGTCGGAAATTCTGTGTTTGATGACGGGCGGCATGGCGACCATCGCCGGCGGGGTGTTCGCTGCCTACGTTGGCTTCCTGGGGGGCTCCGACCCGGAATCGCAGCAGGTGTTTGCTACCCATTTGCTCACCGCCTCTATCATATCGGCGCCGGCGGCCATCGTTGCGGCTAAGATGTTGTTCCCCTCTGAGCAGCAAGTAGATTTAGAACACCAGAAGCTGGACATTCCCAAACAGGACGTGGGCAACAATCTGCTCGATGCCATTTCCCGCGGCACCACCGACGGCCTGCGGCTGGCGGTCAACGTCGGGGCCATGCTGTTGGTGTTCACCGCCTTCATTTCCATGCTCAACTACATTTTCATCAATTTCATCGGCAGCCCCACCGGTTTGAACGAGTACGTGGTGGCGCAGACCGACGGCCGCTTCGAGGGGTTCAATATGGAGTATGTGCTGGGGGTGCTGTTTGCGCCCATTGCCTGGCTGCTGGGGGTAGCGAGCGAAGATGTGCTGGTAGTCGGCCAACTGCTCGGCCTGAAAACGACCCTCAACGAGTTCTTCGCCTACGCTGCCATGCAGGAAGTCAAGGAGCAGTTGAACTTCAAGTCGCTGCTTATTGCTACCTACGCACTCTGTGGTTTTGCCAATTTCGCCTCCATTGGTATTCAGATTGGAGGGATTGGGGCCATTGCGCCCGGGCAGCGCAAGACCCTGACCGAATTTGGCATCAAAGCCTTGATCGGCGGCACCGTAGCTTGTTTCCTAACTGCAGCTATCGCGGGGGCGCTGGTGTGATCGGCGGCTGAGCCGGGGTTTTAAAAAATTGCCGACAGCAGCCACTTGATATTCCACAGCACAAGCCTGGTGTACAGCGTTTTTTTCGATAGTTTTGCCTTACCAACCAAAACAAGGGAGTTATGTCCTACGAGGCTTCGATACTGCATCCTCATTTCAAGCTCGGCGTGCTGGGCGGCGGCCAGCTGGGCAAAATGATGGCTCTGGCGGCCGGCAACTGGCATTTGCCGCTGTACCTGCTCGACCGCTCTGATGATTTTCCGGCGGCGCGGGCCAGCCCGTTCTTTATGGAAGGCGATTTCAAATCCTACAACGATGTTTACCAGTTCGGCAAAGGCGTGAATGTGCTGACCATAGAGATTGAGCATGTGAATACCGAGGCCCTGCACCAGCTGGTGGAGGATGGGGTGAAAGTGCATCCGGCCCCGGATCAGCTGGACATCATCAAGGACAAAGGCCAGCAGAAGCAGTTCTACGCCGAGCGGGATATCCCTACCGCGCCTTTTGAGTTGTACGAGGACGAAAGTGCGGTACAAAAAGCTGTAAAAAAGGGGAAGCTGAGGCTACCCTTCGTGCAGAAGACGCGCACCGCCGGCTACGACGGCAAAGGGGTGAGCGTCATCCGAGAGGAGTCGGCTTTAGCCGAAAAGCTCTTGCCTGGCCCTTGCCTGATCGAGGAGTTGGTAGAGATCGAAAAAGAAATTGCGGTCATCGTAGCGCGCAACGAAGCTGGAGCGGTAGAAGCCTTCCCGGCGGTGGAGATGGCTTTCAATCCAGAGGCTAACCTGGTGGAATTCCTGTTTTGCCCGGCGGATATCC
Organism: uncultured Phaeodactylibacter sp.; assembly: GCA_964397205.1. Classification (GTDB taxonomy): domain Bacteria; phylum Bacteroidota; class Bacteroidia; order Chitinophagales; family Saprospiraceae; genus Phaeodactylibacter. The sequence goes on along the minus strand of CAYNIT010000061.1, from coordinate 9,437 downwards.
CTGCGGCGGTGGAAGCGGAAGCCGAGCGTTTGTCCCGGCGGGTCATCGAGGCATTCGGGATCTGCGGCCTGCTGGCTGTAGAGCTGTTTTTGGACAAGGAAGGGCAGTTGCTGGTCAACGAAGTCGCCCCCCGCCCGCACAATAGCGGGCACCATACCATAGACAGTTGTTATACCTCGCAGTTTGAGCAGCACCTGCGGGCTGTACTCAACCTGCCGCTCGGCAGCACCAAAATGAAAGCGCCTTCCGTCATGGTCAATTTGCTTGGGGAAGCCGGGCAGACTGGCCCTGCTTACTACCAAGGCCTGGAGGATTGCCTGGCCATGGAGGGCGTCCATTTGCACCTTTACGGAAAAACGGCCACTAAGCCCTACCGGAAGATGGGCCATGCTACCATCGTAGATGAATCCCCGGAGCGGGCGGTAGAGAAAGCCCGGCGGGTACAGCAGCTGATGCGCATCACGGCAGTTTAAAACTGTCGAACAATTTCCTGGGCTGAAGTGGTTTTACTATTAAAACGGATAACCATGAGCTGGTCTCTGAAGGTGGCACGCCTTTTCGGCATCAATGTATTCATACACTGGACATTCCTTATTCTGCTGGGCTGGATTTTCTTGTCCAGCTTGGGTGCCGGGCAAAGCACGACGGAAGCATTCGTAAGCATTGCCTTTGTGCTAGCGCTCTTTGCCTGCGTTGTATTTCATGAGTACGGCCACGCCTTGACGGCGCGCCGCTACGGGGTGAAAACCCGCCGCATTACCCTTTTGCCTATTGGGGGCGTAGCCAGCCTGGAAAAAATGCCGGATAATCCGCGGGAAGAGTTGCTGGTAGCCATCGCTGGCCCGGCAGTGAACGTCGTCATTGCTCTGCTGCTATTAGGCTATATGCAGTTGGCGGGTATTGAAATTCCAACGAGCCAATTGGAAGACCCTAGCCAGCTGAGCCTTTACGAGACCTTCGTGCCCAATCTCCTCTTCGTCAATGTCATTCTGGTGGTCTTCAATCTCATTCCTGCCTTTCCGATGGACGGCGGGCGCATGCTGCGGGCGCTGTTGTCCATGCGTTTCGGCCGCGCCCAAGCCACGGAGATCGCGGCGAAGATCGGCCAGTTTCTCGCCATTGGTTTTGTATTTCTGGGCTTCATGTACGATTTCTGGCTGATTTTCATTGGCTTGTTCATTTTTCTTGGGGCCAGCGGCGAGTCCCGTTACGAAGCTACCCGCTATTTGCTGGCGGATTTGAAAGTCAAAGACGTTCTTATGCATCAGTTCACCTCTATGCACGCCTGGGAAAACATCAGCAAGGCGGTGGATGCGCTGCTGGATGGCCAGGAGAAGGAGTTTGTGGTGACGGAAGACAATAAAATCATCGGGACAATTTCCCGGGACGACATACTGCGAGGGCTGAAAGAACTGGGCGGAGATGCCCGCATCAAGCAGATTGTCAACACCGATTGGGTAGAGCTAAAGCCGGAAATGGAGCTCAACGAAGCCTACGAGCTCATCAACCAAAAGCAGCTTTCCATCTGCCCGGTCTACGATGAAGAAGGGGAGTTGCTCGGCATTCTCAATCAAGAAAATATCTTGGAGGCAGTCATGATTGAACGTGCCCGGAATGGGCAGCAATAATTGAGGAATTCTTTTATCTTTGCCTCTTTGTGCCAAAATTCCCGGGCGGGCATTGACTTTGCCGTACTGGAATGTTGAGGAGTCCGTTAACCCCATTGCAACTATGCCATCAATATCTCTGAGAGGCGAGAACGTCTCCATGTCCCCCTTTCGAAAATTAGTCCCGTACGCTGATCAGGCCAAAAGCCGGGGCAAGCACGTTTACCATCTCAACATTGGGCAGCCTGATATTGAGACGCCGGCCTATGCGCTGCGCCAAGTCCGCAACAACCCGCTCAAGGTACTGGCTTACAGCCCGGCAGCGGGCCATCTGTCTTACCGTCGCAAACTGGCTGATTACTACCGGAGCTTTGGCGTCGATCTGTCGCCCGAGCACTTCATTGTAACCACTGGAGCCTCCGAGGCCATTCAGTTTGCGCTGCTTTCCTGCTTTGACCCCGGCGATGAGGTGATTCTCCCGGAGCCATTCTACGCCAATTACAATGGCTTTGCCCAGATTGGCAACGTCAAGGTGCGCCCCATCACCTGCCGGATAGAAGAGGGCTTCGCGCTGCCTTCCATTGAGGTTTTCGAATCCATGATTGGCCCCAAAGCGCGGGGCATTTTCATCACCAATCCGAACAACCCCACGGGCTGCTTCTGCTCCCAGGAGTCCCTGCAGGCGCTGGGGGCTTTGGCCAGACGGCATGACCTGTTCCTGTTTGTGGACGAAGTATACCGGGAGTTTTGTTACGACGGCAACGATTTCTTCTCAGCGCTGCGGCTGGAGGGAGCAGAGGAGCATGTGGTCGTCCTTGATTCCATTTCCAAGCGTTATTCTGCTTGCGGGGCGCGAATTGGCACCTTAGTGACCCGCAATGAGGAGGTGCTTGAGGCTGCCACCCGCTACGCCAAGCTCCGGCTCAGCCCGCCGGGATTTGGCCAAATTTTAGCGGAAGCGACCCTAGACATGGAGCCCAGTTATATGGCACAAGTACAAGCTGCCTACGACCGCCGCCGGCAGGTGCTGTTCCAGCGGCTGCAACAAATGCCGGGCGTGATTTCCTATCTGCCAGGAGGAGCGTTTTACTGTTTCGCCCGCTTCCCGGTCGAAAGCGCGGAGCACTTTTGCCGCTGGATGCTGGAAGAGTTCGAGCACGATGGGGCTACCGTCATGCTTTCTCCGGGGGAAGGGTTCTACGCCAGCCCAGGCCTGGGCAAGGATGAGGTGCGCATTGCTTACGTACTGGAGGAACGGAAGCTTGAGGCGGCTATGGACTGCCTGGAGCGCGGCCTGGCAGCTTACCGTCAGCTCCAAACTGCGCCTGTGCCGAGGCTTCGGCCGAACAATTCCTGAGAAACATCTATTGTGTTTGCTAGAAGGAGGGGCAAAGTTGTTACCTTTGCCCTGCTAAATTCAATGGCTGGGAGTGCCCCAGCCTGAACGGTCGTGCAAAAAGCTGAAAGTCAGCGCTTTTCGCTTGAGGGCACTTCGTTCAGACCAAAGTACTCGCTAATGGAAGGAATGGATAAGAATACGATAATCGGGCTGGTGCTCATCTTCATACTCCTGGTCGTTTGGCAACAATTTACGGCCCCGGATGAGGAGCAGATAAAGGAGCGCCGGGCACGGGAAGATTCTATCGCCCAGGTTCAAAAGGCAGTCGATAGCTTGCAGGAGGTGGAAGATGATACCGCCCAATCGGTGAAAGTGGTAGAGACAGAACGCGATTCGCTGATGATGCTGCGCCGGCAGGCTGGCTACGGCCCCTTCGCGCCGGCTTCGAAGGGAACCGCTGAGGATGTAGTGCTGGAGAACGACCTGATGAAAATGACCCTCAGCACGCAGGGAGGGCGCATTACGGAAGTTCTGATGAAGCAGCACCACCGCCTTGAATACACAGAAAAGGGCAAGGAAGTCAAAAAGCCGCTCTACTTGCTGGAAGATGAAAAGAATAAATTTGAGTACTTCTTCCCGATCGCCAATCTGCCGAGCGGGGGCGTGAGTACGGGCGACTTGTTTTTTAAGGTGGTGGAATCCAGCCCTCATCGGGTGGTATTCCGCGCCAGCACCTCTACCGGTGGCTACTTCGAACAAGTGTACGCCATCGAGGATGATTCTTATAATGTAGACTACGATATTTCGTTCAACGGGCTCAACAACGTCATTTCCCAAAATGCGGACGATATACAGCTCAACTGGGTAAATTACCTCGGCAAGCTGGAGCACAACACTTCCTACGAGCGCCGGTACTCCACGGTTTACTTCAAACCGGTGGAGGATGATCCGGACTACTGCTCCTGCACCAGCGATGATGTGGAAGACATAGACGAGCAGCGCATCAAGTGGGTTTCTAATGCCAATCAGTTTTTCAATTCTTCCCTTATCGCAGAGGATGCCTTCAGCCAGGCACGGCTGGAAACGAAGATGCTGCCAGAAGAGGGCGACGACCTCAAATTGCTGGTCTCCGATATTGCGGTGCCCTATCAGCACAGCAGCCAGGAGACCTTCAACATGCACATGTACATCGGCCCCAACGAGTTCAACCGCCTCTACGCTATGGGCTACAGCCTGCAGGACATCATCCCCTTCGGCTGGAGTATATTCGGTACCATCAACCGTTGGGTCATACGGCCGATCTTCAACTTTTTGTCCAGCTTCATTGGCAGTGCGGGTATTGTCATTCTGGTGCTGACTTTCATCGTAAAGCTGGCGCTTTTCCCGCTGACTTACCGCATGTTGTATTCGCAGTCCAAAATGGCTGCCCTCAAGCCCCGTATGGAACATGTGAAGGAAAAGTACAAAGACGATCAGCAGCAGCAGCAGATGGAAACCATGAAGATGTACCGGGAGTTTGGCGTCAACCCCTTGGGCGGCTGCTTGCCGATGGTGTTGCAAATGCCGATCTGGTTTGCCCTGTACCGTTTCTTCCCGGCTTCCATTGAGTTCCGGCAGGCTAGTTTCCTGTGGGCGAACGACCTGTCTTCCTACGATGTATTCTTCCGGCTGCCCTTCGAAATCCCCTTTGGGTTCGGCGCGCACATTAGCCTGTTTACCTTGCTTTGGGCGGTGACTACCCTCATTTACACCTACTACAACACCCGCCACATGGATATGGGCGCGAACCCGGCCATGAAGTACATGCAGTACATCATGCCCATCATGTTCATGGGCTTCTTCAACAGCTTTGCCGCCGGGCTGACCTGCTACCTCTTGTTCAGCAACTTGATCAACATCACGCAGACCTTGGTTACGAAGAATTACATTATCAATCACGACAAAATCGAGCGGGAGCTGGAGGCGTACAAGAAGAAACCGAAAAAGAAGAAAGGTTTCCAGCAGCGCCTGGAAGAGGCGATGAAGGAGCAGCAGAAGGTGCAGGAGCAGCGCGAAGCCAAGAAGCGCAAAAAGAAAAAGTAGAAGGACTGGGCTTTGGCTACCCCAATTGTATAGTTTTTCCGAAAAGCTTAGTTTTGCGCTCAGCCACAAAACAATTACATGAAGCAGCGGATTACCGATGAAACGCTTGGCCGCACCGCCGTTTTGGCCTTGTGCCTGCTGCTGCTTTTTCTGCGCTTCCCGGATTTCTTCGAATGCTCCACTGCCAAAGTGATTGAGCCCTACGCCGACGGGCTCAAGGCTTACACCAATATAGAGTACCACGCTAAGCACGACAGTTCTTATACTTACTTCGAAGGGATGAACTACCCCTACGGCGAACACGTGGCGGCTGCCGTGACCCAGCCGCTCATTTCCAGCACTGTGAAGTTCATCAGCGCCCATATTGTGGACATCAGCCGGTATACGCCGGTCATTCTCAATTTTTCGCTCTTGTTGGGGCTGCTGCTCGGCGCTTTTTTTCTGTATCTCTGCTTTCGGCAGTTGGAGGTAAGCATATGGTGGGCGGTCCTAGTGAGCATCGGCATGGCCTTCCTATCCCCCCAACTGAACCGCTTTGTCTCCCACTACGGGTTGGCTCATATCGAGGTCTTTCCGGTTTTGTTTTACCTGCTTATGCGCCTGGAACGAGAGCAGCGTATCGGGCTCAGTTTGTGGATTGCGGTAGCGGTTTCGGTGTTTTCGCTCATTCACTTTTACTACTTCGCCATTTTGGCGATGACGGTATCGCTTTACTTTTTTGTTGGCTTTTTGCGAAAGCCCAGCGTGCAGCGTTTGCTGCGCTACGCCCTTCATTTCAGTTTGCAAATTGTGCTGCCTCTGCTGTTTTTCTACTGGTGGATGTACGCCGGAGATACCATTGATGACCGCAGTGAGATGCCTTGGGGGTTCTTTTACTTTCACTCCATTTGGGAAAATGTTGTGACGAGCGATGCTTTGCTTTACTTTCAATGGATTGATGAAGCCATCATTTCCATTCAGGAAGGGGCGGAGGAAGGAGAAGCTTATCTGGGCCTGGTGGCAGCGGCCGGTTTTGTAGTGCTGCTGGGGCGCTGGATAGGCGCTGGTTTTCGAAAACCGTTCGTACAAGTGGGCGGCAGCCTGCGGCCTTTTCTCAACAAGATGATGCTGGCGGGTTTTATCCTGCTGCTGCTCTCCTTCGGCTATCCATTTACCATACCGGGGCTAGAGTGGATGCTGGAGTACACGGGGCCTTTCAAGCAGTTCCGCTCTGTGGGCCGTTTCAATTGGCCGTTCTACTACATGCTCAATTTGGTGGTATTTGCCGAGTTGTGGCACTGGGCTAAGGGGCGCTCCTGGCGGATGGGGCTGGCGGTGGCTGCCTTATTATTGTTGGGCTACGAGTCATTCACCTACGCTACCCATAAGGATTTGCGGCTGGATGAGATCAAATGGTTTAAGCCGGGCCATCGCTTTACCGATATCGAGGGCATTGCCTACGATGATTTTCAGGCTGTTGTTTCCGCTCCCCACTTCAACATTGGCTCCGACCAATTTTGGTACCTCAATCCTGGCAACACCATGCCGCACACACTTATTCTGGGTGTGCAGGCCGGATTGCCGACCACGAGCGCGGCGCTGACCCGCACCTCCCGCAGCCAGACCCTCAAGCAGATACAGCTCATTTCAGAGCCTTATCGGGTTCCAGCGGCTTTTTCGGATTACCCCAACGACAAGCCGCTGCTGCTGCTGGTCAGCAAACGGCAGTTCGAGCGCGAGCGCGAGCGCTACGAGCATCTGCTGGAGAACGTATCCCTCTTGTATGAGAACGAAGACTATGCCCTTTACCGCATGCCGCTGCACAGTTTTCAGGAGCGCATTGACTCGAGGGTCCGCAGCTTGGAGCACCGCCTGCGGACAGACAGCCTTCAGTTGTACGAGCTGGGCGAATTCCTTTCCCAAGACTCCACCTACAACTTTTTTTACCAAAGCCTCGACAGCCTGGCTTCGGAGCAAGTGTACCAGGGCAGCGGCGCTTACCAGGGTGATGCCGGAGAAAAAAATGTTATTTTTGACCAGCGTATCCCCCGGCAGTACGGCGAAGGCTGGTACACCTTTTCCGTTTGGATGTACGTGGATCAGGACCGGATTGTGCGGGGAACCGCCAGCATTGAGGAGTACGAGCCCCAGAGCGGGGAGGTGCTGAAAAGCCAGGCGTATCAGCTCCATCAGCACTTCGAGGTGTTCGACACCAACGGCTGGGCGCTGCTGGAGCTGCCTTACATACCAGCATCATCGCACAGCCGCATCCGCTGGAGCATACAGCACGAAAAGCTGAAAGGTGTGCCCCTCTTCCTGGATGAGATTTTGATCCGCCATCAAATCGCGCAGCTGCTTCGTCCGGGGGATGATTTTTTGTTTCAGAACAACCGCTGGTATCAGCGGTAGGAAGTATGCCTGGGTCGCCGATCCGGGGAATTGCTTTGCTAAAACGCCAGACCGAATGGATATTTTCATCAAAAATGCCCGGATCATCGCCCCGGGCAGCCCTTATCACCAACGAGTACAGAGCCTGCTCCTCCGCGATGGGATCATTCGGGCAATCGGCGGGGAAGTATCGCCGGATTCTGCCGACTTGCTTATGGATCAGGAAGGGCAGCGGGTCTCTATCGGCTGGATGGACGTAGGCGTACAGGTCTGTGATCCTGGGCTAGAGCAGCGCGAGACGCTGCACACCGCGGGAGCGGCAGCCGCCGCGGGTGGATTTACCGCAGTGGCGGCCCAGCCCAATACCGATCCGATCATCGATACCAAGTCTCAGGTATTGTACATCCGGCGCAATGCGGAAGGCAAGCTGGTCAATTTTTATCCTATGGCTGCCCTGTCCCTGGGCTGTGAAGGCCGGGAAATTACCGAAATGATCGATATGCAGCGCGCTGGTGCTGTAGCTTTCACCGATGGCAAAGCTCCGGTGCAGCACGCTGGCATCATGCTGCGGGCGCTGCAGTACGTCAAGGCATTCGATGGGGTAGTGGTCAATCAGCCGTTGGAAGCAAGCATCGCTTCGGGCGGCCAGATGCACGAAGGGGGCGTCTCTACGGCTTTGGGTGTGCCGGGCATTCCCAGCCTGGCCGAGGAGATGATGGTAGAACGCGATTTGCATCTGCTGCGCTACGCCGAAAGCCGGCTGCACCTGGCCAACATATCGACCAAAGGAGCCGTAGAACGGATCCGTGCGGCCAAAGCCGAGGGGCTTCGAGTTACTTGCTCTGTACCGGTGCTCAATCTGGTGCAGGATGAAAGCGCCTTGGCTTCTTTCGACAGCCGGTTCAAAGTGATGCCGCCTCTGCGCAGCGCTGCCGACCGGGAAGCGTTGCAGGAAGGGCTGCTGGATGGCACCATAGACCTGATCGTCTCCAACCATCAGCCGTTGGAGGAAGAACTGAAAAAACTGGAGTTCTCCTACGCCGAATTCGGCAGCACCGGGCTGGAGACGCTGTACGCTCTTTGCTGCACCTATCTCGACAGCTGGCTGGAAGAAGAACAGCTGGTAGATAAGATAGCCTACCGCCCCCGGCAGATATTGGGGCTGCCCCTACCGGAAATTGCCGTCGGGCAACCGGCGGAGCTGACCATTTTTCATCCCGAAGCGGCATGGACCTACGAGCGCGATCAAGTGTACTCCCGCTCCTTCAATTCTCCCTATCTCGGGCAGCCGCTGCGGGGCCGCGCCATCGCTGTTATCAGCAATGGTCAGTCGTTCGTAAATGCGCATTCATAGAAAAAAATAGCGGCAAGCCGGAGAGAAGAGTATATTGAAAGCATTGATTCACCAACTTTAATTACAATAGTATGAGTACACTGGATAATATCGACGAGCAGCCGCGGCCGGCAGAGGTTTCTCCCTGGCCGACGGGCAGCCGCTATGGACTGCTGGCTGGCTTGGTGTTGGTAGTCGTTTCGCTGGCGCTGCACTTAGCTGGTGCGGTGGACTACACTGGCCAGGATGGTTCCTCCAGCTGGATCACCAATATCCTAAACTGGGGCGTAATCATTGTTGCGATCATCCTGGCAGTCCGGCAACACCGCGACCAAGAGCTGGGCGGCTTGATCAGTTTCGGCCGGAGTTTTTACGTCGGGTTCATCGTTTCCCTGCTGATTGGCGTGATTTCCGCGGTATGGGGCTATGTGTTTTTCGCATTCATTGAGCCAGGCCTGATTGATACGATGCTGGAAGTTGCCGAGGAACAAATGATGGATCAACAGGGTATGAGCGCTAGTGAAGCCGAGCAAGGCATGAGTATGATGAGCTGGATGTTCACGCCCGGCATGTTTGCGGTATTTGGCTTGTTAGGCTCATTAATTGCGGGGGTCATATTTTCCCTCATCATAGCGCCGTTCATGAAGCGAGAGGCTTAAGCAGCCATAGGAAGGAACAGGAAGCAGCCTTGCAGATGCCTTTGCAGGGC
>CAYNIT010000060.1:0-19211 GCA_964397205.1 uncultured Phaeodactylibacter sp. | reverse complement strand
TGCTGAACGGCTCCTGCCCCCCCACTGCAATCTGCGCTACCGCTGGCAGCTGGCCACTGCCGTACCGGGTTGCTTGATATCCCGGCTACGGCTCATAGCGTCCTGAGCAACTCGACGAATTTCCGGCCCGATTGGCCGAAAGGAATGGCAAAGATGCTGGGATGAAATTTACTATATTGCATCATTCAACAAACTGCCTTTGCTATGCTGGTAGCTCTCGCTTACGTCATCGGTACATTCATCGCGCTGGCCCTGTTTGCAGCGGCGAGCCACAATACATTGGTACGCCGCAAGCATCAGGCGGAACAATCTCTGAGCACCGTAGAAATTGTGCTGTCCGAAAGACACCATTTGCTGCGGCAGCTGTTGCAGGCCTTGGAGCTGCAAAACCAGCAGAGCCAATCGCTGCTGGAGGCAGCCAGCCGCGCCGAGGGGCTTCAGTTGCCTAGCGGCGAGAAGCGAACGCTCGAGCGCCGCATCAGCCAATTTACGCAGGAGCTGATCGAGCATCCGGAGCGGCTCCCAGATTCCCCCCACCACCTGCACTTTCAGCGCAGCGTACGCGAGGTGGAAGCGCAGTTGTCCGCTGCCTGGCGGGCCTACAATGCCGCGGCAGTAGCTTACAACCGCTCCCTGGAATCTTTCCCTACCAATCTTGTAGCCCAGCTATCGGGCATGCGGCCTGCTCCGCTTTACCAAAATTGACCGGAACCATGGCAGAACGAGCAGAATTAATCGACCGGGATTACGATTTCCTAGAGTGGGCAGAACGGCACCGCCGCAAGCAGCGGCGGAAAATGAAGCGTTTGGAGATTTGGCTGTTTGCAGGGGTAGCGCTAGTATTTGGCACCATAGTATCCGCCGCCATGCAGGTCTTGCCCACCGCTTTGGTCATCATGGGCTTGGTGGGTGGTTTCTGTACCCTCTTTTCCAGTGGGGCCATCTACTACTACGCCCAACAGGATCTGCAGGCGGCGCTGAAGCAGCAAGTAGTGGGCCCTATGCTGCGCCGTTTTGGCGACAACCTGAATTACCGGCCGAAGAGGGGGCTTTCAGAATCCAATATCGGGCATTCCGGCCTGTTCCACTTTCGCACCGCAGTCCAGGGCAAGGATTTTCTGCAGGGGCAGTACGGCCGTACCGCTTTCGTATGTTCTTACCTCGAGATACACGAGTTGGGCCGGCCGTCCAACAGCCCGGTCTGGATGAAGAAAACTCCAGGCTACAACAGAAGGGAGGGGTTCAACGGCTGGATGATTATCGCCGACGGCCACAAGCATTTTAAGGGGCGTACGCTGGTCTTCCCCGATAAGCTGGAAAAGCATTTGGGCGGCTGGCTGAGCAAACGCCTCTCTGGAATGCGGTTTTCCAACCTACAGCCTGTAGATTTGGAGGACCCGGATTTTGAACGGGAGTTTGAGGTGTACACCAGCGATCAGGTGGAAGCGAGGTACCTGCTGACCCCCGACATGATGGAGCGCCTGCTGAAGTTGAAGAGCAAGCTGCGCACTGAAATAAAAGTCGCTTTCAACCGGGGCAAAGTATACATTGCTATTGAGGGCATCGAAAGCCTTGATGTCGATCTTCACCGCCCTTTGAAAGCTGGCTGGGAAAAGTCGAAAGTGGACGCGCGGTGGAGTTTGATCTGCGCGGTAATTGATGGCCTGGGATTGAATGAGCGCCTGTGGAGCAAAGCCTGAGGCACATCGGCCTACTCTTCTTCGGCAGCCAATTCCTGCAGCAGCGCCCAGTTGGCGGAAAGCAGTTGCTCCATAATTTCTAAGGAGTTGTCGATTTCTTCCTGCTGCTGTACGGGCAGGCTATTCATCTGCCGAAGACGGTAGAATTCCCGGAAGCCTTCCAGAACCTTCTGCAAATCTTCCGTTCCGTGCGCAAATTCATCCAATGCTTTGGACAGCGCTTTGGCTTGCGGGGTCTGATTGCCATGGCCTTCGCGGGCAAAAACCGTAGCCAAGTCCTTCTCCAGCAAATCGTGCGGAGGGACTTCGAAAAAGCGGACCAGCTTGATGAAATTGACGGAGCGGGGCTCCACCACACCAGCTTCGTAGGAGGCGATATTGTTGCGCTTGAGCCCTATTTGCACGGCTAGCTTCTGCTGGCTGAGCCCGCGCATCTTACGGAGGAATTTGAGGTTCTTGGCGAAAAGGCTGTTCGGCACGGCTTGATGGTAATGGCTATAAATAAAAGGCAAAAGTAAGGATTAATCTGGGTAAGTAAAAAAAGAAAACCGGGCAGCCGTACTGTCCCGGTTTAGCCGAGTGATTTTTATGTATAACCTCAAATTTTGAGGAAAGTCTGTTTACTTAGCCCGCATCTCAGCAAATTCCGGGTGGCGGTTCATGAAACCAGACATGAAGGGGCAGGTTGCCTTAATCTTGTATTCCATCTTTTCCGCAAAACGAACCGCATCCATTGCCATAGCTTCCTCGATGCCCACGCTGCCGACTTCTTCGGGTATGTAGGTTTCTTGGATTTCTAAGACGTTCAGGGTGGATTCGGTATGGATAGCATATTTCATGTACGCTCCATCGATGCCCTTCATGTCAAAGCGAAACATTTCCCGAGCTGTGTCCTGCTTGATTTCTAATGCTTCTTTCGTGATCTCCATAAAGTACAAATGCGTTATTTAATTCAAATAGTTACTTGATGTATACGGTTTTAGGATTGGTAAATTCCCGCAAGCCGTAGTAAGACAGTTCTCTGCCATATCCGCTGTCTTTGATGCCTCCGAAGGGCAGGCGTGGATCAGATTTCACCATCTCATTTACGAAACAAGCACCTGCATTCAGATGTTCGCAGGCAATATTTTCTCCCCGGTCTAAGTCTTCCGTAAAAACCGCTGCCCCCAGGCCATAACTGCTGTCATTAGCGATTTGTATGGCTTCCTGTTCGTTTTTGACTTTAAACACCGATGCCACCGGGCCAAATAATTCTTCATGGTAAGCCGAGCAATTTTTATTGACATCAGTCAGGATGGTGGGAGGGTAGAAGAAGCCTTTGCCTTTGGGCAACTTGCCGCCGATCAAACGTTTGGCGCCGTTTTTCAGGCTCTGCTTCACTTGTTTGTGTAGTTTTTCCCGCAGGTCCGGCCGCGCTATCGGCCCCAAACGGCTTGCTTCGTCGATGGGGTCGCCGTAGGAAGCCTCTTGCATGCGTTCCTGGAAAGCGTCGAGAAAGTCTTTGTACACTGGTTTAGCAACGATGAAGCGCTTGGCGCCAATGCAGCTTTGCCCGTTGTTGAGCAGCCGGCTTTTGGTGCAGGCTTCGGCAGCCATTTCTATATTGGCATCTTCCAGGATGAGGTAAGGATCGCTGCCGCCGAGTTCCAGCACACTTTTCTTGCCAGCTTTGCCAGCCTGAGCCGCTACGGCTTTCCCCGCGCCAACGCTGCCGGTAAGCGTGACGGCGGCTACCAAGGGGTTATGTATGATCTTTTTGACTTTCTTCTCCTCAATGTGCAGGGAAGAAAAAGCGTTTTCGGGGAACCCCGCCTTTTCAAAAACCTCCTGCAGCGCTTCCGAACAACCCGGCACATTTGGGGCATGCTTCAGCAAAATGGTGTTGCCCGCCATCAAATTCGGAGCGGCGAAGCGGAACACCTGCCAAAAGGGGAAATTCCAGGGCATGATGCCCAACAGAGGGCCGAGCGGGCGGTAGGCTATGTAACTTTTGTTGGCTTCGGTGGTAACAAACTCCTCTCTCAGAAAACGCTCGGCGTTTTGGGCGTAGTAAAGGCAAACCCAGGCGCATTTTTCTACCTCCGCCCGCGCTTCGCCCAGCAGTTTGCCCATTTCACGAGTGATGAGCCTGGCCAGGGCTTCCTTTTCTTCCTCCAAAACACGGGCAGCTTCCCGCAGCAGCTGGGCTCGCTCCTCCATGGCGGTGCCTTTCCAATGCTGAAAAGTGTTGTGGCTGAGCTGAATGGCCTTATTGAGGGCTTTGTTGCCAATTTCTTTGTAAGAACGGATCTTTTTGCCGGTGGTGGGGTCTATGACGTTTTGCATAAATTTGGAGCTTTTACAACGGCAAGCCAAGGGTATAACCGACTTCCCGCAGTTTGATTTCAATTTCTTCCTGCTGTTGGTACCAATCTCCGAGTACGCTGTCCTGTTGAAGCAGCTGAAGGCGTGCTTCCAGTGCTTGGTAATCTTCTTCTACCTGTTCTACGGTACGGCGCAGCTGCCGGGCTTTAGCTTCGGGCTCGCTGTAGGCGCGGCGGCGCATCATCTCCGAGCGGTGGTTGATGGCTTGCAAGGCATTGCCGAGCCGCAACAGAAGTGCGGTGCGGATGCTGTCGCGCACCGCGTAGACTTCCTCATCGGTTGGCGGCTGACGGCGGTCTATGGGGCGGCAGCTGAAATCCACAAAAACAAGGATTGCTGCCATCGCCAGCGGAATGATTTTTAAGAAACATTTTTTCATGCCCTGCCGAGTAAGTGATTCCATCAATGTAGGCAAAAATCAGGAAACTTCCGATTCATCCGATACAGCAGGCGCTTCCTGGAAAAACTCTTCCTGATTGCTGCCCCGCTTGATGATGAGCCGCAGTGCTTTATCGTAGGTGAAGTAATTGTAGACCCAGTTGACGAAAACAACTAGCCGGTTGCGGAAGCCAACTAGGGTGACGAGGTGGACAAACATCCAAGCCAGCCAAGCAGGGAAATTCCCGAGCCGGAACTTGCCGACCTCAGCTACAGCCCGGTTCCGCCCGACGGTAGCCATTGTGCCTTTGTCGAAGTACCGGAACGGCTTCATTTCCTTACCCTTAGCGCGGCGCACCAAGTTCTTGCCCAATTGTTCGCCCTGCTGTATGGCGACTGGGGCCAGCATCGGGTAGCCCTTGGGGTTGTCTTCGCTGGCCAGCTCAGCTACGTCTCCAATAGCGTAGACGTTTGGCAGTGGTTGTACTCTCAGCAGTTCATCTACCCACAAGCGGCCGCTTTCCCGCAGGCTTGCTTCCAATCCCTCTACAGGATTGGGCGCTACCCCGGCGGTCCAGATAAGGTTGCGAGTGGGGAGCTGCTGCCCGTTGAGGTACACCTTCTTGCCGTCGTATTCTTTGACCATCGTTTTGAGGTGGACTTGCACGCCCAGTTCTTCCAGGTACTTTTTAGCCCGAGCGGAAGATTTTTCCGACATAGCGGGCAACAGCCGGTCCAATCCTTCCATGAGGTAGATGTTCATCAAAGACAGGTCAAGGTTGGGGTAATCTTTGGGCAGCACAAACTTTTTCATTTCGCCTAAAGCGCCGGCTAGCTCCACCCCAGTCGGGCCGCCTCCTACCACAACGAAGTTGGTGTAGGCATCAGCCGCTTCTCTATCGTCAGTAATTACAGCTTTCTCAAATTCTTTGAGCACGTGGTTGCGCATCTGCAGTGCCTGCGGCACCGACTTCAGGGGCAACAGCCGGGACTGGTCGAGGCCAAAAAACTTGGGCTTGGTACCTGTGGCAATGACGAAGTGGTCGTAGTCCAGAGCACCTATAGACGTATGGATGCGGTTCTGTTCGGGATGCACTTCCAGCACCTCGGCCATGCGGAAGGATACGTTGTCGGCACCCCGGAATATTCTGCGCAGCGGATAGGCAATGGAGTTGGGCTCCAGGCCGCCGGTCGCTACCTGGTAGAGCAGCGGCTGGAAAGTGAAGTGGTTGTTTTTATCGAGCAGCACCACCTGATAGGGCTGGTTGCGCAGCGCCTTGGCCAGCTCTAAGCCCGCAAAGCCACCACCGGCTATGACGACTCTTTCGTATTCGCTTGTCGGTATATTCATGCAGCAGTTTGAATTAAAGCTTACGATATTTTAACACGGGCTCGAACTTGCATGTTTGTTTTCCGCCCGCCGGGCAGCTGTTTCAATTTTTGTAAATTGCTGGCTGTAAAAATCTAAACTTCATGAAAGGAGTCTGGTCGAAGCCTTCGCAGCGCTGGCCGTTGATGTTCTTTGTTGCCTGCTTAGCGCTGGCGGGCGTGATTTTCGGCCACTACGGCGTATCCTGGGATGAGAAAATACAGCGGCAACATGGCTTCGTTTCCGCTCGCTATGTCAATGAAGTACTGCCGTATTCCGATGCGCGATTATCTGAATTTGAGCTGGAGGAGTACATGTTCCGGCACTACGGAGTGTGGTTTACCCTGCCCATGGTGTGGGTAGAGCAAGCCCTTGGGCTTGAGGGCGACCGGCAAATTTACCGGGCGCGCCATGCTGCCACCTTTTTGCTGTACTGGCTGGGAGGGATAGGCTTCTATCAAATCCTCCGCTTGCGGTTTGGGAGCTGGCGCTGGGCGCTGCTGGGCGCGTTTTTTTACTTTCTGAGCCCCCGGCTGTTTGGGCACGCCTTTTTCAACCCCAAGGACATTCCCTTTCTGGCGCTGTTTGTGTTCAGCAGCTGGACTTTGTTCCGGTTTTGGCAACGGCCGGCGATCGGCACGGGGGCTCTGCACGCTTTAGCCTGTGGCATGCTCATCAGTATGCGGATCGTGGGGGTACTGCTGCCGGTGATGACGCTGTTCCTATTCCTTGCCGATGCGCTGCTGGGCAAGAAAGGCACAGTTCCGAAGGGGCGAAGCACCCTGGCTGGATTTGCGGCCTACCTGCCGCTTACCGCTGGATTCACCACGCTGTTTTGGCCTTACCTCTGGGCAGACCCCCTAGGGCGCTTTTGGGAAACCTTTCGGGAAATGTCGAAGTACGGCTGGGGCGGGCAGGTAGTTTTCGAAGGGCGATGGCTGTACGGCACGGAATTGCCCTGGTACTACATCCCCAAGTGGGTAGTAATGAGCGTGCCCCTGCTTTACCTGCTGTTGCTTGGCGTGGGCGTTGGGTTTTTAATCAGCCGGGCGGTCCAAAACCTCCGGCAGCGGCCCTTCCGCCTATGGGCCAGTACCGCAGACCGTATGGACTGGGGAAGCCTGGGGCTGCTCACCGCGCCCGTGGTAGCCATCATCGTGCTGGATTCCGTCGTCTACGACGGATGGCGGCACCTGTTTTTCATTTATCCGAGCTTGTTGTATCTGTCGGTAGTCGGCGCTGAAGGGGTATGGCGGCGCGCCGCCCAATGGGAAGCTAGTTTTGCGCCCTCCCTGCGCTACGCGCTCTCGGCAGTGCTGCTGGGCAATTTGCTTTGGCTGAGCGTTTGGATGGTGCGCAACCATCCTTACCAACACGTTTATTTCAACCTGCTCAACCGGGAGAATAAGCTGGGCATCTATGATTTAGACTACTGGGGCACTTCTTACAAAACGGCTTTCTTTAAAATTGCAGCGATGGATGATCGGGAGCACATCAAAGTATTGGGAGGCTCCTACCCAGCACTGCTCAACCGCGACTTTCTGCCCCCTGGATTGCGCTACCGCTTTGAAATGGTGAGCGAAGCGGAGGAAGCCCATTACTACATGACCACCTACCGCTCCGGCCAGCCAAAAGTGGCACGCGCGCTTGCCGGTGAAGGGATTTTCAAAAACGAAGAGGTGTTTGCCCTTGAGGTCGCCGGCTCCAAAATCCTGGGAGTCTATCGCTTAGATGGCGGGGAGTAAGGCCCCGAGTGTTTCGAGCCTAGAGATTTGCCAAAAAAAACTTATAATGCTGCCTTATCTTATACGTCTATGAAAATCATCCACACCTCCGATTGGCATCTGGGGCAGAAATTTTTGCACAACGAGCGAGAGAAAGAGCATCAGCTGGCTCTAGACTGGCTTTTGGAAGTCATTGAAGAGGTACAGGCGGATGGATTGCTGGTGTCCGGCGATATTTTTGACATCGGCAACCCTCCCAATTACGCACGCCGGCTTTACTATCGCTTTTTGCGCAAGCTGCTGAAAACTTCCTGCCGGCACGTAGTCATCACCGGCGGCAATCACGACTCACCGGCCATGCTGAACGCCCCGCGCGAGCTTTTGCAAGCGCTGAATGTACATGTGGTCGGGGCTGCCGGCGAAAACTCGGAGGAGGAGGTGGTCGTTTGGGAAGACGAAAAAGGCAAGCCATCCGCAGTTATCGCGGCGGTACCCTTTCTGCGCGACCGCGACCTGCGCTACAGCGTAGCGGGAGAAACGGGGCTAGACCGCAGGGAGCAAATCAAAAAGGGTATCCGCCAGCACTACGAGCAGCTCGCCGAACACATCGCTCGGGCCTACGACACGGCCGCTCTGCCAGTACTGGCTATGGGGCACCTTTACGCTACCGGGGCGGCGGCTTCCGGCAAACAAGACAACATCTACATCGGTGATGTAGAAAATATCGAAGCCGGGGAGTTTCCAGAGGTTTTCGATTACGTTGCCCTCGGGCACATACACCGGGCGCAGGCCTTAGGGGGGCTGGAGCACATCCGCTATTCTGGCTCTCTGATTCCGCTGAGCTTCAGCGAGACGAAGGATGACAAAAGCATGTACCTGCTGGCGTTTGAAGGTAAAGTGCTGAAGTCAGTAGAAGCCTTGCCGGCACCCGTTTTCCGGAGGCTGAAGACCGTAAGTGGCAGTCTGGAGGAGGTCAAGCAGGGGTTGCGCCGTTTTGCTGATAAAGAGCGGGAGGGCTTGACCCCCTGGGTAGAAGTGCAGGTTACGCTGGATCAGCTTGTGCCGCAGCTTCACCAAAACCTGCAGGAATTTACGCAGGGTATGGAAATCGAGCTGCTAAAAGTACAGGCGCAGTATCCGCAGCACAGGCAGGAGAAGCAGCGCCCGGCGCCACAGCTGGAGGAGCTGGAAGCCGAAGAGGTTTTCCGCATGAAGTGCGAGCAGCACGGCAATCCTCCAGAGGAGATGGACGAGTTGCTTGCCACCTTCCGCGAATTGCAGAGCTGGATGAGAGAACGCGATTAATCAAAGCCGCTATGCGCATACGCAAGATCAATTTACAAAACCTCAACTCGCTGCGTACACTCGCCGAAATCAACTTCGACGAAGCACCGCTCAGCTTGGCAGGTCTGTTTGCCATCACTGGAGATACGGGGGCGGGCAAAACGACCATACTGGACGCTCTGACGCTTGCCCTATACGGCCGCATACCACGTGACGCTGCGGAGGGGGAGGTCATGAGCTACGGTACCGGCAAGAGCCTGGCCGAGGTGGAGTTCGAAGTAAAAGGAGCGGTCTACCGCAGTAAATGGAGCATCTGGCGGGCCCACGAACGGCCGGAAGGCAAGCTGCAAGACTCCCGCCGGGAGTTGTCCCGCTGGAATGCTGAAAAACAAGCCTTCGAGATCATCGGAGAGCGCAAGCGGGAAATTGACGAGCTCATTGCAGAGCTTTCCGGTTTGGATTACGACCGGTTTTGCCGCTCCGTACTGCTTTCTCAAGGTGAATTTGCCGCCTTTTTAAAGGCTAAGCCGTCGGAACGCAGCGATCTGCTGGAGCGCATTACCGGTACCGGCTTGTACTCTGAATTGTCCATGGCGGCTTTCGAGCGGCACAAAATTGAAAAGGAGCAGCTGGCATCGCTGGAACAAGAGCTGGGGCGGCTAGAACTCTTGCCCGAGGAAGAAGCTGCTGCTTTGGCGCAGCAACTGGAAAGCCTGAAAGCCCAAAGCCACGCCCATCAAAAGCGGATAGAATCCCTGCGGGAGCAAAGCGCCTGGCTGCAACAACTCGACAAACTGGAAAAACGGCTGCAGGCACAGGCCGCCCGCCTCCAAGAAGCGCAACAAGCGCAGGAAGCATTCGCTCCACAAGCGGCTAAATTGCAGCAGCACCACAACGCTATGCCCTTGCAGTGGCTGCTGCAACGTTTTCTGGATGCTCAGGAGCGAGCCCAAAGCCTGGAAAAAACCATAGCCGTACAGCAGGAACAACTGCCGCAATTAGAAAGCGATCTGGAAAAAGCCACAGCCTTGGCCACCCGCCTCCGCTCAGAACGAGACCGCCTGAAAGCCGACCGCAAGGAGAAAGAACCTTTGTTTGAAAAGGTCAAAGCACTGGATTTGCAGATCAGCCACCGGCGCGATACGGCGGCCCAACAAAAGGACCAGCTCGCCGAAGGCAAAAAACAACAGTCGGAGCTGCGGCAACAGCTGCTTGAACTCCAAGCCGAGACCGATTCATTAGAAAGCCGCTTGACGCAATGCCGCAAATGGCTGGAGCAACATCAATCCTACGCCAGCCTTTTGGAGGACTTGCCCGACATACGCGCCCAGCGGGAGCGACTGCGCGAGCGCTATGCGGAGCGCAACAATGCCCAGAATCAGCAATCGGCCAAGCTCAAAGCGCTGGAACAGTGGCAACAAAAACTAGCGGATGCCGATCGCCAATCTGATACTTTGCAGAAGGAAAGCGACGAGCTGCACCACAAGCTACAGCAGCTGGCACCCGAGGGCTACGCCCAACAACCCACCGAACTGGAGGCACTCGTTTTTCGGGAAATCGAACAGCTCGCAGCCCGGCAAACCAAGCTGGAAAAGCTACTTGGGCTGAGCCAGGAATACGAGCGCTTGCTCAAAAATCAGAATAAGCTGATGGAGGAGCTGGAGCAGTTGCAGGCGGAGGACCGGCAGCTCAGCAGCCGGATTCTGAACCAGCAGGACCGCCTGGAGGAGCTGGAAGTGCAGCGCCAGAAGCGGCAAGCCCTCTACGAACAGCAATTGGCCATTGCCAATTACGAAAAAGACCGGGCTCGGTTGCAGGAGGGACAGCCCTGCCCCCTTTGCCTGTCTACCGAGCACCCCTTTCGCCAGCAAGCATTGGAACCCTACGTAGACGAAACCAGGCAGGATTTGGAAAAGGTGCAAGCCGCCTACGACGAGGCCTTCCGCCTGCAGAAAAAGCTGCTGCAGCAACAGCAGGCGGTAGAATGGCAAATCCAGCAGTTGCAGGGAGACGACAAGAACGTCAGCGGGCAATTGTGGCAGCAGTACGAGCAGTTGATCAGCTTTGAGGAAGAAATTGCCCTCATGCAGCCTGAAGAAGGAGAATGGGTGCGTTCCGGCCAGCTGCTGCAAGAGATGGAGGACACCCGGAAGCGCCTGGAACAACGGCAACAGGAGCGCGCAGAACTTTCCGAGGCTGTCAAGGCACTGCATGCCTTGCAGCAAAAACAACAGCAAGCGCAGCAAGCAGCACAGCAAGCCCACACCAGGGTAGAGGTGCTGCAGGAAGAAGCGGAGCACTGGGCGCAGGAAGTACAAAGCCAGGCCAGCAAGTTCGAAGACCAGAGCAAGCGCCTCGATCAGCTGTTCAATAAGTACGGTTTCAACTTTGAGGAATCTACAGCCAAGCAAACCTTCAAAACCCTGGAAGACAGAAAGGCCGATTGGGAAAAGCAGCAAGCTGCCTCGGAGCGCTTAGCCAAGGATTTAGCCGTCAAACAATCGGAGGCAGAACAGCTGAGCAAACAGTTGAAAGGCAAGGAGGTAGAGGTGAAACAATCCACCAAAACTTTAGCCGAAGCCCAGCAGGCCCTGCGGAAGCTGGAAGCGCAGCGGCAGGAGCTTTTCGGAAGCGCTGACCCGAAAGCGGAACAAAGCCAGCTGCAGGAAGCGCTGCAGCAAGCGGAAGACCGCTTCAGCCAGGCCGCCGATGCACAGGCTAAGGCGGAGCAGGCCCGAACCCAATTGCTCAGCAGCCTGAAAGACAAAATGGCATCCCGCGAAGATGCACAGGAGCAGGTGGCGGCTGCCCGCGCCCAATTAGAGCAACAGGCTGCTCAGGCGGGTTTTGCAGATGTAGATGCCGCTGCTGCCGCCTTGTTGCCCGAAGCCGAAGCCCGAGAACTGGAAAAACAATCCCAGGCGATTCGGCAGCAGGAGTCGCAGGCACAGCAAGCGCTTAAGCATACAGAGCAAGAGCTGCAGGCAGAACGCGACAAGGCACTAACCAATGAGGATGCCGCCGCTTTGCAGCAGCAACTGCAGGCCGAAAACGAACGCCTGTCGGCAGTGCAGCAGCAAGTCGGCGCCTACAGCGAGCAGCTGCGCCAACAGCAGGAGCGGAAAGCCCGTGCTGCCGGGCTGGCAGAGCAAATCGAGGCGCAGCGGCAAAACTTCCGCCGCTGGGCGCAGCTTAATGACATCATCGGCCAAGCGGATGGCAAAAAATTCAGGGCATTTGCCCAGGGCTTAACCCTGCAAAAACTGGTGCAACTGGCCAACTACCACCTGCAGCAACTGCACGGCCGCTACCTCATCCAAAAGCGCGATGGGGAAGAACTGGAACTGGACATTGTCGATACCTTTCAGGCAGACAACCGGCGCTCCATGAACACCCTCTCCGGTGGCGAGAGCTTTTTAGTCAGCCTGGCCCTGGCCCTCGGCCTGAGCGATCTGGCGGGCCGGCACACCCGGATCCAGTCCTTATTCATCGATGAGGGCTTCGGCACCCTGGATGAGAATACTCTAGACCTCGCTATCGCCACCTTGGAAAACCTGCAGGCTAGCGGAAAAACCATAGGCATTATTTCCCACGTCAAGGCGCTGAAGGAACGCATCGCTACCCAAGTAAAGGTCCTCAAGCAAGGCAACGGATTCAGCAAAGTAAGTGTTGAGGGATAAAAAAAGGTACTCCATGGGGCGGAGTACCTGAATAAACTATAAACAAACAAAAAACATTAGCGATTCGTAAAACTTACAGGCTAACAGAAGAAGCTCAAAAGGGTTTATGGTTTTTGTAAAAAAACATCAACTTTTGGGCCTGCCTGAGCCTTTACTATGGGAAGCACTGATCGATATGGCGCAAGAGCAAGAACAAAACTGGAACAAAAAACCGCTTCGGATTGCCTTAATCGTAGTTGGAGTCATTCTCCTGATTCGGTTTGCAGGCCCGCTGCGGTTCATGCTGCTGACGCTCATCATACTGGGAACCATCGGTTTCCTGGGCTACCTCCTTTACGAGTTCATCCGGCAGCAGCGGGAGAAGCGAAAAGCGCGCGGCTCGCTGCCCGCGGGCGTTTCCGAGCGCATAGAGCTAGCCAGGGAACAAAACAAGCGGCACCGGGAAGAAGCCCAAAAAATCCGGAAAAACTTGCGGGAGCTTCGGCAGCAGGAACGGCAATCCGACGAGCTGAACATCAAGAACCGCACTGACATACAGTATCTCATCCGGGAGTTCGAAGCAGAGCTGAAATTGCGGGACGCTAAAATCTCTTTTTACCGCACTGCTGAACACAAGCTGCAACGCCTGCTGCACAACCACCAGCTATCGCTCACCCTCGCTGAGAAGGAAGAAGAGCTGCGCCGCCTCAAAGAGCACCACTACGATGACCTCGCCGATATGGAAGAAATGCGTTCGGATATGGAGTTGGAAACCCTTTATCTGGATACCATAGACGAGCTGTCCGGGAAAATCAGCGATAACCTTTCCTTAGAACACGTGGAGCACCTGCAGGATCAGCTGGAAGAAATGACCCGCGGCCTCGAGCGGGGCAAGAAGTAAGGATCGCCAAACAACAACTTTGTCTATGCTAGGTAAATGATTGTCACGCCCCATTCCCTCAGCATAGCAACAGAGGCTGCAATTCAGTAAGCCCCACTTGCAATTCAGCATGCTTTTATTGCAAAGACCCCGCTAAGGTGGCAGTTTGCGGTAAAAGTTCAGAACGATGAAACCGCAACTGCTTTTCCTGCTAATATAATTTTTTCTTTATTGGTGCGGCTTGGGCCACCCCCTCCGGGCGGGAAAATAACCCGTAAAAAACCAGCCCCCCGCCATTGGGGCTAATGTTTTTCTGCAAGGTACCTTTGATGGGACAACAACGGGCCAAGACGGCTTCTTTCATTTCACTTACACGCCCGGCGACAGCCTGCAGCTTGTAGCCTCCTACATCGGCTACCAAAGCCAAGAAATCACCCTGCCCAAGGGCAAAGACAGCCTCTGGCTAGACATTGCCCTGCAAAGCGAAGCCAACGAGCTGCAACAAGTCGTCATCACAGCCGGCGCTTTTGAAGCCAGCGACGAGAAGAAAGCCGTGATGCTGCGCCCGCTCGACATCGTCACCACCGCTGGCTCCAATGCCAATATCGTTGCTGCGCTGAACACCCTGCCCGGCACCCAGTCCAATGCAGAGGACGGCAGGATATTCGTGCGGGGAGGCGACGCACACGAGACGCAGACCTTCATCGATGGCCTGCGAGTGCCCCACCCATACACCAGCAACGTGCCAGACCTGCCGGTGCGGGGCCGGTTTTCCCCATTCCTCTTCAAGGGTACTTCTTTTAGTACTGGCGGCTATTCCGCAGCCTACGGCCAGGCGCTTTCCTCGGCGCTGGTCTTAGAAACCAAAGATCTCCCGGAGGCATCCGTTACCAGCCTGTCGCTCATGACGGTGGGCGCCGGCGCGGCTCATACCGAGCGCTGGGAGAACAGGGCGCTTTCCGCTTCCGCAGACTATACCAACCTGGGGCCCTATACCGGGCTGGTGCCGCAGAACATAGATTGGAAGGATCCAGTCGAGGCTAAAGGATTGCAGTTGGGCTTTCGCCAAAAATTCCAGAATGGCGCTATGCTCAAAGCCCAAGGCAATGCCCAGTGGTCTGGCTTTGCTATGCGTTACCCCACGGACGAAGACCCTACCCAACTCGCTGACTTGCAGCTTCGCAACGACAACTACTACGGCAGCGCTACTTACCAGCAGTTGGTGGATGAAAAATGGCGCCTCGACGCTGGTTTGGCTATCGGTTGGGATGCGGAGAACATCCGGCAAGGTTTTGATCTAGAACGCCAGAACGAAATGTTTCAAGGGCGGGCAGTAGCCACCCGCTATTTTGATCAGGACTGGAAGGTGAAATTAGGCGCAACGTGGATCCATACCCGCTTCGACGAAACCTACGAGGAAAGCCCGGGCAATGCCTACCGTACCTTTCTGCAGGATGATTACGTAGCCGCTTTTGCAGAGGGGGAGGGGTACCTAGGCGAAAAGTGGGCTTTGCGCGCTGGCTTGCGGGCCGAGCGTCAGGGGTTGTTGGGCAGCTACCGCTTATCCCCCAGGGTTTCCCTAGCCCACAAGGCCGGGCAGGACGGCCAATTTTCCTTTGCCTACGGCTATTTTTACCAGCGGCCCCAGCCGGAATGGCTGCGCTTTACCCGCGAATTGCAGCCTGAACGGGCCACGCACTATATCCTGAATTACCAGTACCGCAAAGCGGGGCGGTCCCTGCGGCTGGAAGCTTTCTACAAAGCGTACCAGCACTTGCTGCGCTTCCCGGAGCAGCAGCCTTGGTTGGCCGACAACAGCGGCAGCGGCTACGCGCGGGGCCTCGACTTGTTCTACCGGGACCGCAGCAGTATCCGCAACGGCGATTTCTGGATTTCCTATTCCTTCCTGGATACCGAGCGCCGCTACCAAGATTTCCCGGAATGGTCTAGGCCCAATTTCGCTGCT
The DNA here is from genome assembly GCA_964397205.1 of uncultured Phaeodactylibacter sp. GTDB lineage: Bacteria > Bacteroidota > Bacteroidia > Chitinophagales > Saprospiraceae > Phaeodactylibacter. The sequence continues at coordinate 3,887 of CAYNIT010000060.1, read as the reverse complement.
CGTCACAATGCGTCTATTGTTTACAAACACTGGATACACCCATTGCAAACCAACCTTGGCCTGACCTACACGCTGGGCAGCCCCCGGCTATACGATGACCCCAACACGCCAGCTTTCAACGACCGGCAGACAAGAACTTTCCAAGACTTAAGCCTCAATGCCAGCTACCTGACAACAATCTGGGGGCAGTTCACTATCGTCCACTTTTCGGTGACGAACCTGCTTGGTTTTGAGCAAAGCTTTGGCCAACGTTTCAGTGATCAGCCAGATGCCAACGGGCGGTTTACCTCGGCCGCTATCCGCCCGCCTGCGCCCCGGTTTATCTTCCTCGGTATTTTCGTGTCGATTGGAGAAGGCCAGACCTTCGGCAATTGACACAGCACCATAAAATCTTTCACCAAAAAATTTTTAACGATGGATCGCATTATCATTATCCTTATTGCACTGAGTATCGCTTTATTGTCCAATGCACAATCTGATGCTTACCAAAAAGCCATGCAGAAAGCCGTCAATCAGTTGAGCCAGGCGGAGGAAACCCGCGCCTTCACCGAGCCCGCCAATACCTTTGAGCGCATTGCCGCCGCTGCTCCCGAGGGGGTCTGGCTGCCGTTTTATTACCAAGCCTACTGCCAGCTTATGCTAGGGATTAAGGCTATGGAAAACCAAGAGATGGGCCAGCTGGAGGCGCACCTTAAGAAAGCCCAGTCGGCGATTGAAAAAGCCCTGGCTGCTGCGCCGCAGGAGGCAGAGGTGCACGCCCTGCAGGGCTACATTTACACGGGCCACATCTGGTGCGACCCGCAGGCCAAAGGGCCACAGTATGCGCCCAGGAGCATCGCCAGTTACAAGCAGGCCATGGCGCTCCAGGAGGACAACCCGCGCCCGTACCACCTCATGGGCGTGCATTTGTTCTACACGCCGGAGTTTTGGGGCGGCGGCCCTGCCGCAGCCCTGCCCTATCTCGAAAAAGCCAACGAGCGTTTTGCTTTCTTCGAGCCTGCCTCTGAGCTGCACCCTACATGGGGCAAGCACTTCAATGATGTTTTGCTGCGGCAGGCCCAGCCGGCTGCAGGGGACGAGTAAAAAATAGGTTGCCGCAAGCGGGAGCGCGGTACAGAAGGCAGCTTTTCTGCCGCGCTCCTCTGGGGAAGCCGCTGTTTTTATCCGGGCATTTGCACTGCCTAAATGATAAAAGCCTTATCTTATGACATCATTCGGCAAAAAGCGGATGATGCAACACTAGCTCAAAACTTTCTTAATGACAAGCGAGACAAAAAAAGCCATTCGGGCTGCCAGCTGGCGAGTACTCGCCGCTCACTTTCTGCTGGGCGGAGGGGCCATCACCTTGTTTTACAATATGGATGCTCTGCTGGCGGGAGAATGGGACATCTTCCTGAGTTCTCTGTTGCTGAATGGTACCCTCTGGATCGCTATCGGCTGGGGCAGCGGCATGCTGGTCGAGTGGATGGACCGTTGGCTGCCCTGGTTGGAAGTGCCGGTAAAACGGGCGGTGCTCAGTTTGGTGTTTACGCTGGGGTATGCACTTGCCATCGGCTTCCTGATTTTAATCACTTACGCCTGGATGCGCTACCGAGTCGGGCCCTTAGAGGCGTTGCAGAGCGCGGGCTATACCTTTCCCCTTACCGTTGTGGTCGTGACCATAATTGTCAGCCTGTTTTTTACCGGCCGGGGCTTCTTCCTGGCCTGGAAACATGCCTTTAAAGAAGCCGAAGAAGCTAAGCGCGTTGCCCTGGCGTCAAAGTACGAGGCGCTGAAAAATCAGGTCAACCCGCATTTCTTGTTCAATAGCTTTAATGTGCTGTCCAATCTCGTGTACAAAGACCCTGATCTTTCCGCCCAGTTCATTCAGCAGCTTTCCAAGGTGTACCGCTACGTTTTGGAAAGCCAGCAGCAGGAGTTGGCCCCCCTGCAGGAAGAGCTGAAAATGCTGCAGGCTTACCTCTTTTTGCTGAAAATCCGCTTTGGGGCGTCATTGGAAGTAGAAAATACCGTGGAGGCAGCGCCTGAGGAAGCGGTCGTGCCGCTCACGCTGCAAATGCTGGCAGAGAACGCCATCAAACACAACGTACTGTCCAGGGGCAAACCGCTGCGGCTGTCCCTGACCCGCTCCAACGGCAGCCTGGTGATGCAGAACAACCGGCAGCCCAAACAAAACCAGCAGGAGTCCCTGGGCGTTGGCCTGCCCAATATACAGGAGCGCTACCGCTACCTCTGCGGGCAGGAGTTGCAAATAGAAGATCAGCATGGCAGCTTCAAAGTACACATTCCGGTATTGCGCTTAAAAGAAGCCTCATGAGAGTACTGATTTTGGAAGACGAAGAACTGGCGGCGGAGCGCCTGCAGGAGCAGCTTCGGCAACTGGAGCCGGAGGCTGCGGTACTCGCAGTGCTCGACAGCGTGGAGGAGGCCGTAGGTTTTTTGCAGCAGAAACCCTCCATTGACCTCGCCTTTTTTGATATACAGCTGGCCGACGGGGCAAGCTTTCAGGTGTTTGAACGCACAGAAGTGCCCTGCCCCGTTATTTTTACGACAGCCTACGATCAGTACGCGCTGCGCGCCTTCAAGGTCAATAGCATTGACTATTTGCTCAAACCCATCGCTACGGAGGATCTGGAAAAGGCATTGCAGCAGTACGAGCAGTTACGCCAAAGTTTCGGGCAGCAACAACAGGTCCTGCAGCAGGTAGAACAAGCTATGAATATGCTGCAGCGCCGGTACAAGCAGCGGTTCATCGTCCGCTCAGCTCATCAGTTCCTTTCGGTAAAAGCTGAAGATGTGCTGTATTTTTTCAGCGAACACAAAACCACCTGGCTGCGGCATCGGGAGGGCAGAAAGCACGCTCTGGATTACTCCCTGGAACAACTGGAGGAAATGCTCGACCCCAGTTCGTTTTTTCGGGTCAACCGGCAGTACATTGTACACATTGAGGGGGTGAAGCAAGCCACCGTCTACTCCAATGCCCGGCTCAAGTTGACCCTGGGAGACGGGGAAGAAGCGCTGGTCAGCCGGGATAGAGTAGGGCGCTTCAAAAGTTGGCTGGGGGATTAGCGCAATTCTATTATATTGCCCCTATGCAAAAGTTGCCTTTTAACACGATCATCAACGCCCTGCTCGGGCTGCTGTTTATTGCCATTATGGCGCAGGTGACCATCACGACTCCGGAAGCTATGGGCGGCATCCCTATCACCGGCCAGAGCCTGGCGGTATTGCTGGTCGGTTTTCTGCTGCCGTTTCCCTGGGGCGGCACGGTAGTGTTGCTGTACCTACTGCTGGGAGCCATAGGGCTGCCCATATTTGCAGAAACCAGAAGTGGCTGGGGGGTGCTTTCCGGCGGCAGCGGAGGGTTTTTGCTGGGTTTCATGCCCGCCGCTTTCCTGATGGGATACCTGCGCGAACGGGGCTGGGGGCTGCACTTTGGTTGGAGCCTGCTGGCTAATCTGCTCGGCACTTTACTGATTGTCGGCGCGGGCGTACTGCGGCTGGCTGCGCTGTACGATTTCCCCAAGGCACTGGACTACGGGCTTTTCCCATTTTGGAAAGGGGCGCTCCTCAAAGTGCTGATCGGAGGTTTTGTGGCCTGGAGCATGCTGCGGGAAAGGGAAAGCCCGAATAGCGGGCAGACATGAAATGCCGCCAACCCGCCACCGCCGGTTTGTATCTTTGGCAGAATGCCATTGAGCAAACATCTATTGGGGTGTGGGCAGCCATGGCTAAGCCGGGGCAGCATAAAAAAACTTTAGGCTCAGAGCAGTCATCAGGAAGTACAGAGAGCACTGCCTTTCGGGCAGCGTGCAAAGGGAGAAACCGGATTGATTTCATCTCTACAATTTGCCTATCTTCGCGCCTAAACTTTTTTTCAACTGATG
>CAYNIT010000059.1:0-19413 GCA_964397205.1 uncultured Phaeodactylibacter sp. | reverse complement strand
CCACGATGATATGGACCTGGCAGAGGACTTCTGCAAGTACCTGATCCACCACATCCTGGAAAACTACAGCGCCGAGTTGGAGTTTCTGGACCAGCGTATACAGAAGCAGGAGCGGAACATGCCTAAGGAGCAGCGCCGCCCTATGGGGCTGATCGAAACCTTGCGCTTTGTAGTAGACAACGAATTCGAGCGCATCACCTATACGCAAGCCGTCAACCTGCTGCGCAAATCCAAACCCTACAAAAAGGGCAAATTCGAGTACGATGTAGAGTGGGGCAAGGACCTGCAGGCCGAACACGAGCGCTATCTGGTGGAAAAGAAATTCAAAAAACCGGTCATTGTGCGCGACTACCCGGCCAGCATCAAAGCCTTTTACATGCGCCTCAACGAAGCCTCAGAAGAAGTGCCCGGCAGGACGGTAGCTGCCATGGACGTGCTCTTCCCCGGCATCGGCGAGGTCATCGGCGGCTCCCAGCGGGAAGAACGCCTCGATGTGCTGCGCAGCCGCATGGCGGAGATGAACGTGCCGGAGGAGGAACTGTGGTGGTATTTGGAGCTGCGCCAATTCGGAGGCTGCCCGCACGCTGGCTTCGGGCTGGGCTTCGAACGAATGGTGCAGTTCATCACCGGCATGGGCAACATCCGGGACGTGATCGCCTTCCCGCGCACACCGGGCAACGCGGAGTTTTAAACCCCGTATTCAGCTTCTAGAATGTCAGGGCTGTGAACAAGGCCATTATTGCGATAAACAGGCTGAAAATCATCACATAAGCCATATTGAGCAGCAGAAACTTGACGATCGTTTTGAAGCGCCGCTGCAGGTAAAAGCGCCGCATAGACTTGTAAAGGTAAAACAGCACCCCCAGGAAAAACAGGCTGAAAAGCTGGCCTTCCCTGTCTGGCCCCAGTACATGGCCGAGCAGGAAAAAAATACTCGCAATCAGAAAGGCAAAGGCGTGGTAGTGAAAGCTGAAGACCAGATGCTCCACATAGTACCGCTCCCGCCGGATATAGAGCAGCTTTAAAATCAGGGCTAAAGCCGGCATCATGAGCACTGCCATCCAAATCAATTTCCCGACCAAGTAGCGGGCAAAATTGCCACCCTCCTGGTTGAGTTTAGCAATTTGCCGGAAAACGAGCCGCTGCCAAAACCCTTCTACACCGTAGTAATCTGCTAATCCGTTTGGCGGCATCTCCATCAAATCATAGGCAGCCACCCTAACATTTTGGGTTTTGAAACCGCCATCGCCTTCCCAGACTACGTACATCAGATTCTGGCTATCGCGCGGCGCTTCTTCTATACGAGCGTTGAGAGAATCGAGCGCGGCGGAGGCAGCGGGCTCATCAGGAAATAGAGCGGCTACTTCCTGCCGCGCCGTATCGAACTCCGCGTGAAAGATGCCGAAGTAGGCATCCGATCGGGAAGCTTCCAGGCTTTCCTTCAGGGATTCCTCCAGTGCATCCAGCGTCAGAAACCCAAGCACGGCGAAGTGCGCCACCGCCATCACGAAGAACAAGCGCAGTGGCGGCACGTAGCGCTTTTGCTGCCCGCGGAAGTAGGCAGAAGTCAGCCGGCCGGGTAGGAACAGAGCACCTAGGGTACGAAAAATCTTTGAGTCGATGTTGAGCACCGACTCCAGGAAATCCCTGATCAATTCCCAGAAAGACACCTTGCCATCAGTGTACTTCTGGCTGCAGTTGGCACAGTACTGGCCGTAAGCCGGCAGGGGGTAATAGCAATTAGGGCAGTATCTCGTTGGCGTATCTTCTTCCATGCTTCAAAAGAATGTGTTCTCCAAAATAGGGAGTTGGAAGCAGGAATTCAGCTTTTTTCGATGAAACTGCGCAGCAGCGCATTGACGGCTTTGGGTTTTTCTACCACCACAGCGTGACCGGCTTTGTCAATCAGCTCCAATGCTGCATCGGGTAAATGCGTTGCGATGTATTGGCTGTAGTAGGGCGGTTTGAGCATATCGAGGGAGGCACCCACGATAAGGCAGGGGCAAGAAATCTGGGCGAGGTCCTCAGCCGGCAACTGAAACTGCAGGAAAGCCTCGCACAACTGCCGAAAAGCTTGGAAAAAGTCGGCGGGTAGTTCTTTGAAGTTGGCGCGCCGCATGTCTAGGAAATTGCCGTGCCGCTCCAGAAAGCGGTTAGAGTAGGAAGTAGAGACCACGGCATCGTACAGCAACCCCTTGTCTGCCATTGCCAGCTTTTTCCACAAGGCCACCTGCCGGCGCAGCAGCGCTCCCGAATAACTCACGGAAGCAATAACGCTCAGAGAGCGCACCCGCTCTGGATACGCTTTGGCGAAAAGCAAGCCTACTTCCCCGCCGTAGGAGGTGCCCACCAAGTGGCAGCGCTTTATTTGCAGCTCATCCAGTAAGCCCAGTAAATCCTCTGCGTGCATGTCCAGCTTCAGCTGTTCCGGTACGCTTTTGCTGCTGTACAGCTGCCCGCAGAAGTCATGGGTCAGGCAGCGGAACTCCTTGGAAAAGTGGCTGACTTGCGCGCTCCAGGAGCGCAGGTTCATCAAAATGCCATTGAGGAAAACCAGGGGGTAGCCATCCTGCGGGCCGTTTAGTTCGTAAGCCAGCTGATGGCCTGCCTTGCTTTGGTGTAGGCTAATGCTTTTCATGGCTGCTTACTTAGGCGGCCGTCTTCGCCGATGCGCAAGGGCGTTTCCGGGAAGTCAGCCTTCGTCAGGCGCTTAAGAGTACGGACTGCCCGGCCACGCGGGTCTTCCCGCGGCCCGGTCGTTTTGGTCTGGTAGATGGAGGTGACGAAGCCGCCCAGGAAGCGCCCCGACCGGTCAATTTCTACCTTTACCATGGGAGCGATGCCTGCTTCGCCCCGCAGGTTGAAGCGCCCGTAGGTGCAGAAATTGCCCAGGCTGTAGCAGATCAGCCGGTCCTTGTACAGTTCCATAGCCCGGGTGACGTGCGGGCCGTGCCCGAAGATGATGTCCGCGCCGGCATCCACCATGGCGTGGGCAAATTTGTATACATCGCCGCGGTTTTCTCCGTAGTAGGTCTCGGTGCGGCGGGGCACATGCTGATGTTTGCTGCCCTCTGCGCCCCCGTGGAAGGAAACGATGACCACATCGCAGCGCTCTTCCAGCTCTGAGACGATGGAGCGCGCTTTTTCGTAATTGTGTATACTGCAGGTGCCCCGATTGGGGGAGAAAGCGGCCATACCGTACTTCAGGCCGTTCCGCTCGATGATGGCGTACTCGTCGCTGCCGGCCAAGCCTGCAAAAGCAATACCCGCATCCCGCAGCACCGCTTTAGTCCGTTTGCGGCCCGCCGCGCCGAAATCTCCCGAGTGGTTGTTGGCAATGCTCAGGAAGTCGAAGCCCGCCTGCACAAAGTGCCGAACGTAGTGCTCCGGTGAGCGAAAGACGTAGCAGGCATCCGGGTTGTTGCAGCGCTTGGGCGTTCCGCCTTCGTCCAGTATGGTGCCCTCCAGGTTGCCGAAGGTGACATCGGCTGTACGCAGCAATTCCCATACTTGGGCTAGCATAGTAGCGCCTCTCTTTGGAGGCAGGTAGGCGGAGGAGGGGTAGTTGGTGCCCAGCATCAGATCGCCAACGCCGATCACAGCGAAGGTGTCGCGCTGTTCCTGCGGGGGCTCTGTTGCAGCGGTGGTGTCAACGGCATTGGAATCCAGAGCGATGGGGGTTGTCAGAGCAGCAGCCATCCCCTCCCGTTCGTGGGAATTGGCTTGCCGGCAACTGTAAAAGAAAATTAGGGCGGTGCATAAGCAAAAAAGACTTCCTCTGCGGAAGCCTTTTCTGCGGCCAATTGCTTGTGCCATTTGCAAGGTATTGTGGTTTGATCTTAATCGAAAGATTGGTTAGGCATCTCGGCGGCGCGCACCAATTCTTGATATTCCTCCGGTGATAAGCCGTCCATACAGTAATGGATAGGATTGACTTTCTGCTTGTGCAAGTGCACTTCGTAGTGGCAGTGTGGAGCAGTGGAAACGCCAGTATTGCCGACCAGGCCGATTTGTTCGCCCCGCTTGACTTCATCCCCTACTTCCACATCGATGCGTTGCATGTGAGCGTACAGCGTCCGGTAGCCAAAACCATGATCGATAAGCACGCGCTTGCCGTATCCTGAGCCCCGGCCCGCTTTGATGACCTCTCCAGCGCCGGTGGCCTGAATGGGAGTACCGCTCGGAGCGGTGAAGTCGATGCCGTAGTGCATTTTAGGAACCTTATAAATGGGGTGGATGCGGCGCCCGAAGCCGGAGAGCAGCTGCACCTTGCGAGGCAGCTTATCGCCGTTGATGGGCTTGATGGAAGGCATCGCAGCCAGTAAAGCTTCCTTCTGTTCAGCCATATTGGAAATGGTATCGAGGGAGCGAGACTGAAGGTCCAGCTGACGCTTGAGCTTGTCTACATTCTGCTTGACAGAAACCATAAGCTCGCCGGTGGAGTACTGCCGGAGGTTTTCGTAGCGGTCGTGGCCGCCCATGCCGCCCTCCCAGACTCCCTCGTCAATCGGCTTCATGCCGAAGATCATCCGGTAGGCGTAAGCGTCCCGTTCTTGTACATTATCAAGAATGCTCTCAAGGCGTTCCAATTCGTTGTTCAGCTCTGTGTACTGTTCCTCCATCACCCTGATTTCCTCCTTGTAGGCTTTTTCCTGAGGAGAGGGCAGTACGTTGTGAGCTACCAAAATAAACAGGAAACTGGTAGCCACAACCGCACAGACGAAACCCAGGATTCTCAGTACAATTTGCGTGGTGGAAGGTTCGACCTTTTCGTAACGCAAGGTCTGCGTGTTGTAAACGAACTTTTCTTTTCTCATGTTTGTCGAGTCTTAGCCAATTAAACTAAATCATCAGCACAAGTCCAGGGTACGTAGTTTAATCACAGATGCCCGAAGGCACTTTTGAATGAGCGATAGTTACTGAAAATTTAGCTTCCCCCGCTATATCCAAATAACCGGCTTCTCCCCCCGCCGGTTATCTTTTGCTCCACGAGAATGTTTCTCGTCTGTTCCTTTGGCTGAGGTCAAAAATAGATGCCAACAGTGGTTTTGCAAAATTTTGACCTGTTGAACCGCCAACTGCTTCATCTTTTTGCTGCCAAAGCGCTACTTTGTAAGCAAAAAGCGAATGCTATCAGCAGTTAGTTTTTGAAAATATGGTTAAATAAACTGGTGAACTGGGGTAATGTTCATGGGTGGGATGTCAATTGATATTACAAATATGAGCAATGCTCGGGAAATTATATAGCTTTTCCGGCTATTTTAACATATCAAAGGGGCATGCCCGGCTTGTTTATTGCTGTATTACGTCGCCGCTGCCGACTATGCTTTTCTCTATGCTTGGGTTGCCCCGGTAGTGTACGTCTCCGCTGCCAGCGATGCTGACTTCCAGCTTTTCCACTTCGCCGACTTTGGCGTCTCCGCTGCCGGCGATACTAACTTCGCAGGAAGCCGCGTTCAGGCTAGAGGCATCCACATTCCCGCTGCCGGCGATGCTGATGGACAGGGATTCGCTGCTGCCCATGAGCTTTGTATCTCCAGCGCCGCCGATGGCGACTTCCAGTTGGCCCAAGCCTTCAAAGGGTTCTTGCAGCTCTACGTTCCCGCTGCCGCCAATTGCGATGGACTCGATGGCAGGCATGGTGACGTATACTTTTACCCGGCCGCTGTTCCAATCCATCAAGTTGCGCTGTCGCTCGATTTTCAGGTTGCCGCCTTTTACCCGGAAGACCATTTTGGAGGTGAGATTTTTCGGCCCTTCCACTTCTACCTTGTAGTCGCCTTTGCTGATGTACACATCTGCGGAGGTGCCCAAGCTAATGGATTGGAAGTTGGTCAAGCTTGCGATGGGCTCGCTTTCTTTTTGGGCGCTGAGACAGGAGCTGAGCATGAAAGCCATCAGCACAGAAACCAGGGTTGCTTTTTTCATGTCGATTGATTTTTCTGATTTTTATATAGTCTGACAACATGAGATTTGTGAAAACCCGCCTGCCTTACCGGCAAGGTGGGTTTTCACAAATCTTGCGTTGTTAGACTATAAATGGACTATAAATATACACAAAGGTTGCTCGCCCCGGCGCTGCCTTCTACCAATGGAAGCCATTTTTGGATAAATGCAGAATACCGCAACAAAAGCAGCGCTCCGCTTTTTCTCCATGAGGATATCGCCTACTTTTGTTTGTACTAAAAAATGCGCCATGAAAAAGCACAACTTCAGCGCCGGGCCGGCCATACTGCCGCAAACGGTATTTGAGCAGGCGGCCGAGGCCGCTAAGGATTACAACCATATTGGGCTATCGCTGATGGAGATTTCCCACCGCAGCCCGGAGTTCACCGCTATCTTGGAAGAGGCCCAAGTGCTGGTGCGCGATCTGCTGGGCGTGAGCGAGGAGTATGCGGTGCTGTTCCTGCAAGGAGGGGCAAGCTCGCAGTTCTTCATGACCGCTATGAATTTGCTGCCCGAGCAGGGCAAAGCCGGTTATGTGGATACCGGAAGCTGGTCCGCCAAAGCCATCAAGGAAGCTCAGGCGTTTGGGGCAGTAGAGGTGCTGGCATCCTCCAAGGAGCACAATTACACCCATATACCCAAGGGGTACGATATACCGGAGGACTTGCAGTACCTGCACCTGACTTCCAACAACACCATATTCGGGACCCAGTACCAGGCCTTCCCGGAGACGCCCGTGCGCCTCGTTGCCGATATGTCTTCTGACATTTTCAGCAAACCTATTGACATCGACCGCTTCGACCTCATCTACGCCGGGGCACAGAAAAACATGGGGCCAGCGGGCGTAACGCTGCTGATTGTACGCAAAGACGCGCTCGGCAAGGTACAGCGCCACATTCCTACCATGCTGGACTACCGCACCCATATCAAGAAGCATTCCGCTTTCAACACCCCTCCCGTTTTCCCCATCTATGTGAGTATGCTGACGCTGCGCTGGGTCAAAGCCCAGGGTGGGGTAGAGGCCATGCAGCAGCGCAATGCAGAAAAAGCTAAGCTGATGTACGATGCCATTGACCAGAACCCCCTCTTCACCGGCACAGTTACTGATCCGGTGGACCGCTCGGTGATGAACGCCACTTTCTTGTTGCAGCCCGGTAAGGAAGAGCTGAACGATGCATTTCTGGCGGCTTGCAAGGAAGCCAATTGTAACGGGGTCAAAGGGCACCGCTCCGTAGGTGGTTTCCGCGCCAGCATGTACAACGCCATGGATATCGAGAGCGTAAAGGTACTGACGGAAGTTATGGACGACCTTGCGCAGAAACACGGGTAAGCCATGGGGAGAAAGCGCAACAACAAAGCGACCCGGGAGGACCGGCTGCTGCAGGTCAACGACCGTCAGGTGCCGGTACGCATCTACCGCGAGTACCGCCGCAACGTGCGCGCCAGCATCGGCAAAAAAGCAGCCATCCTGCGCATGCCTCTGCAACTGCCCCAAGCCGAGCAGCAAAAGAGCCTGCAGTGGTTCAAAAACTGGTTGGGCGAGCGCCTGGAAAATAGCGCCGACATCGCCGGCCACTTCGAGGAGCGGACTTACCAGGACGGGGACGAGCTGGTGGTGGGGCAGCGCCGTTACCGCCTGCGCATACAGTGGGAGGACCGCAAATCCCACAATGGCAGGCTGCTGCCGGACGGCACGATCCTGCTCAAGCTCAGCCGCCACGACAGCGGGCACAGCCTTTCAAAAAGCCTGCAGCATCTGCTCAGCCGGGTGGTCGCCCAAGACTTTTTGCCCGAAATTACCCGCCGGGTGCACGAACTCAACGAGCGCCATTTCCGGCAGCCTATCGATCAGGTGCGGCTGAAGTACAACCACAGCAACTGGGGCAGCTGCTCCAACAAGGGCAACATCAACCTCTCCACCCGCCTGCTCTTTGCGCCTCCGGAGGTCATCGACTATGTCATCATACATGAACTGGCACACCGGCTGGAGATGAACCATTCGCCCCGGTTCTGGAAACTTGTGGCGGATGCTATGCCAAACTACCGGGAGCATGAAAGCTGGCTGAAGGAGCATGGGAAGGGACTGGGGTTTTAGGGGGCTAGGATGTCTTTTTCCGTAGGGTAAGCGACCCTTCCGAGCCGCGCAGCAAAAGCCACTCTGCGCTGAGCTGATATCGATTGGCAGCGGTGAGGATTTCTAAAAACAGATCGTCGAGTGGCGTGTCGCAGTTGAGCCGGGTGCAGGCAAGCTGCGGAAAGTCGATACCGCCGGATGGCTCGGCAGCAACGCTTTCCTTGCATTGGTTACAGCCGCTCAGTTGAACGCGTATCTCCCGGTTCTCATTTATATCCATGATAATAGTACCCTCGACCAGTTCGGGCAGCTCGCCCTGGCGCTCCACTATCGACAGCTGCCATCTACCCTCAAGCAACTGCGGGCCGAGCAGCTCGGCTTCCGAGCAGGAGAACAGGCTCAGAGCCAGCAGCATGCTTCCTAAAATGTGAATTCTCATAAGCGTTTTACGAGGTAGACGAGCGACGGCCGGGCTTGGGTTGGGTAAATACAGCTATTTGTCGCAGGCTGTCGAAACGAAAAGAAGCCAGCCCGTGCAACCGAATGCAGCGTTCTGGCTTCTTCTTTCTCAGGAACAACACCTAGCGCACGGTGCCTTTATTCCAAGCAGGGCGAAGAGAGGTTATTCCTCCACTACCTCAAAGTTGACCTTGATGTCAACCTCTGGGTGCAGGTTAAGTACTGCGGTATAGGTGCCGAGCGTCTTGATGTCCTCCTCCGGCATCTTTACCTTGCGGCGGTCCACGTCGATATCGTACTTTTCTTTCAGGGCGGTAGCGATTTGAACGTTGGTAACGCTGCCGAAAATTTTGCCGCTGGTGCCGGCTTTGGCGCCGATTTGCATCACTTCGCCTTTCAGTTGTTCGGCGATGGCTTCGAACTCTGCTTTGCGGGCAGCCAGTTCTTCTGCTTCCTTCTGTTTGATTTCATCCAGCTTGGCACGATTGGTGTCGTTCGCTACGATGGCCATGCCTTTGGGGATGAGAAAGTTGCGGGCGTAGCCGGGCTTTACGCTCACGATTTCGTGCTTGTCGCCCACTTTCTCTATATCGTCTAGCAGGATTATATCCATTGTTAAAAATTTAGAGGGCCTAAGAATTTATTTCAGCAAGTCGGTCTCGTACGGCAGCAGCGCCAGGTGGCGAGCCCGCTTGACCGCGGTGGAGACTTTGCGCTGGTACTTCAGAGAAGTGCCGGTAATGCGGCGAGGCAGGATTTTGCCCTGCTCGTTGACAAACTGGGTCAGGAAGTCCGGGTCTTTGTAGTCGATGTACTTGATGCCGAACTTGCGGAAGCGGCAGTACTTCTTCCGCTTCTGGCCAATTTTAGGATTGCTGAGGAACTTTATATCGTCTCTGGATGCCATGATTTTTTAATTTTTAATTCCAAAAAAGCTTTACTGCTGCTCGTCCTTGGCGGGCGCTTCTTTTTTCTTGCGGTCTTCACCGCCGCCCCGCTTGGAGCGGTTGTCGTTGCGGTTGCGGCCGCCCTTCTCGCGCTCTTCGCTCTTTTTCTTCTTTTTAGTGACTTTGCCAATTTTGCCGGCTCGCTTGTCAGCATTGTACTTCACGCCGTACTTGTCGAGCGTAACGGTCAGGAAACGCATGATGCGCTCGTCCCGGCGCAGGGCCAGTTCCAGCGGGTCAATCAGTTCGCCATTAGGCGCCTGGAATTCAATGCAGGTGTAGACACCGGAGGTGCGCTTGTTGATCGGGTAAGCCAATTGGCGTAAGCCTATATCATCCACATGTACGATCTCGCAGCCCTCGTTTTTGAGGTGATCGACATATGCCTGAGCCGTCGCTTTGATTTCTTCCCCCGACAGCACTGGGTCTACGATGAAGGTTACTTCGTAATTCTTCATAGGGTCAGACATAATTTGCAGCTCTTTGCAGAGCTATTATCAATAAATTAGAACAACGCTAACTTTTTTAGCGGCTGCAAAGGTAAGGAATTTGTGGAAAACTCCAAAGCAGCCTTTGGGAGAGGCGATTGGCTTCTGACGCCCCCGCTCGCGGCAACGGCTTTTCCTGCTTGCTCAATCCTGCCTTGGAAGTTTAGCGGTTTTGCCGCAGGCTTTTTACCTTTGCCCCACTCATCTGGGGTGTCCCGCTTTCGAGCGGGACTGAGATCATACCCATTGAACCTGCCCGGGTAATGCCGGGAAGGGAGGTGAAGCAAAACTCCATTCCCCCTTGCGGGAAAGTTCTCTTCTCAGTGGGATGAGGGTGCAGCGCAAATGCAATAGAGGCGAAAGTACACTTGGCGAGAGATTGCCGCCCAAACCTTACTGCCTGCCTGCGCCAGTGAATGAACACGCAGCTCCAACCCCGGGATTGCGATTCTTTCACCATCACGTTTTTTTATCATGTTACTTAAATTTTTCTGGACCTTTACTTTAGCCTTATGGCTGGGTACTTCGCTATTGGCGCAAGCCACTATTACAGGCAAGGTGCTCGACGATCAGGGGGACCCTCTCGTGGGCGCCAACATCAGTTTGCAGCCTTCCGGCGGGGGCAGTGCATCCAACGCGGAGGGTGTTTTTACCCTATCTGGGGTAGCCCCCGGCACGTACGAGCTGAAAGCCTCCTACCTGGGCTATAAGCCCTACTTGCAAGAGCTGGAAGTACCCGCGGGCAAAGAGCGCCTGGAACTGGATATCCGCCTGCAGCCCCAGGCTTTACGCACGGAAGAACTGATCGTCAAAGCTACCCGGGCTCAAGCTACGACACCCATGGCTTTTCTCAACCTGCAGGAGGAAGACATCGAGCCGGTCAACCTCGGGCAAGACATGCCCTTTGTGCTGCGGTGGACACCTTCCGCAGTAGTCACCTCCGATGCCGGTGCCGGTGTTGGCTACACAGGCATCCGCATTCGCGGCACCGACCCTACCCGGATCAATGTCACAGTCAATGGCGTCCCCATCAATGACGCTGAGTCCCAGGGGGTGTTTTGGGTGAACATGCCCGACTTTGCCAGCTCCGCTTCTGACATTCAGATACAGCGCGGGGTAGGCACCTCTACCAGTGGCGCTGGCGCATTCGGTGCTACCATCAACATCAGTACCACCGAATGGCAACCCGATGCCTACGCTACCTTCAACAGCTCGGCCGGGTCATTCAACACCCAGAAGGCCAATGTGGAATTCGGCAGCGGGCTGCTCAACGGCAAATTCACCATCGACGGCCGGCTGTCGCGCATTACATCGGATGGCTACATCGACCGGGCAAGTTCGGACCTGAGTTCCTACTACTTCTCGGCAGCTTACATAGGCGACCGCAGCAGCCTGCGCTTCGTGACCTTCTCCGGCCGGGAACGCACCTACCAGGCCTGGTATGGCGTACCTAAAGATTCTTTAGACAGCCGGGAGGCCCGCACCTACAATCCGGCAGGTACGGAAAAGAGCGAGGAAGACCCCTACGAGAATGAGGTGGATAACTACGGCCAAGACCACTACCAACTGCTGTACAACCAACAGATTGGGGCCAATTGGAACCTGAACGCCGCCCTGCACTACACGCAGGGGGCCGGCTACTTCGAGCAGTACAAAGCCGGCCAGAACTTGGCGGACTACGGTATCGAACCAGTTGCATTGGGGGACACGAGCGTGCAAACTACCGACTTGATCCGCCGGCTGTGGCTGGACAACGATTTCTACGGCGGCGTGTACGGCCTGAACTACATCAGCGACAACAACCGCCTCGATGCCACCCTGGGCGGTGGTTACCATTACTACGATGGCTTGCACTTCGGGGAAGTGACCTGGGCGCGCTTCGCTTCCGGCAGCGAGAAAGATCAGGAGTACTACAACAACGATGCGCAAAAGAGCGACTTCAACATATACAGCCGCTTCAACTACGAGTTGCTGCCGGGCCTGCACGCCTACCTCGACCTGCAGTACCGCCGGGTAGGCTACGAGTTTCTGGGCTTTAACCGGCAAGGGGAAAATGTGGAGCAGAGCGTAGCCCTCCATTTCTTCAACCCCAAGGCGGGCTTGTTCTACCAGATCGATGAGCGCTCCGAGGCTTTCGCTTCCTTTGCTGTAGCCAACCGGGAGCCCAACCGCAATGACTTCGTGGAGACTACCGCCGACAGCCGGCCCGAACCGGAGACCCTCTACGATACAGAATTGGGCTACGAATACCGCTGGCCGCGCGCTGGCTTGCGCCTGAACGCCTACTATATGTTTTACCGCGATCAACTGGTGCTAAATGGGGAGATCAACGATGTCGGCGCCTACACTCGGGTCAATATCGACCGCAGCTACCGGCTGGGACTGGAAATAGCCGGGGGGCTGCAGCTATTGCCGGGCTTGCGCTTCGAGGGCAACCTCAGCCTGAGCCGCAATAGAGTGCAGGGCTTCACTGAATTCGTTGATGTATTCGACGAGAACTTCAACTTCCTCGGGCAGGAAGCCATCCCGCGGGATGAAACCAATTTATCTTTCTCGCCGGCGGTGATCAGCGCCGGCGGCCTTACGTACGAAGCCTTCCGGCAACGGGACGAGATGGGCCTGAGCGTCAGCCTTCAGAGCAAATACGTCGGACAACAGTACATCGACAACAGCTCGGATGAGAACAATATACTGGAGGCTTACAGCTTCACCGACCTGCGCATCGGGTATACCTTGCGCCCGGAATTTATGCGGGAAATCGGGCTGCGCCTGCAGGTGCAGAACCTTTTCAACGCCCTGTACGAGACCAATGCTTGGTCCTACCGCTACCGGATAGATGGCGCCACTTTGGTGGATCAAGGCTTCTTCCCGCAGGCGGGCCGCAACTTCCTGCTGGCTTTGCGGGTGGGCTTGTAGCCGCTGGATATTTGTTGTCTTTGCCGGCGAAAACCG
This sequence comes from uncultured Phaeodactylibacter sp., assembly GCA_964397205.1. Lineage (GTDB taxonomy): Bacteria > Bacteroidota > Bacteroidia > Chitinophagales > Saprospiraceae > Phaeodactylibacter. The sequence continues at coordinate 6,547 of CAYNIT010000059.1, read as the reverse complement.
CATTGAATGTGCGGCCGCTGCCTGTTTTCCATCCGGCAGAGGCCGCCCATTTTTTCCTCGGCAGGCCGAGCCGGGAGCTGTCCTCTTGGCTCACCACAGGCCATACCAACGGCCTGCCGAAGAGGAAGGCGAATCCAGCTCAGGGGGTAGAAGGGAAAAACTCTTCCTTCCGCCTAAACTCCCTTAACGCAAAAAGCCTTATACTAATAGCTAAACCAAAAAAATTGGCATGAAAATCATCATTCCCATGGCAGGCCGCGGCTCTCGCCTGCGCCCCCATACCCTTACTGTTCCCAAACCGCTCGTGCCTGTGGCGGGCAAGCCCATCGTTCAGCGCATCGTAGAAGACCTCGCCGAAGCATTGGATGAAACAGTAGAAGAAGTCGCCTTCGTTATCGGGGATTTCGGTGCGCAAGCAGAGCAGCAGCTTCAGCGCATCGCGGAGGGCATCGGAGCACAGGGCGCTATTTACCATCAGGAAGAGCCCTTGGGGCCGGGCCATGCTGTACTCTGTGCCAAACCCAGTTTGAACGGCAATTGCATCGTGGCTTTTGCCGATACGCTTTTCAAAGCCAACTTTTCCTTCGACCCTCAGGAGGACGGCATCATTTGGGTGCAAAAAGTAGACGACCCCTCCTCCTTCGGCGTGGTCAAGGCGGATGATCAAAACGTCATCACGGAATTTGTGGAGAAGTCGCCCACTTTTGTCTCGGACAAAGCCATCGTTGGGCTGTATTACTTCAACGACGGCAGCCAACTGCGCGATACCCTGCAGGAGATTGTAGACAAAGACCTGCGCGACAAGGGCGAATACCAGCTCACCACGGCTCTGGAAATGCTCAAGGATAAAGGCGTTAAGTTCCGCCCCTCGCAGATCGAAGAGTGGCTGGACTGCGGCAACAAGGATAATGTAGTAGCGACCAATCAGCGCATGTTGGAGCTCAAACAGGCCAAAGAGAAGCTGGTGGCGGATAGCGCGAAAATAGAAAATGCCGTAGTGGTACCGCCCTGCTACATCGGAGAAAATGCCCTGATTCGCAACAGTATTGTCGGCCCACATGTATCTCTAGGGGACAATTCGGCCGTAGAGGCATCCGTTATCAGTAATACGGTCATTCAAAACAACACTACTGTCCGCCAGGCCAATTTGAAAGATTCTATGATCGGCAACGAAGCCTTCTACGAAGGCGAGCCGGCGGAGGTAAGCATCGGAGACTTCTCCGAGTACAAGTAAGCGTAATATGACGAGACTAAATAGTGCCCTGCTGCTGTTGTTGCTTTGGGCTAGCCCTTGCTTCCTTCAGGCACAGGTGGGCCGCGTAGATGAGAAAGCGGTAAAGATCGAAGAGCAATTCATAGATGCCAATCGGGAAAAACTGCTGGGCAATTACGAAAACGCCATTGACATGCTCAAAGGCATTCTGAAAGAGGACCGAGAGAATGCCGCAGCCGCATTTGAACTGGCACGGGCGTACGAAGCAGAGGGCGATACCCCCAAAGCCATCCGCTACGCGGAAAACGCCGTTGAGTGGGAACAGGACAATATTTGGTACCACAAATTTCTGGCTTCTCTCTACAAATCTAATGGCGAGGACGAAAAAGCCGCCGAGCTTTACGAAGCCATTGTAGAGCTGCAGCCCGAAGTGGAGGAGCACTACTTTCGTCACGCCTACTTCTTGGTCCGAGCTAACGAAGTCAAGGATGCCCTAAAGGTATACGATCAGCTGGAAGAGCGATTGGGCATTTCCGAGGAGGTCATTCGGCGGAAGCACGCACTTTATCTGGGCATGGGCAATAATAAAAAGGCAGCTGCAGAGCTGAAGCGCCTGATCGAAGCCTTCCCGAAGGACATGAGCTACCGGCATTTATTGGCAGAGTTTTATACCCAAGTCGGGCAAAAGGAGGAAGCGGAAAAGGTGTACAAAGCAATCCTCCGCCTAGACCCCGACAACGCCAAGGCAGAGCTGGCTTTGGCAGGGCAATCCGTACAGGAAACCGACGAAATCCGCTATCTGAAGTCTTTGCAATCTGCGTTTCTGCAGGAAGATGCCAGCATTGACCCCAAAATGAAAAAACTGATCCCCTTCATCCGGAAAGTAGCAGAGAATGGCGACAAGCAGTTGGCGGATGCTGCTCTGCAGCTCACAAGCATACTGCAGCGGGTGCACCCGGCGGAAGCCAAGGCTCACTCCGCCGCCGGGGATTTGCTGTACCACTCCGGCCGTAAGCAGCAAGCCATAGAGCAGTATCTGAAAACGATAGAGCTAGACGATACCAAGTTCTCCGTTTGGGAGCAAGCCATGCGGGCTTATCAGGAAACCTACCAATACGAAGCCTTGCGGGATTTTGCAGAGCGCGCCATGGATTACTACCCCAATCAGACTATGGTGTACTATCAGCACGCTTACGCCCAACAGGCCTTGGGGGAGCTGGAGGATGCCCTCGGCACCCTGGAGCAGGCCTACTTCATGGCGGGCGGCAATGCTTACATAGAAGTTTTGGTACGCTCGCTACAGGGGGCCATATACAATAAAATGGGACAGGCAGAGCGTTCTAATAAAGCATTTGAGCAAGCGCTGCAAAAGGACAGTTCTGCTCCCCCCGCGCTAAGCCGCTATGCCTATGCGCTGGCGCAACGCGGCGAACGCCTTAAGGACGCGCAAAGCATGGCGCTGCGTGCTAATGAACTGCTGCCCAAACAACCAGAGTACCAGGCCAATCTGGCTCGAGTGCTCTACAAAATGGAGCAGTACGAAGAAGCACAGCCTTGGATGGAGCGGGCACTTAAGAACGGCGGCCAGCTCAGCCCTCGCATACTGGAAGAGAGCGGCGACCTGCTCTACAAACTGGGGCAAAAAGAACAGGCCGTTAAGCGATGGAAAAAAGCCCAGCAGCTGGGCAGAAGCTCAAATGAACTCGATCAAAAGATTACTGAAGGCAAACTCAACTAACAAAGAAATGACTTCCATGAGCATCCGCTTTTTCCTGCAAGCATTGGTTCTCTCTCTACTCATCGGGCTTCTCAGCAGTTGCGGCACGACCGAGCGGGTCAGCAAAACGGCGAGCAAGGACATGACGAGCGAACGGCTCCTCCAACAGCTGGCACGCCAACAACTCAGCCCAGATTGGTTTGAAGCCAAAACCCGTATCGGGTATTCAGACGACTACATGTCGATGTCAGCCTCCGCCACCATGATTATGCAAAAGGACAAGCTGTTGTGGATGAGCGTCAAGAAGCTTGGCTTCGAAGTGGTGCGGGTCAAGGTTACGCCCGACTCTATCTATGTTCTCGATCGCATCAATAATGAGTATACCATAGAAAGCCTGGATTACCTTTCCAATTCCTACGGGCTGCCCGCGGGCTTGTCCGAGCTACAGGACTTTATCTTGGGCAACCCGGTATTCCTGGGGACTGATGGGCTGAGCGTTCAGCCAATGGGGGCGGCTTACCGGCTGGTCGGCGAACGCGACAGCACGACGGCGGAGTATCTGGTGGGGGCGAAAGACTACCGTTTGCACAAACTCGCCTTTAAAGACAAAGCCTCCGAACAGGAAGCCAGCGCCACGCTCAGCGAGTACGATAAGATAAAGGGAAATAAGTATTTTTCCTATCTTCGCAACTTAGTCTTGGAGAGTGAGTACTCCGGCGCAGCGGAAGTAGAGCTAAAGTTTACAAAAGTTGAATTTGATACCCCAAAGCAAATACGATTTGACATTCCTTCCCGATACACGCGAGCGAAGTGATAGCCGTGGCTTTTGGCGCAGCCTGCCACTGATCTTGCTGCTGCTTTGCCTGGCTGTTTGGGCGCACGGGCAAAGCCGCAAGGAGCTGGAAACCCGCCGGCAGCAGTTGCTGGAAGAAATAGAAGCCACGGAATCAGAAATCGCGCAGACCCAACGCAACCGAGAGGCTACCCTGGAGCGCTACCTCAGGCTGAAATCCCAAATCAACAAGCGGCAGGCACTGATCAAAACCCTGCGGCAGGAAATTGAGTACGCGAATGAAAGCATCGCCCGCTCGGAAGAAGTGCTGCGCGCCCTCGAGGTAGACATCAAGCGGCTCAAAAAGGAATATGCTCATACCATTCGTATCGCCTACCGCCACAAACTCAGCAATAGCATGCTGTTGTTCCTGTTCTCTGCGGACAGCTTCAACGAAGCTTTTCAGCGATGGCAGTACATACGGCAGTACGACCGCTTTCGCAAAAAGCAGGCGCGCAACATCATCGAAACCCAGGAAATGCTGGCGCGCAAGTCTCGGCAATTGGCCACCCGCCGGGAACAGAAAAAGTCGCTGCTGTCCTCCCAGGAGCAGCAGGCAAGCAAACTGAGCCGGGAGCTAAAAGACAAGGACAAAATACTGCAGCAGCTCAAAACCAGCGAAAGCCGGCTAATGGCGGAGCTCAACCGTCAGCAGGAAGCCCATGAAAAACTCAACCAGGCCATCGAGGATGTCATCGTGGCGGAGATGTCCCGCAAGCGCCGCGAAGCCCGCAGCAGCAACGCAGCTGCCGGAGCAACTTCCTCGGCTGCCAGCAGCGCCCGGGAGCGGGTGGCAGCTGAGCGCCGCCTTTCGGCTAATTTCAGCGAAAATAAAGGGCGCTTGCCCTGGCCTGTGCGCTCGGGGCAGATCAGCAAACCCTTCGGAAAAGTCATACAGCTGGAGGATACCGGGCTGAAACTGCCCAACAACGGCATTGAAATCACTACGGACAAACAAGCCAGCGTTTATCCAGTTTTTGAAGGCGAGGTCACCCACCTTACCTTCGTACCGGTTTACCAAAACGTTATTTTGGTAAATCACGGCGACTTTTTTACATTGTACTATCGTATCGAAGAAGTGTACGTCGAAAAAGGAGATAAAGTCAAACCCAAAGAAGCCATCGGCAAGCTGGGCAATAATGGCAATACCCTCCATTTTGAAATCTGGAAAGGAACCCGAAAGCTCAATCCTTCCCAATGGATTGCAAAAAGATAAAGGAACGAAGCATACCCCTGCCTTGTTAATGTATTCAATAAAACAAAAAGCATACTTCCCAACCACTATATGGCGAATGAATGGACAATAGGAAAACGCGAGCGCATCGGTGCCCAGCAAAAAGGCAAAGAGCACGCCGTGCTCATCGGGCTCGTTCACCAGCTGCAAACCCAGGAAGAAGTAGAGGAGTACTTGGATGAGCTGGAGTTCCTCGCTCGCACCGCCGGTGCTAAAGCGAAAAAGCGATTCATCCAAAAGCTGCCCCATCCCGACCCCCGAACCTTTGTCGGTAAAGGCAAATTGGAGGAGATCAAAGACTATATCGAACGGCATGAAAGAGTGAGCATGGTCATCTTCGATGATGACCTGACCGGCAAACAGGTGAGCGTACTAGAGGAGTTCCTCAAGGTCAAAATCATAGACCGTAGTACCTTGATCCTGGATATTTTCGCCAGCCGCGCCCAGACTGCCCAGGCCAAAACCCAGGTAGAGCTGGCGCAGATGCAGTACCTCCTGCCCAGGCTGCGGGGCCTTTGGACCCACCTCGAGCGCCAGCGCGGTGGCATCGGCATGCGGGGGCCGGGGGAGAAGGAGATCGAGACCGACCGCCGTATCGTGCGCGATAAAATCTCGCTGCTCAAGAAAAAACTGGATAAAATAGATCAGCAAAACCGCACCCAGCGCAAACAAAGGGGCGAAATGATCCGGGTAGCGCTCGTGGGATACACCAACGTCGGCAAATCCACCATCATGAACCGGCTGAGCAAGAGCGATGTCTTCGCAGAAAATAAACTCTTCGCCACCCTCGATACTACAGTGCGCAAGGTCGTATTTGACCGGATGCCCTTCCTGCTCTCCGATACCGTCGGGTTCATAAGAAAGCTCCCGCACCACCTGGTAGAAAGCTTCAAATCTACGCTGGACGAAGTGCGGGAAAGCGACCTACTCATCCATGTGGTAGACATTGCCCACCCCCAACATGAAGACCACATCCGCACGGTCAATCAGACGCTGAAGGAACTCGGCGCACTGGATAAACCGACTTTGCTGGTATTCAATAAAATTGATCTGTACCGCAAACGCAACTACGACGATTACCTGGAGGAGGAGGTCAAAGAAGAAATTGAATGCAACCTGAAGCAAAACCTGCGCAACACCTTTGAGCAAGATTTGATCTTTGTCTCTGCCGTTACCAAGGAAAACATCAACAAATTGCGGCAGAAGCTAAAGAAAATGGTATACGAAGAATACATGCTGCGCTATCCCTACCAGGCCGAGCGCTGGTAGTATTTTTAGCCGCAGCCTGCAACTTCAGCTGCCGTTTTGCAGTATATACCGAACGAAAAGCTATCGCTAAAACAAGCGAAATGGAAAACTTTCTTAAAAAATACGCCCGGTTGCTTACAGAGTACTGCCTGGGCATCAAAACGGGAGACCGGCTCTACCTGCGAAGCACCACCCTGGCTGAGCCGTTGGTGCGCGAAGTATACCGGGCAGCTGTACAGGCGGGGGTCCAGGAAGGAACTGACCCTCCCTTTCGCGTGCAGGGCCCGATCCCTCTGGCCCCGG